>NZ_JBAKHV010000031.1:0-70523 GCF_036906775.1 Micromonospora sp. CPCC 205561 | reverse complement strand
TCCGACTTCGCCGAGGCGGCCGCGGCGGCGCCCAGCACCAGCCCGGCCACCGGCCCGGCGAGGGCCGCCGCCCCGAGCAGGGCCCCCCAGCCCGGCCGCGCCCGGTCCTCTGCGGCGGCCCGCAGCAGCCGGCGGGCGAGCAGCCAGCCGGCTGCCATCCCGGCCAGCACCGGGATCGCGAGCAGCCCGACGCCGATCCCGTCGACCGGCCCGCGCGGCAGCCCGGCCAGCAGCGGTACGGCCGGCAGCGCCCCCACGGAGACCTCGCTGGTGCGCACCGCCGTGTCGGTGCCGACGGCGAAACCCGGACCGAGCAGGTAGCTGACCGCCCAGATCGTGGCGTTGGGCGCGTAGGCGAGGCTGACCAGGGTTATCCCGGCCTGGCCGGCGACCCCGGTGCGGTAGGCCCCGATCAGGTCGGCGGCGTCGCCGCCCCCGGTGGCCACGGCGAGGCCCGCCGCTCCGGCCCCCGCGCCGAACAGCAGCAGCCCGGCGACCAGCCCGGTGCGGATCCCGTCGCGCAGCGGCCCGGGCGCACGCGCGGCGAGCAGACCGGCCACCCGCGTGGTCCGGGCGGAACCGACCAGGGCGGCGAGCGTGCCGAGCACGACGAGGGTCGCCCCGGCGCGCAGCGGCGGCGTGCCCGTCAGCACCGCGGCGAGCACGCCGAGCAGCGCGTACGCGACGCCGACCGCGCCGGCGGCGAGGAGCGCCTGGCGCGGCGACCGCCCGCCCCGCGCGCCGATCGCCCGGCTGGTGTGCACCCCCGCCCGGGTCAGCCGCCAGACCACCAGCGCGGTGAGCGCCAGCGGAGCCAGCCCGAGAGGGCCGGCGGCGGTCTCCAGCGGGACCCCGTGCCCGAGCAGCCAACCGGCCAGCCCGGCACGGAGGGCGCCCGTCAGGGAGGCGGCGCCCTCGCTGAGCTGGAAGAGCCAGAGCACGATCACGACCGGCAGCCACGAGGTGAGCGCCGCCCATCCGGCGGCGACCCCGGCCGCGACGGCGAGCGGGGCGCGGCTGCGGCGCGGCTCGCCGTCGCGCGGCGCCGGTACCCGCCGGCCCCGCCCGGCGGGCGCGGCCGACCGGGCGTCGGGACGGACGTCGACGCCGGGACGGCTGGGCTGATCAGGGGTGACGGAGGACATCGCGTCTACTCTGGCATGCCGGGCCGGCGGCGGCAGTCCGATACCGCCCCGCGGCGGCGACGAGTTCCGTGATCCACCGCCCCGCGCCCCCGATCCGGTCTAGCCTCGGCGCAGGGACGCGACGCGAAGTCGCGGCACCGACGCCCCGGAGGGGAAGCCGTGAGCACTTCGTATCCGCCGCCTCCACCGCCGCCCGCGCCCGGGCGGGACCGCACGATGCTCTGGGGCGTGCTCGGCATCGTCCTCGGCGTGCTCTGCTGCGGCATCCTCGGGATCGTCTTCGGCTATCTGTCGCTCCGGGAGGCCAGGCGCTCCGGCCGGTCCCCCGTGCTCGGCTACCTGGCGATCGCGCTCGGCGTACTCAACATCATCGGCAGCGGCTTCCTCTGGGCCGGGGGCGACCACCCGCTCTACAACAACTGAGCACGACCCCCACGTACGACGAGGGGCCGACCGCGAACGGTCGGCCCCTCTGGTCGTACGTCGGTCCGGGCTCAGCCCGCGGACATGATCTCCCGCATGAGCTTGGCGGTCTCGGTCGGGGTCTTGCCGACCTTGACGCCGACGGCCTCCAGCGCGCTCTTCTTGGCGTCGGCCGTGCCGGCCGAGCCGGAGATGATCGCGCCGGCGTGACCCATCGTCTTGCCGGGCGGTGCGGTGAAGCCGGCGATGTAGCCGACCACCGGCTTGGTCACGTTCGCCTTGATGAACTCGGCGGCCCGCTCCTCGGCGTCGCCACCGATCTCACCGATCATGACGATCGCGTCGGTCTCCGGGTCGGCCTCGAACGCCGCGAGCGCGTCGATGTGGGTGGTGCCGATGATCGGGTCGCCGCCGATGCCGACGCAGGTGGAGAAGCCGATGTCACGCAGCTCGTACATCATCTGGTAGGTCAGCGTGCCGCTCTTGCTGACCAGGCCGATGCGGCCGGCGCCGGTGATGTCGGCCGGGATGATGCCGGCGTTGGAGGCGCCCGGCGAGGCGATGCCCGGGCAGTTCGGGCCGATGATCCGGGTCCGCTCGCCCTTGGCGACGTTGTACGCCCAGAACGCGGCGGTGTCGTGCACCGGCACGCCCTCGGTGATCACCACGGCGAGGGCGATCCCGGCGTCGATCGCCTCGACGACCGCGCCCTTGGTGAACTGCGGCGGTACGAAGATCACGGTCACGTCGGCACCGGTCTGCGCCATCGCGTCCGCGACGCCGGCGAAGACCGGCAGCTCGGTGCCGTCGAAGTCGACCGTCTGGCCCGCCTTGCGCGGATTGACGCCGCCGACGACGTTGGTGCCCGCGGCGAGCATCCGCCGGGTGTGCTTGGAACCCTCGGAACCGGTCATCCCCTGGACGATGACCTTCGAGTCCTTGGTCAGCCAGATAGCCATTGTCAGACCCCCGCAGCCGCCAGCTCGGCGGCCCGCTCGGCCGCGCCATCCATCGTGTCCACCCGCTGTACCAGCGGGTTGTTCGCGCCGTCCAGGATCGCCCGGCCGGCCTCGGCGTTGTTGCCGTCGAGGCGGACCACCAGCGGCTTGCTGACCTGCTCGCCGCGCTGTTCGAGCAGGGCCAGCGCCTGCACGATGCCGTTGGCGACCTCGTCGCAGGCGGTGATGCCGCCGAAGACGTTGACGAAGACGCTCTTCACCGACGGATCGGAGAGCACGATCTCCAGCCCGTTCGCCATCACCGCGGCGCTCGCGCCACCGCCGATGTCGAGGAAGTTGGCCGGCTTGACGCCGCCGTGCCGCTCGCCGGCGTACGCGACCACGTCGAGGGTCGACATGACCAGGCCGGCGCCGTTGCCGATGATGCCGACCTCACCGTCGAGCTTGACGTAGTTGAGGTCCTTCTCCTTGGCGGCCTGCTCCAGCGGGTCCACCGCGGCCTGGTCGACCAGCGCCTCGTGGTCCGGGTGCCGGAACGCGGCGTTCTCGTCGAGAGTGATCTTGGCATCGAGCAGCAGCAGCTTGCCGTCGCCGGTCTTGGCCAGCGGGTTCACCTCGACCAGGGTGGCGTCCTCGGCGACGAAGGCCTTCCACAGGCCCACCGCGGCCTCGACAACCTGGTCGGCCACGTCGGCCGGGAAGTTGGCGGCGGTGACGATCTCGCGCGCCTTCGCCTCGTCGACGCCGGTGTTGGCGTCGATCGGGGCCTTGACGACCTTCTCCGGGGTCTCGGCGGCCACCTGCTCGATGTCCATGCCGCCCGCGACGCTGGCGATGCAGAGGAAGGTGCGGTTCGCCCGGTCGAGCAGGTAGGAGAAGTAGTACTCCTCGGCCACGTCCGCGGTCACCGTGATCATGACCTTGTGGACGGTGTGGCCCTTGATGTCCATGCCGAGGATGTCGGTGGCGCGGGCCACCGTCTCCTCCGCGCCCTCGGCCAGCTTCACGCCGCCGGCCTTGCCTCGGCCACCGACCTTCACCTGTGCCTTGACGACCACCCGACCGCCGAGGCGTTCGGCGATCGCGCGGGCCTCCTCCGGGGTCGTGGCGACGCCGCCGGCGAGCACGGGCAAGCCGTGCCGCTCGAACAGGTCCCGCCCCTGGTACTCGTACAGGTCCACGTTTGCGCGTCCCGTCCCGTCTCCGCGGCGCGCCGTCGCGCCGCCACCAGCGTTATGGAAATCAGTTTGACGCCTGTCATCAGTTGAAACAGGCCATTGGGCGCAGCCTAGCGAGGTGGACACCGCCGGCAACCGAGCGGGTGCGCGGTGTGTGGCAATGCACAGTCGGCGCCGTCGGGTCGCGTTCTTCCTCGACCCCGCCGGACGTCAGCCGTCCGGGCGATGTTGCGCGGGGCGCGTAACCCCTCCGCGAGGGCGTCGTTGAGTCAGGTGTCGGAGCGCTGATACAGCGCGGCGACGGGAGACGGCCGATGCCCTGTCGGTCGAGGGGTGGCGGCGGGGCATCGTGCATAGAGGGGCCGGACGTGTGAGGGGTGCGTCCGGCCCCTCCCCCCTGTCCGGATTCGGCCGGGGCGCGGCTACCGGGGCGCTGACGGCACCGCGCGCACCCCGGCGGGGCGCCGGGCGGGCCGGATCAGGCGACCGGCTGTGCGACGTTCTGCCGCACCCACTCCACGATCGACTGGGTGGTCGCGCCCGGGGTGAAGATCTTGGCGACTCCGAGCCGCTGCAACTCCGGAAGGTCGGCGTCGGGGATGATGCCGCCACCGAACACGACGATGTCGCGGGCGTCACGCTCACCGAGCAGCTCCAGCACCCGCCGGAAGAGCGTCATGTGCGCCCCCGACAACACGGAGAGCCCGACCGCGTCGGCGTCCTCCTGGATTGCGGTCTCCACGATCTGCTCCGGGGTCTGGTGCAGGCCGGTGTAGATGACCTCCATACCGGCGTCGCGCAGGGCGCGCGCCACGACCTTTGCGCCACGGTCGTGGCCGTCCAGGCCCGGCTTGGCGACGACGACCCGAACACGAGAGCTCATCAGGCATCCCTTTCACCGGCTCCGCGGCTTCGCTGAACGACCGGCTCCGCGGCTACTGAACGAACGGTAACCCGCGCGACCCGGCCCGGGAAATCCGGGCGGCGAAGCTCACGGCGCGAGGCCCCACCGGGGCCCTCCAACGAGGCCGTACGGCGGATCGCGACGGACCGTGACGTCAAGCCGGACGAGTCCGCCGTTTCGGTCACGGTGCGCGACGAACGGGCAGTTAGGGGGGCACCGTTTGATGGTACGAGCCGTGACAATAACGCATGGAAAGGGACAGAACGCGCCAGCAATTCGGCGCTTCGGCTTGTGACGGGCGTGGGGAGTGGCTAACGTGTCCACGGTTGTCATCAGGTCCACGGACGGGTGACGACGCGGTCAGCCGACGTTCACCCGAGCTTCACGGGCGTCGGGGGGCCGCTTCGGATCCCCGACAACGGAGGGTGTGCGTGCGCCAGCGCCTGTCGTCTGAGCCCGATCGATATCGCGGTCGTCGCCGCGTACCCACCCCCCCGCGTAGCCGCTACGCCGCCGTCGTCACCACCGCGTTCGTGGGCGCCGGCATCGTCGCGATCGGCGCGGGAGCCCTGCCCGACGCCAAGAGCGTCAGCCCGTCGGTCCTCGACGAGCTCAAGGCCGCCTCGACCGTCAACCAGGACGCCGCGGCCCGCGCCGACTCTGCCGACCGCGCCTCCCGCGACAGCGACCGCGCCGGGGCCGAGAAGGCCGCCAAGAACGAGGTCTGGCTCCTCCCCCTCCAGGGCTACGAGTTCAACTCGCCCTACGGCATGCGCTGGGGCAAGCTGCACACCGGCGTCGACCTGGTCGCCGCCGAGGGCACGCCCTACGTCGCCATCCACGCCGGCACCGTCACCAAGGCCGGCTGGTTCGGCGGCTACGGCTACACGGTGATCGTCGAGCACGCCGACGGCAGCGAGGCGATCTACGGCCACTCCTCCGCGCTCAGCGTCAAGGAGGGGCAGCAGGTCAAGGCGGGCGACCAGCTCGGCCTCGTCGGCAACACGGGCCACTCCTACGGCTCCCACCTGCACCTGGAGGTGCATGTCAAGGGCGAGCCGCTCGACCCGGTGCCGTGGCTCCAGGAGCGCGGAGTGGACATCAAGCTGCAAACCGAGGCGTACTACAGCGACGTAGCCGATTCCTGACGCTACGCATCGCCCGTCGACCGCCCGGATCTGATGATCCGGGCGGTTTTTCGTCGCCTCGCGCCGGCCAAAGTAAGCCCGGTCACAGCCACGACTGTGACAGGCGCCACCCGCACTCATGATCACTTTTGCGATCGAAAGCGTCATCCGGCGACGCAACGGACGGCCGGGCTCCCCGCGGGTCCCCCGCCGCCACGTCCCGGTACCCGCCACGGCCCGCCCCGACACCAGTATTTCGAGGTCAAGTGCCCCTCGATCAGCGAAGGTCCGCCGTGCAGGAAGACATTCAGAACGAGAACACCCCCGACGCCCCCGCCCGGCACCGCAGGTTGACCGGCGGCCGCACCCGACTGGCCATCGCCGCCGCGGCCCTGGCCGGCCTCGGCCTCGGGGGCGTCGCGTTGGCGACCACCGGGAACGACGAGGCGCCCGTCCCGGCCGCCGCCCACGACGCGCGGGACCGCGCCGACGCCGCCGAACGCGCCGACCGGTCCGCCCGCGAGACGACCGCCCCGGCCACCCCCTCGGCCGCCCCGTCGACCGCCGCCCCGGCCAGCCCCACCCCCGGCCCGGTGAAGACCAGCCCGTCGGCGAGGCCCAGCCCGAAGGCGACCACCGCCAAGCCGAAGAAGACCAGCAAGCCCAAGCCGAGCTGGGTGATCCCGATGAAGGGCGCGGCGATCACCTCCTGCTACGGCCCGCGCTGGGGCACCCAGCACGCCGGCATCGACTTCGCGCTGCCGGCCGGTACGCCGGTCCGGGCCGCCTTCGGCGGCACGGTCACCAAGGCCGGCGACGTCGGCGACGGCTACGGCATCTCCGTCTTCGTCGACCACGGCAACGGCTACCTGACCCACTACGCCCACCTGAGCACCGCCAGGGTGAGCGTGGGTCAGCGGGTGGGTGCCGGGCAGACCATCGGCCTGGAGGGCTCCACCGGCGACTCCACCGGCCCGCACCTGCACTTCGAGGTGCACCAGGGCCAGATGTGGAACCAGATCGACCCCGCGCCGTTCCTGCGCGCCCGGGGCATCGACGTGGCCTGCTGATTCGCACCCACCGCCACGGCCCGCTCCGGCACGCCGCCGGAGCGGGCCGTGGCGCGGGTCAGAGCTTGTCGACCGGGGCGTGCCGGAGCACGAGCCACATCGTCTGGTCGCCGAAGTCGATCTGCGCGCGGGCCCCCGGGCCGTGCCCCTCCACGGCGAGCACCCGCCCCAGGCCGTAGCGCTGGTGGTTGACCCGGTCGCCGGCGGAGACCTTCGGCCCCTGCGGCAGCTCGCTCGCGGTGGTCAACCGGCTCGCGTCGACCCCCAGCCGCTTCGCCAGCTGCGCCGCCTTGGGCGTGCCACCGTTGAAGGCCCCGCGCCCGCCGGGCGCCCGGTCCGCGCGCCCGCCGACGCCGCCGCCACCGCCGGCCCACGAGGTGTACGAGCCCTCGGTGCGCTCCCAGCGGACCAGTTCCGGCGGCAGCTCCTCAAGGAAGCGCGACGGCGGGTTGTAGGACGGCTGCCCCCACGCGGAGCGGGTCACCGCCCGGGAGAGGTAGAGGCGCTGCCGGGCCCGGGTGATGCCGACGTATGCCAGCCGGCGCTCCTCCTCCAGCTCCCGGCTGTCGCCCAGCGAACGCAGGTGCGGAAAGACGCCGTCCTCCAGGCCGGTGAGGAAGACCACCGGGAACTCCAGGCCCTTCGCGGTGTGCAGCGTCATCAGCGTGACCACGCCCTGGTGGTCCGGGTCGTCCGTCGGCACCTGGTCGGCGTCGGCCACCAGCGCGACCTGCTCCAGGAAGCCGGCCAGGGTGGCCCGCTCCCCCTCCTCGCCGGTCGCCTCGATCCGCTCCGTGTACTCCCGGGCGACGCTGACCAGCTCCTGGAGGTTGTCGACCCGCCCGGCGTCCTGCGGGTCGAGGCTCTCCTCCAGCTCGGTGAGGTAGCCCGAGCGGGTCAGCAGCGCCTCCAGCACCTCCTCCGGGGTACCGGTCTCGGCCAGCTCGCGGGCGCCGTCGAGCAGGTCGACGAAGTCGGCGATGCCGTTGGCCGCCCGGGCAGAGATACCCGGGGCGTCCTTCGCCCGCCGCAGCGCCGCCCCGAAGGAGATCCGGTCCCGGCTGGAGAGCGCCTCCACGCACGCCTCGGCCCGGTCGCCGATGCCGCGACGGGGGGTGTTGAGGATCCGGCGCAGGCTGACCGTGTCGTCGTCGTTGACGACCGCGCGCAGGTAGGCCAGCGCGTCGCGGACCTCCTTGCGCTCGTAGAAGCGCACCCCGCCGACCACCTTGTAGGGCAGGCCGACGCGGATGAACACCTCCTCGAAGACCCGGGACTGGGCGTTGGTGCGGTAGAAGACGGCCACGTCGCCGGGGCGGGTCTCGTCGGCGTCGACCAGCCGGTCGATCTCGCGGGCGACCCAGTCGGCCTCGGCGTGCTCGGTGTCGGCCACGTAGCCGACGATCGGCTCGCCGGCCCCCGCCTCGCTCCACAACCGCTTCGGCTTGCGGGAGGTGTTGCGGTCGATCACCGCGTTGGCCGCGTTGAGGATCGTCTGCGTGGAGCGGTAGTTCTGCTCCAGCAGGATCGTGCGGGAGTCGCTGAAGTCGCGCTCGAACTCCAGGATGTTGCGGATCGTGGCGCCCCGGAACGCGTAGATCGACTGGTCGGCGTCGCCGACCACGCAGAGCTCCGCCGGCTCGATCCCCTCCGTGCCGGAGACCAGCTCCTTGATCAGCACGTACTGGGCGTGGTTGGTGTCCTGGTACTCGTCGACCAGCACGTGGCGGAACCGCCGGCGGTAGCTCTCGGCGACGTGCGGGTGGGACTGGAGCAGGTGCACCGTCGTCATGATCAGATCGTCGAAGTCCAGCGCGTGCGCCTCGCGCAGCCGCCGCTGGTAGAGCGTGTAGGCCTCCGCCAGCGCCCGCTCGTTGGGGCCCTGGGCGCGGCCCGCGAACCCCTCCGGGTCGACCAGCTCGTTCTTGAGGTTGGAGACCTGGGCGGCGAGTCCGCGCGCCGGGTAGCGCTTCGGGTCGAGGTCGAGCTCCCTGGCGACCATTTGCATCAGCCGGCGGGAGTCGTCCGCGTCGTAGATCGAGAAGGTGGACTTCAGCCCGGCGTGCTCGTGCTCGGCCCGCAGGATGCGTACGCACGCGGAGTGGAACGTCGACACCCACATCAGCCGGGCCCGCGGGCCGACCAGGTGGCCCACCCGCTCCTTCATCTCGCCGGCGGCCTTGTTGGTGAAGGTGATCGCGATGATCTCGCCCGGGTGCACGTCCCGGGCGGCCAGCAGGTAGGCGATCCGGTGGGTGAGGACCCGGGTCTTGCCCGAGCCCGCGCCGGCCACGATCAGCAGCGGCGAGCCGGCGTGGGTGACGGCGTCGCGCTGCGGCCCGTTGAGGCCCTCGACCAGGGCCTGCGGGTCGAGGTGGACGGCCGCGGGCCTCGGCCGGTGCGGCGGGTTCGCGGCAGGCACCGGCGCGGGCGGGGACGTGGGGATGTCGAAGAGAGGATGCATCGCAGGGCGAGTCTATGCCGCCCGGCGGACACTTCCCCGCCCCGACCGACCGGACCGGCCCACGTCGCCCGTCGAGACGAAGTTGTCACAGTGTCACGTCTGGTGCCGCCGTCCGGTTTCCAGAACGATGACGTTGAAATCCGGCTCCTCCCCCGTACACGACTTGGGAGAACGACCATGATCCAGCCGCGTTCGCGCGGTCGGGCGGTGCTGCGTCACCTCGCCGCTCCCACCCTCGCGCTGGCCGTAGTCGCCACGCTGTCCACCGCTTCCCGGCCCGCGTCGGCCCCCGCCGACGACCGGGCGGCCGGCCTCACCCCCGTCTCGGTCTCCTACGCCGCCCCCACCGGCGGCGAGGTCAAGGGCAACTTCCTGAGCTACAACGACTTCCACGGCGCCATCGACCCGCCCGGCGGCAGCGGCGCGGCCGTCAACGGCACTCCCGCCGGCGGGGTGGAGTACCTCGCCACCTGGCTGAAGAAGCTGCGCGCCGAGGCCGCGGCCGAGGGCCGGGCCACCACCACCGTCGGCGCCGGCGACCTGATCGGCGCCACCCCGCTGGTCAGCGCCGCCTTCCACGACGAGCCGACGATCGAGTTGATGGACGAGATCGGCCTGGAGGTCAGCTCCGTCGGCAACCACGAGTTCGACGAGGGCGTCGACGAACTGATCCGGATCAACAAGGGCGGCTGCCACCCGGTCGACGGCTGCCAGGACGGGGACGGCTTCGCCGGCGCGAAGTTCACCTACCTCGCCGCCAACACGGTCAGCAAGAAGACCGGCCTGCCGATCCTGCCGCCGATCGACGTGAAGTTCGTCGGCGGGGTGCCGGTCGGCTTCGTCGGCGTGACCCTGGAGGGCACGCCGGGCATCGTCAACCCGGCCGGCATCTCCTCGGTCCGGTTCACCGACGAGGTGGCGACCGCCAACAAGTGGGGCGGCCTGCTCAAGCTCTTCGGCGTCAAGGCGATGGTGCTGCTGGTGCACGAGGGCGGCGCCCAGTCCCCGCCGCCGGCCGCCCCGGGCGTCTCCGACTGCGCCAACTTCTCCGGCCCGGTCGTGGACATCGTCCGGGGCCTGCGGCCCGAGTTCGGCCTGGTCGTCTCGGGCCACACGCACCGCTTCTACTCCTGCTCGCTGCCGAACTCCTCGGGCGCCCGCAGCGTGGTCACCAGCGCCGGCAACAACGGCCAGCTGATCACCGACGTGGACTACTCGCTCGACCGACGTAGCGGGCGCTTCACCGGCATCACCGCCCGCAACGTCGTCGTCGAGAACGGCGTACGCAACCCCGACGGCAGCTGGCAGCAGAGCGCGCCGGGCACGTACGTGCGCAACCCCGACCTGGTCGACCCGGGCGCGAAGGCGCTGGCCGACAAGTACCGGGCGGCCGTCGCGCCCATCGCCAACCGGGTGGTGGGCCGGATCTCGGCCGACATCGTGCGCGACGCCCGGCCGAACGGGGAGAGCCCGCTCGGTGACGTGATCGCCGACGCGCAGCTCGCGTACACCCGGTCCAGCGGGGCGCAGATCGCGTTGATGAACCCGGGCGGCATCCGGGCGTCGCTGCCGTACGCGGCCTCGGCCGGGGGCGAGGCACCGGGCGAGATCACCTACGGAGAGGCGTTCACCGTCCAGCCGTTCAACAACCTGGTGGTCACCCAGACCCTCACCGGCGCCCAGCTGCGCAACGTGCTGGAGCAGCAGTTCGTCGGCTTCAACGGGCAGACCACCCAGCGCATCCTCCAGGTCTCGGCCGGGCTGACCTACTCGTACGACACCACCGCCCCGGCGGGCTCCCGGGTCAGCGCCCTGGCCCTGGACGGCGTGCCGGTCGACCCGGCGGCCAGCTACCGGGTCACCACGAACGACTTCCTGGCCAACGGCGGGGACGGCTTCACGGAGTTGCAGGCCGGCACGGCGCGGGCCACCGCCCCGGGCTTCGACGTCGACGCGCTGATCGCTCACCTGGGCGCCGGCGGACCGGTCGCTCCCGGACCCGCCGACCGCATCACCCGGCTCGGCTGAGGCGCGCGCGGTCCCGGCGTCGGCGGCGGCGCCGGGACCGCACGTACGGAGGCGTGTTCCGCCGAATCCTTGCGCGGGTCGGCCGGGGATCGGCATACTCGACGACATGTTCGGTCAGCGCATCCGCTTCTTTTACTACGGCACCGGGAGTCCGGCAGCCGTGGGTCGCGCCTGATCAACCAGACCTACGAGAAAGCCCCGGGCTCCTGGAGCCCGGGGCTTTCTCCGTCCCGGGATCCGGGCACCGGGCACCGGACGGCGAGGGGTACCCGATGATGTCAGACGTGGTGGAGTCGAGCGGCAGCGTGACGCGTCCCGAGGCGGGCCGGCCGGGCCCCGGTGCCGCCGCGCCCCCGGGCGGCGCGCCCGGGGGCGACGACCCGAGGCCCGAGGCGCGCACCGGCACCCCGGAACCGGCCGCCGCCGCCCGGATCGTCGAGATCCGGGAGCGGATCGACGAGATCGACCGGGCGCTGGTCGAGCTCTGGCAGGAGCGGGCGCGGCTCTCCCAGGAGGTCGGGGTCACCCGGATGGCCTCCGGCGGCACCCGGCTGGTGCTGTCCCGGGAGCGGGAGATCCTGGAGCGCTTCCGCAGCGCCCTCGGCGCCGACGGCACGCAACTCGCGCTGCTGCTGCTCCGCGCCGGCCGCGGCCCCCTGTGAGGCGTACCCACCGCGTTCAGCGCCTTCGCCACCCGGGCTTCGGCAGCGGCGGGCGGACCGTCGCGTCCCCGGCCGCCGCCGGGGCGCGACGCCGCCGCCTGCGGGCGGTGGCGGACCGTCCGGAACGACGGAACCGCCCGCCGTCGTCGCGATGACGTCGGCGGGCGGTTCCGTGGGGATCACGCCTCGTGCGTGTGCACGATCTCGCGCTTCTCGGCGAAGTGGCAGGCGCTCGGGTGGTCCGAGCCGGGGCGGATCTCCAGCAGCGGGACCTGCTCGGCGCAGACGTCCTGCGCCTTCCAGCACCGGGTCCGGAACCGGCAGCCCGACGGCGGGCTGACCGGCGACGGCACGTCACCGGTGAGGCGGATGATCGCCTTGTTCTCCCGCACGGTCGGGTCCGGCACCGGCACGGCCGAGAGCAGGGCCTGGGTGTACGGGTGGGTCGGGCGCTCGTAGATCTCGTCCTCGGTGCCGATCTCCACGATCTTGCCGAGGTACATCACCGCGACCCGGTCCGAGATGTGCCGGACCACCGACAGGTCGTGCGCGATGAAGACGTACGACAGGCCGAGCTCGTCCTGGAGCTTCTCCAGCAGGTTGATGACCTGGGCCTGGATCGACACGTCCAGGGCGGAGACGGGCTCGTCGCAGACGATGATCTCGGGCCGCAGGGCGAGCGCCCGGGCGATGCCGATGCGCTGCCGCTGGCCACCGGAGAACTGGTGCGGGTAGCGGTGGATGTGCTCCGGGTTCAGGCCCACCAGGTCGAGCAGTTCCTTGACCTTGTCCCGGCGGCTGCCCTTCGGCGCCACCTCCGGGTGGATCTCGAACGGCTCGCCGATCAGGTCGCCGACCGTCATCCGCGGGTTCAGCGAGGTGTACGGGTCCTGCATCACCAGCTGGATCTGCCGGCGCAGCCGACGCAGCGCCGGACCGGAGAGCTTGGAGATGTCCTGGCCCTTGTAGTGGACGCTGCCGCCGGTCGGCTTCTCCAGGTTCATCAGCACCCGGGCCAGCGTCGACTTGCCGCAGCCCGACTCGCCGACCACGCCGAGGGTCTCGCCGGCCTTGAGCTCGAAGGAGACCCCGTCGACCGCCTTGACGTGGCCGATGGTCTTCTTGAACACCACGCCCCGGGTCACGGGATAGTACTTGACCAGGTCACGGACCTCGAGGATGTTCTCAGTCACGGTTCACCAGCTCCTCGGCGAAGTGGCAGGCGCTGGCCCGGCCGGCGCCCACCTGCAGCAGCGGCGGGACCTTCTCCCGGCAGACCGGCTGCGCCATGGGGCAGCGCGGGTTGAACGGGCAGCCCGGCGGGATGTTCATGAGGTTCGGCGGGAGGCCCTTGATCGTCCGGAGCTCCTGCCCCTTCTCGTCCAGCCGCGGGATCGAGTTGATCAGACCGATCGTGTACGGGTGCGCCGGCTTGGCGTACAGGTCGTAGACGTTGGCTTCCTCCACGATCCGGCCCGCGTACATGACCGCGATCCGGTCCGCGACGTCGGCGACCACGCCGAGGTCGTGGGTGATCAGGATCAGGCCCATCCGCCGCTCGCGCTGGAGTTCGGCGAGCAGGTCCATGATCTGCGCCTGCACCGTCACGTCGAGCGCCGTGGTGGGCTCGTCCGCGATCAGCACCTCCGGGTCCAGGGCGAGCGACATCGCGATCATCGCGCGCTGCCGCATGCCGCCCGAGAACTGGTGCGGGTAGCTGCTGAACCGGCCCTTGGCGTTCGGGATCTTGACCTGGTCGAGCATCTCGATCGCGCGCTTCTTCGCGTCGGAGCGGCTCATCCCGCGCCGCACCCGGAACTGCTCGGCGATCTGGAACCCGACGGTGAAGACCGGATTGAGCGCCGAGAGCGCGTCCTGGAAGATCATCGCGATGCCCTCGCCGCGGATGCGGCGCCGCTCCTCGAAGGACATGCCGAGCATGTCCTTGCCGTGGAAGCGGACCTGACCGCCGGTGACGAAGCCGGGCGGCGTGTCGAGGATGCCCATGACGGTCTGCGCGGTGACGCTCTTGCCGGAGCCGGACTCGCCGAGCACGGCGAGGGTCTCCCCCGCGTCGACGTGGTACGTGACCCCGTTGATGACCTTGGCGACGCCGTCCCGGGTGCGGAACTCCACCCGGAGGTCTTCGACCTCGAGCAACCTGCCCGAGGGGCGGCCGGACGCGCCGGCTGCGGACTGCTCGGACACCAGAATGTCGGACACTGAATCTCCCCTAGCGGAGTTTCGGATCGAGGGCCTCGCGGACCGCCTCGCCGAGCATCACGAAGCTCAGCACTGCGGTGACGAGGAACCCGGCGGGGAAGAAGAGCAGGTAGGGCGCAACGCGGATGAGGGACTGCGCCTCATTGATCATGATGCCCCAGGAGACCACCGGGCTCTTCAGGCCGACGCCCAGGAAGGAGAGCGTCGCCTCGGCGCCGATGTAGGAGCCGACCAGGATCGTCCCGTAGACCAGCAGCGGGGCGAGGCAGTTCGGCAACAGGTGCTTGAGGATGATCCGGCCCGTCCCGGCGCCCAGGGCGCGGGCGGCGACGATGTAGTCCGCCTCCTTGGTGGCCAGCACCGAGGAGCGCATCAGCCGCATCACGACCGGCCAGCCCAACACGATCAGGGAGATGCTGACCAGGCCCATGATCTCGGCCTTGCTGTTGCTCGTTCCCGACCCGTTGAAGGTGGTCAGGATCACGATGGCGCCCAACACGAACGGCAGCCCGAAGAAGATGTCGGCGATCCGCGAGAGCAGCGCGTCCACCCAGCCGCCCCGGTAGCCCGCGACGATGCCCATCGCGCCGCCGAAGAGCAGCACGCCGAGCACCGAGAGCAGGGAGACCACGATGGACGCGCGGGTGCCGTGGATCACCCGGGCGAAGACGTCCCGACCCTGGAAGTCGTAGCCGAACCAGGCCTCCGAGGACGGCCCGACGAGGCTGTTCTGCAGGTTGCCGTTCTCCGGGTCGCCGGAGGTGAACAGCGAGGGAAACGCCGTCATCAGCAGGAAGAGGACGATGAACGCCGCGGAGATCCAGAACAGCGGCTTGCGGCGCAGGTCACGCCAGGCGTCGCCGAGCAGGCCGCGCGGCTTCTCCTTGCGGGCGTTCTCCGGCAGGCCCGCGTTGGTCGGCGCGCCGATCTCGTTGGGCGCCTCCGCCGGCGGGGTGCTGACGATCGAGGCGGCACTCGGGTCACTCATGCCCGTACCTCACTCCGCTCGGCGTGGGCGGGGGTGCCCACGCACGCTGCAATCATGATTCGTTCGCTGCGCTCACTCATAGCGGATCCTCGGGTCCAGGGCGGCGTAGAGCAGGTCGACCACCAGGTTCATCAGCAGGTAGACGAGCACCAGGACCACCACGATGGAGACAACCGTAGCGCTCTCCTTGGTGATGATCGCGCGGTAGACCTGCTGGCCGATCCCGTTGACCTGGAAGATGCCCTCGGTGACGATCGCGCCGCCCATCAGGGCACCGAGGTCGGTGCCGAGCAGCGTCACGACCGGGATGAGCGAGTTGCGCAGCAGGTGGATGCCGACCACCCGGCGCATCGGCAGGCCCTTGGCGATCGCGGTGCGCACGTAGTCGGCGCGCCGGTTCTCCGCGATGCTCGTGCGGGCCAACCGGGCGATGTACGCCATCGAGGCGCTGCCGAGCACGAAGCCGGGCACGATCAGCTCGGAGAGCCGCATCTCGCTGGAGACCGTCGGCTTGACGATGCCCCACTGCACGCCGAGCAGCCACTGCGCCACGAAGCCGATGACGAAGATCGGCAGCGCGATCAGGAAGAGGCTGGAGACGAGGACCAGGTTGTCCAGGAAGCCGTTGCGGCGCAGACCGGTGAGCACGCCCGCGGTCAGGCCGATGACCGCCTCGACGGCCAGCGCCACCAGGGCCAGCTTCAGGGTGTTCGGGTACGACGTGGCGATGATGTCGCCGATCTCCCGGCCGCCGAACGTCTGCCCGAAGTCGCCCTGGAAGAGGTTCTTCATGTAGTTGCCGTACTGCACCACGAGCGGCTCGTCGAGCTTGAACTTCTCGGTCATCTTGTTGACGAAGCTGTCGGGGCAGGGACGCTCGCCACACTTGCCCGCGAAGGGATCGCCGGGCACCGACCACACGAGCCAATAGATCAGGAACGTCGTCCCGATGAAGACCGGGATGAGTTGGAGCAGCCGTCTCAACAGATAACGGCCCATGGGGTGGTCCTCCAGACAGGGGGCGCGCGTCGGACGGCCGACACGGGGATGACAGACGTGGCGAGGGAGTGGGGTGACGCCCCCTCACGGAACGGCCCGGGTCGGGCTCACCGGTAGGTGAGCCCGACCCGGGGTCAGACCGTTCGGATCAGAGCTCGACCGAGGTGAGGTCGAGTTCACCGACGTTGGTCAGCTCGATCTTCTTGATCTTGTCCGAGTGGCCGGACTGCTGACCACCGAAGTAGACCGGGACCGAGGGGACTTCCTGGTCGATGATGGCGACGGCCTCGGCGAACTTGGCGTGCGCGGCCTCCACGCTCGGAGAGGCGCTGGCCTCCTTGGCCAGGGCGTCGACCTGCGGGTTGCTGTACTTGCCGTCGTTCGAGGAACCGCCGGTCACGTAGAGCGGGTTGATCCAGTTCTCGACGTCCGGGTAGTCCTGCTGCCAGCCGGCGCGGTACATGCCGTTCATCTTGCCGGCGTTGATGTTCTGGCGGAACACCGCGAAGGTCGGCACGCCCTCGGCGCGGGCGTTGATGCCGAGGTTCGTCTTGACCTGCTGCGCGACGGCCTCCATCCACTCCTTGTGGCTGGCGTCGGCGTTGTAGTACATGACCAGCTCGCCGGTGAAGCCGCCGGCCTCGGCGAGGAGCTTCTTGGCCTCGTCGACGTTGAACTGGCAGGCGGTGCAGTTGCCGGCCTTGGCGCCCGGGGTCAGCGGGTTGGCCCAGCTGTCGGCCGGCTTGCGCGAACCGAAGAAGATCTTGTCGCTGATCTCCTGGCGGTTGATCGACAGCGAGACGGCGCGACGCAGCTTCGGGTTCTGGAAGCGCTTGTCGTAGATCGGGAAGGCGATGATGCCGGTCGACGGGGTGGTGGAGGAGATGGCCCGGTCGCCCAGGTCGTTCTTCCACTTGTCACCCGCGATGGCGGAGACCGGAACCTGCTGCTGGAAGTCCAGGTTGCCGGCGAGCAGGTCGTTGTACGCCGCCGTGTCGTCCTGGTAGATCTTGATGTTTACGTCCTTGATCTTCATCTTGTCGTTCAAGGAGTAGTCATCGAAGCGCGTCAGCTTGATCTGGACGTCGTCTTCCCACGACACGAACTTGACCGGGCCGTTGCCGATCGGCTTCTTGCCGAAGGCCTCGGCGCCCTGGGTGAAGAACGCGTCCGGCAGCGGCATGAAGGTGCTGTAGCCGAGCTTGGTCGGGAACACGGCGGTCGGCGCGGCGAGGGTCACCTCGAAGGTGAAGTCGTCGACGACCTTCAGGCCGGACATCTCCTTGGCCGCGGGCTCGGGGGCCTTCTTCGGGCCCTCGGCACCGTCCGGGTCCTCGGTGTGGACCTGGTCGAAGCCCTGGATGTCGGCGAAGAAGCTGCCGTTCTGCGCGCCGTTCGGCGAGTAGGCGCCCCAGTTCCAGGCGTCCACGAAGTTCTTGGCCTTGACGACGGTGCCGTCGTGGAACTTCGTGTCCTTCTTGATCTTGATCGTGTAGACCTTGGAGTCGGTCGTCTCGATCGACTCGGCGACCGCGTTGCGCGGGGCGCTGCCGTCGTTCGGGTACTCGACCAGGCCGGTCCAGATCCAGTCAATGATCGCGCCACCACCGGTCTCGGTGGTGTTCGACGGGACCAGGCCGACCTCCGGCTGAGTGCCGTCGATGGTGATCGCGCCGTCGGCGCTCGCGCCGGCGTCCCCGCCGTCGCTGTCGCTGCTCGAGCAACCGGACGCGACGAGCGCGAATGCCGCGCCCAGCGCGACCGCGCTGCTTGCCCGCTTCGAGACTCTCATTCCGAGGGGCCTCCTCTTTCTGAACCTGGATCCGTCGTGGGTTTCACGCACGTAAGGGGGTGACACGTCCGGCAGCCCCGCGCCGCGGGGAGCCGGTTTCACCGCAGTGAATTCGGGACAAGATGTTGTACGAATCCGCCGGGCCGCCCCGCCCGTCGCGCTTCGGCACCGCACACACGAGACCACCACGGAGCACCGTCATCGAGCGGGTCCGTGGTCGTCAGGCCGTACGAAGTGCCTCACATGAGGGGTGAGGTGCTGCCACTGTGACACCCACCGGCCCGTTCCGTGAAGGTGCCGTTATCAAGCCGTTAGTTGGTCGCCACGTTGCCGATACTTGAAAAAAGATCATGATCTACGCGAGTCGTACCGCTCTGAGCAGGAAAGACATGGTTCGGAGGGGTCCCGCGCCCCCGGCTCGACCGGCGACTGTGAGCTTCCCCGCCGCCTCCGGCGGCGGCCGTCGACGTCGTCCGCGCGGTGGCCGTTTTTGCCCATCCGGACGATGTCGGCTTCGGCTGTGCGGGCACCGTCACCGCCTGGGCGGACGAGGGCGCCGACGTCGCGTACCTGCTCCGGCTCAGGCGGTCACGGGGATTCGCCGCCGCCGGGACACCCGGGCCCGCGCCGGGCCGGCACGGCTGCCGCCGGACGGCCGTGCCGCGCGCCGATCTCCCGCCGGCCGAACCGGGCACCGAACGGCCCCGGCCCCGGCACCGCGCGGGGCGGTACCGGGGCCGGGGCCGTGAACGGGCGTCGATCAGGCGGTGAAGCGCAGCTTGCGCCGGCGGAACATCAGCACGGCGACCGCACCGGCGGCCAGCAGGGCCACGCCGGCGGCGATCGCGGCGGCGATCGGGGAGCCGGTCAGCGGCAGGTCGCCGCCGTTTCCGGCGGGCGAGGTCGACGGGGCCGGGCTGTCGACCGGAGCGGTCGGCGACGGCGACTCCGCGGGGGCGCTCGGCGTGGGCGACTGCGCCGGGGCGCTCGGCGACGGGGACTCGGCCGGCGTCGTGAACGCGGCCTCGGCCGCGGCGGTCACGGTCGCGCCGGTGCTGCCGCCGAGGATCAGCTTCTGCGCGGCGCGCTCGCCGGTGAACAGGAACACCCGGCCGAAGGAGACGGAGTCCTGGGCGGAAACGGTCACCTTCACCTCGCCGGCGCCGTCCGCGGTGAGCCAGAACTGGCCGCCGTTGGTGGTCGTGGTGACCGGCTTGCCCTCGGCGTCGACCGCCGCGCCGCCGCTGACCGCGACGGTGATCTCACCGGCCGGGCCCTTGACGGTGAACGGGCCGGCCTTCTCGCCGACGGTGGCCTTGGCGCTCGCCGGGTCGACGCTCAGCTCGGCCTTCGGCTCGGGCTGGTCGGTGGCGTTGGCGATCAGGTAGTCGTGGACCTTCTTGACCACGTCGTACTGCTTCTTGCCGAGCAGGCCCTTGTCCTTGACCCAGTCACCCAGCGTGATCCCGTCGCTGAAGTGCCAGACGGCGGTCTGGGTGCCGAAGTAGAGCAGGTTCTTGCTGTCGGCCTGCTCCGGCACGGTGGCCCCGGCCGCGGCCAGCAGCTTGGCGGAGTCGGCGTTCGGGTAGCCGTGGGTGAGCACCCACTGCACCTTGCCCAGGTTCTTCACCTGGGACTCGTTCCAGGTGCCCTCCTTGTACTTGCCGTCGATCGCCACGTTGGTGTGGTAGTCGATGCAGAAGGCCGGCACGAGCTTGTCGTCGATCTTGAGCGCCAGCGCCCCGGTGCTCTTCGGCTTGCCGTCGAGCAGCAGCGTGACGTTGCTGCCCTTCACCGACTTGGCCACACCGGTCGCCGGCTCGGCGGCGGCAGGCGCGGCGGAGCCGAGCGCCAGCGCGCCACCCGCGACGGTCGCGAGCGCGATCCGCGCCCAGCGCCGTCCTCGTTGTCCGAACATCAGTTTGGTGCACCTCTCCCCAGGGGTGACCCGCACAGGGCGGGTTGCGTCGAGCCGCCGTTCCCGCGGGATGCGCACCACCCGCACGCGAGAACGCGACGGGGCATTATGGGGCGATCGTTGATCGTTTGTCAGCCCCGGTGGGCCGCCTTCGTCTCTTACGCCCGAAAAGATGGCGATAAAAAGTGGCTCACACCAGCCGGCGATCGGCCGCCCAGCGGGACAACTCATACCTGTTGGACATCTGGAGCTTGCGCAGCACGTTCGACACGTGCGTCTCCACGGTCTTGATGGAGATGTAGAGCTCCTTGGCGATCTCCTTGTAGGCGTACCCCCGCGCGAGCAGCCGCAGCACCTCACGCTCGCGGTTGGTGAGCTGGTCCAGCTCCGGGTCGGCCACCGGGGCGTCGGGGCGGGCCGCGAACGCGTCCAGCACGAACCCCGCCAGCCGGGGGCTGAACACCGCGTCGCCGTCGGCCACCCGGCGGACCGCGGCGGCCAGCTCGTCCGGGGAGATGGTCTTCGTGACGTAGCCCCGCGCGCCGGCCCGGATCAGCCCGATCACGTCCTCCGCCGCGTCCGAGACGCTCAGCGCCAGGAACTTGACCTGCGGATGGGTACGCCGCATCGCCTCCAGCACGGCCCGGCCGCCGCCGTCGGGCATGTGCACGTCGAGCAGCACCACGTCGGGCAGCGTGGCGGCGATCCGGGTGACCGCCTCGCCGACGGTGCTCGCCTCGCCCACCACCTCGACGTGCGCGCCCAGCTCGGCGCGGACGCCGGCACGGAACATGGCGTGGTCGTCGACGAGGAAGACCCGCAGGCGCTCGGCGCGGGCAGCCGCCCCCTCGACCGGTTCCATCGACTGCTCGGTCATGACTTGTCCCTCTCCGCCGTTGCCGGGTCCCGGGAGATCGGCAGGATCAACCGGACCTCGGTCCCCTCACCCGGACCGGAGCGGATCTCCGCCCGGCCGCCGTGCCGCCTCATCCGCCCGATGATCGAGCCTCGGACGCCGTGCCGGTGGTCCTCCACCGTATCCGGGTCGAAGCCCTTCCCCCGGTCCCGGACGAAGACGCTGACCTGATCCGGCTCGACCTCGGCGTAGAGCGAGACCGTCTGCACCCCGGCGTGCCGGGCGGCGTTCACCAGCGCCTCGCGGGCGGCGGCCACCAGCGCGCCGACCCGCTCGTCGGTCTCCCGGTCGCCGACCACCACGGCCTCGACCGTGAGCGCGAAGGTGTCCTCGACCTCGGCGGCGGCCTGCTCCAGGGCGGCGGCGAACCGCTCGGTGGGCGAGCCGGCCGGCTTGTAGAGCCAGTTGCGCAGCGAGCGTTCCTGCCCGCGGGCGAGCCGCTGGACGGTCTTGACGTCGCTCGCGTTGCGCTGGATCAGGGCGAGGGTGTGCAGCACCTGGTCGTGCACCATGGCGGCCAACTCGGCCCGCTCCTGCTCGCGGATGCGCCCCTCGCGCTCCGACCGGAGCTGGTTGTACGTCCGCCACAGCACCGGCGCGGCCACCACGCCCACCCCGGCCAGCCCGACCAGGGCGAAGATCACGCCGTTGAGGACGGCGTCGAAGTTCTGCGCCGGCGAGTAGACCGCGGCGACCCCGATGATGCCGACCGCGACCAGCACCCCGCCGCCGATGAACCGGAGCACGAAGGCCCGCCGGTCGCTCTCCTCCACCACCGCACCGAGCCACGGCACCGGCATGGAGCCGCCCCACTGGAGCCGCCGCTCGGGGGCCGACTGGTGCCAGATCACGCCGGCGCCGACCGCGATGATCGCGACCAGCCAACCGGCGGTGCCGGCCGCGCCGACCGAGTCGAAGACCATCACCTGGACCAGCAGCACACCGAGGCCGATCGCCACGAACGGCAGCAGCTGGGCGACGTCCCGGCGGGGCGCGACGGCGGTGTCGCCCGGACGCAGCGGCACGACGGCCCAGAAGGCCGCGTAGAGCAGCAGGCCGAGCCCGCTCAGCCCGAGCAGCACCATGAAGGCGACCCGCACCCGCAGCACGGAGATGCCGAGGTGGTCGGCGATACCGGCGGCCACCCCGGCGGCCATCCGGTGCTCGGGGGCACGGTAGAGGCGGGGTGGCTGGATCACGGCGCTGATCGGATACCCCCTGGTCACGACGGGCACGAGAACGAGCGACGGTTCGCTTCCGGCGCCGGGTCGATCGTCACACGATCCGGCGCCGCCCGACCACGGGGACGCCCCCGACATTCGCCCCGCCGGGATCTCAGGGTGGGGTCAGGGTCGGGACCGGAGGTCGTCCGGCCGCCCGGGGCAGCAGGATCGGGACATGACCGAGGAAGCTGCCCAGTTCCCCGCTCCCGGGGCGACACAGCCGGGTGGAGCACCCCCCGCCGCGACGCCCGCCGGCGGTCCCGCACCCACCGGCTTCGAGCCGCCACCGCCCGTGGCCGCGCCGGCCGCCGCCGCGGGCGGAGCGCCACCGCCCGGCGCCGACCCCACCGGCGGGCCCCAGCCGTCGTACGGCGGCGCCGGCTTCACCTCGCGGTACGGGCTCGTCCGCCCCCGCGACGGCCGCTACCTGGCGGGCGTCTGCGCGGCGATCGGCCGAGCCACCAACACCGACCCGGTGCTCTGGCGGGTGCTGCTGGCGGTGCTCGGCTTCTTCGGCGGCATCGGCATCCTGGTCTATGTCACCGCTTGGCTGATCATTCCGGGCGAGGGGGACAGCGCCTCCCCCGTCGAGTCGATGCTCGGCCGGGGCCGGTCCAGCATGTCCCCGGTGACCGTGATCGTGTTGAGCATCCTGGTCGCGATCAGTTTCGGCTACATCGTCACCGACGCGTTCCGGGCGGTGCTGCTCGGCGCCACCATCCTGGTCGGCGGCGCGCTGCTGCTGAACCGGGACAACCGGGGAGCCCCGGCCGGCCCCGTACCGCCCGGGCCGCCCGCCGCCCCGCCCGGGCCCGTACCGCCGGTGGGCTACCCCGCCCCGGCCGCGTACGCCGCCGCGCCGGAGGTCGCCGTGACACCGTCGGGCCCGGCCGCGCCGGCGCCCGGCCCGTACCCGCACGGGGGCGCCCCGGTTCCGGTCTCCGGTCAGCCGCCCGAGCCCACCACCGCGCCGCTCGCCCCGCCGCTGGTCGCGCCGACGACGCCCGGACACCCCCCCACGGGTACGGCCGCCGCCGGCTGGCCGCCGGTGACACCCACCTCCGGGTGGCCCGCCGCGTCCCCGGGCGGCAGCCCGACGCCGGGTCCCCCGCTGCCCCCGCCCCTGCCGCCGGGCTACCGGCCCCCGTTCGCGCCGCACGGCCCGTTCGCCCCGCACGGCCCGTTCGCGCCGCACGGTGGGCCGACCACCGGCCCGCCCACGCCGCCGAAACCGCCGACGAAGCCGCCGAAGCGACCGCGCGAGCGCTCTTCGCTCGGGCCGGTGACGTTCTCGCTGATCTTCCTCGCCCTGGGCCTGGTCGCCGTCATCGACCTGCTGGACATCTTCGACGTCGGCGCGTCGGCGTACTTCGCCGCCACACTGGCCACCATCGGCCTCGGCCTGCTGGTCGGCACCTGGTTCGGGCGGGCGCGGTGGTTGATCGCGCTCGGCGTGGTGGCCGCCGCCGCGCTCGGGGTGGCCACCGTGGCCGAGTCCTACGACCGGATCCGCGGCGTCGACGGCAACGTCACCTGGGCGCCGACCGACCACCGCGACCTGGCCGACCGGTACGAGAACAGCTTCGGCGACGCGGTCCTGGACCTGCGCGCCGTCGACTTCGACAAGAAGGACACCCAGATCACGGTCTCCGTCAACTTCGGCGAGTGCACCGTGGTGGTGCCGCCGAACGTCGACGTGACCACGGTGGCCGACGTCAACGCCGGCGACGCGGTCGTCTTCGGCAAGCGCTCCGGCGGGCTCGACGGCCAGCTCCGGGAGGCGGTCGACCTCGGCGCCGACGGGGCCGGCGGCGGCACGCTGCGCCTCTACATCCACGTCAACGCCGGCAACCTGGAGGTGACCCGGTGAAGGCCCACCGCACCGACGTCGTGTCGTTCGCCTTCGGGCTGGTCTTCCTCGGCTTCGCCGCGTGGTGGCTGCTCGCCCAGTTGCTCGGGCTCGCCCTGCCGCCGGTCGGCTGGTTCCTGGCCGGCGCGCTGATCCTGATCGGTCTGCTCGGCCTGGTGGGCGCGCTGCGCTCCGGGCGGTCCGCCCCGGCGGCGGCGCCCGGGGCAGCGGACGCGCCCGCCTCCGTACCGCCGGCCCCGCAGGCGGAGGGCGGGGCGTCCGACCGGGCCGCGCCCGAGGCCGACGCGACCCGGTGGGACCTCGACCGGCCCGGCCCGGCCGAGGACCCGGCCTCCTGGGGCGGCCGACGATCCGACTGGGGCGACCGGCCCGAGTGGGGCGGTCGCCCCGAGTGGGACGTCTCCGCGCCGATCTCGGGCGGGCCGACGACCGACGGGCCGGGGTCGGGCGGGCCGGCCCCTCGGGGGGCGACCGACCCGCGGGTCGGGGACGAGGCCGACGAGTGGCCGACGGAGGTCGTCACGGACGGGCGGGCCGAGGCCGTCGAGGAGCGCGTCGCCGACGAGGAAGGCCCCACCCGACCGGTGGACGGACCCCCGGCCGGTGGAGAGCGTCCGCGCGGCTGACCACAGCGGTGCCGCCGGCGGCGGCAGCGGCCTATGCTGGCCGGTGGAGATCTCGCCTCCGCCGGCCGGCCCGCGCCGACCTGGCCGCCGCGCCGGCCGGACCGCCCCGCCGTGGCTGTCCCGCCGCGATTCCGTCTCTACCCCGTCAGGAGCCCGCCCGACATGACGCAGTCCCCCGCCGTGCGCACCCCCGGCCCGTCCGGTCCGGTCCGCATCGGCGAGCGAGCCGCCCGTACCCTCGTCACCGAGCTCGCCCGGATCAACGACCCCAAGGCCGCGCTGCTGGTCGGCGCGACGCCGGAGTCCGCGGTGCTGGCCGCGGCGATCGACGCGCTGCTGCCCGGCGACACCCTCACCCTGGTGCCGGCGGCCTCGGCCGACCCGGCGACGCTGCGGACCCACGTCACCGCCCAGGGCCGCTGGGTCGCCGACCGGGTCCGCGTGGTCGACACGCTCGCCGAGGCCGAGCCGGCCGCCGTGGTCGTCGCTGGGGAACCGCTCACCGGCACGGCCGACGAGGCCCGTGCCGCCGTCGAGGGCCTCACCAAGTATCTCGCCGAGGGTGCGGTGCTGAGCGTGGCCACCGCCGCCACGCCGGGGCGCACGGCGGGCGCGGCCGCCGAGCTGGACCGGCAGGGCGCGCTGTACGGCGTCGGCACCGACCTGGTGCTGCGCAACACCCCGCCGCTGCGGGTTTACCGGCTCCGCCTCACCCCGGCCGACGCCGCCTCGGCCGACCGGTTGGCTCCGGCGCACCGCCCGTCGAGCGTGCCGCTGACCCGCGGCATGCACATCGACTCGAACGGGGTCGCCGCGGCCGGCATCGCGCTCGGCCTGGCCGCCGTGGCCCGGCTGACCCGGCCGAGGTCGAAGCTCTGGCTGCTCCCCGCCCTGGCCGCCGGCCCGGTCGCCGCCTTCTTCCGGGACCCGGAGCGGGACGTGCCGGAGGACCCGGCGGCGGTGGTCGCCTCGGCCGACGGGCGGGTGCTCTCCGTGCAGCGGATGCACGACGAGCGCTTCGGCGCGGGCGAGTGGCTGCGGGTCGCCGTCTTCCTCTCCGTGCTGGACGTGCACGTCAACCGCGCCCCGGTGGCCGGCAAGGTGGTCGACTACTTCGTCGCCGACGGCGGCTTCGCCAACGCGATGAAGCCGGCGGCGGAGCACAACGTGGCCGCCTACACGGTGCTGGACACCGCGCGCGGCACGGTGGTGGTGGCGCAGCGCACCGGCCTGATCGCCCGGCGGATCGTGCAGCGGGCGCCGATCGGCGCGCTGCTGGCCCGGGGCGAGCGCTTCGGGCTGATCCGGTTCGGCTCCCGCACCGACGTCTACCTGCCCGCCGACGCGGCGGAGCCGCTTGTCGGCCCGGGGGACAAGGTCGTCGGGGGCGCCACGGTCATCGCCCGCTGGCGCTGAGGCGCCGGGACGGACAGCCGAAAAGGGGCGCCGCGCGCGCGGCGCCCCTTTTCGGCTGCGTGGATCAGGCGGCGCGGCGCTGGTGCAGCCAGAGCACCGGCCCGCTGACCAGGTATCCCACCACGATCAGGGCGAAGGTGAGCCGGATGTCGATGAGCGCGCCGATCACCGGAGCCAGCCACAGCCACGGCGGCAGCTTCACGAGCCGGGCCAGCTTCGCGTACGGGAAGCTGGAGACCATCGCGAAGGCGAGCAGCGCCACGCCGGCGACCTGGACGGTGCCCGGCACCGGCAGCCCGATGGCGACGGTCAGGGCCAGCACGGCGGCCGCCATCGTCGTGGGGACGCCGCAGAAGAACCGGCCGTCCTTCGGCGAGACGTTGAACCGGGCGAGCCGGATCGCGGCGCACGCCGCGACGAGGGCGCAGGCCACCGCGGCGGCCGCCGTGGAGACCGAGCCGGCCAGCGAGGCGTAGACCACCACGGGGGCGGCGAGCCCGAACGAGCACATGTCGGCCAGCGAGTCCATCTGCGCGCCGAACGGGCTGGCCACGCCGAACCTGCGGGCCAGCGCGCCGTCGAGGCCGTCGAAGACGACGCAGGCGATCAGGCAGAGCGCGGCGACGCGTACGTCGCCCCGCATCGCCAGGAAGATCGCCAGCATGCCGAGCATCAGGCTGCTGAGGGTGCAGGCGTTGACCACCGCGAACTTCACCCGGCGGGCGACCGTCCGCTCGCCGGGGAGCAGCGGGATCGAGATCGCAGACTCGTCGTCGACGGGTGTCGTGGGACCGAGGGCGGGGCTGACCGGGACGATCGAGGCGACCTCGGCGCGCTCGACGGGGCTCAACCCGTAGCGGCGCCGCGGCCGGTCGGCGTAGCGGTGCTCGGGCAGCGCCAGGTCGCCGGCGCGGTGCGGGTCACCGTCGCGACGACCGACCCGGACCAGCAGCACCTGCCGGGCGAGCGTGCTGCTGCGGCGCAACGGGCCCGCCCAGCGACGCCCTGCGGGGCGCGGACTGTCAGTGGTACGACGCCGGCGCCAAGGGGCTCTCGGCACGATTCCTCCATCACCGGATCGGCTGACCGCCACGAGGGCGGGTGTCCGGCTGTCTCGTGCCGGACCTTTCTGGCCCGGCAGCCATTTTGCGGAGTACACCATCGCATAGGGGAACGCGGGTTGGCGATAGCTGCCGGCGGTACTTATATCTGGTCGAACCGCTCGAACCGCTCTCTTATTCCCATCCCGGGCTCCATCGCCCGTTTCCTCCACCAACCCCACCTCGAATGTACCGGACCCCGTCCCGCTCGGCTCGGCGAGCGGGTGCCGGGGGCTTCGATGTCCGGTTACGGGCGGGCCCCGGGAGGGGCACTGGCCAGCGCCCGGGCGGCGATCTCGGTGAGCGGAAGTTCCACGAGCCGCCCGGGTGCGAACCAGCCCGCCCGCGCGGTGGAGCCGCCGGCCTGCTCGGTCACCCGCGGCTCGGTCGGCGCGTCGACGGCGACCCGGTAGATCACCCGGATGCCGTGCCAGTCGAGCGGGCGCCCCTCCGGGCCCAGCGCGGCCGGGTTGTGCAGGTTGTCGACGCCGATCAGCTCGACCACCCGGCCGAGTTGGCCGGACTCCTCGACCAGTTCGCGCAGCAGCGCGGCGACCGGCTGCTCGCCGTGGTCCGTGCCGCCGCCGGGCAGGTGCCACCTGCCGGCGCCCGGGTAGCCGTCGGCGATCATGGTGAGCAGCACGCGACCAGCGGGATCGGTGACCAGCCCGTACGCCCCGAAGCGCTGCCGCCGGTCGGCCGGCGGCGCGGCGGGCTCCGGGCACGGCGCTCGGGGCAGGCCGGGCGGCAGGGGCACGACGGGCAGGCCGAGCGCCTCGGCGGTGAACGGCATCAGCGGCACCGCAGCCGCCTCCTCGGCGGTGAACCAGTCCACCCGGTCGCTGCCGCCGGCGGGCTCCGGGCGCGGCTCGCCGCCCCGCGCGGCGACGTCGAAGACGAGGCGGTCGGTGTGCACCGCCGCACCGGGATCGGGAAAGGTCGTCACGTCGGCGAGCACCGCCCGCACCCCGGTCACCGCCACGGTGAGGCCGGTCTCCTCGGCGAACTCCCGGACCACCGCGTGTGCCGGGTGCTCCGCGTGCTCCAGCCCGCCTCCGGGCAGCTGCCAGACCCCGGGGAACGGGCACGAGGCGGAGCCCCGGGCCAGCAGCACCCGCCCGTCCGCGTTCCGGCACACCCCGTACGCCCCGACCCGCCGCCGTCCGTCCACCCGCGCTCCCCGCCCGCAGACCACTGTGTCGATCATGAGGTTAGTCGTGCCGGGGGCGGCCCACCGCCCGGTCGGCCCCGATGGCCGACGGCGGCGCGGGCGGGTCAGTCGAGGCGGGCGGCCTGGACGGCCTCGGCCGTCACCTCGGTGAGCCGGTCGGTGGGGAGGGCGCCCAGCTCCTCGCGGCCGAACCAGCGAGCCTCGCAGGTGGAACCGCCGACGTCGGCGACGGTGGGCGGGGCGGGCTTGTCGACGACGACCCGGTAGAAGGCGCGGACGCCGTGCCAGTCGATCGGGTAGCCCTCCGGGCCGAGGGAGGCGGCGTCCCGGTGGCTCGCCACGCCCAGCAGTCCGACGAGGCGGCCGGTCTGGCCGGTCTCCTCGACCAGCTCGCGGATCAGGGCGGCGCCGGGCTGCTCGCCGTAGTCGGTGCCGCCGCCGGGCAGGTGCCAGCAGCCGGCGCCCGGGTAGCCGTCGGAGACCCGGGTGAGCAGCACCCGGCCGTCCGGGTCGGTCACCACCGCGTACGCGGCGAAGCGCTGGGCCCGGTGCAGCCCGTCGGGGCCGGGCACCGCGTAGAACGACGGGAACTCGGGCGCCTCGTCGGGGACGATGTCTGCGGAGGAGGCGGGCAGCCCCAGGGCACGCGCCGTGAACGAGCGCAGCGGCAGCTCGCGCGCCTCCTCCGGGGTGACCCAGCGGGCCAGGTCGGTCGGTCGTTCGACCCGGTCGGTGAGCGTGCCGCCCCGGACGGAGACCTGGTAGATCAGGCGGTCGGTGTGGATGGTGATGCCCCGCTCCGGCAGCGCCCGCATGTCGGCGAGCACGTCGTGCAGGCCGGCGACGGTGACCGAGAGCCCGGTCTCGGCGGCGGTCTCGCGGACGACGGTGTGGTGCGGGTCCTCGCCGTGGTCGACCGCCCCGCCGGGCAGCGACCACGTGCCGGGGGTGCCGGAGCGCTCCGATGCGCGAACCAGCAACACTCGGCCGACCGAATCAGCACAAACTGCGTATGCCGCGATTCTGCGGAGCGGCTCCAGCATGGTGGTCACGGGGCCAAATTCTCCCCGGCCCGGGTTACCTCCATCGAAAAGAGTCAGATTCCTGACTCAACGCTCCCGAGTCAGGGGCCGGTCAGGGTAGGGATCCGGGCGGTCACCGAGGCCGACCCGACGACCGGCGCGGACCGTGGAGACATGACCTACACCACCCCGCCCCAGGCCCCGTACAAGCAGCTCCGCCGCCCCGTCACGGACCGGATGGTCGCCGGGGTCGCCAGCGGCCTCGGCCGCTACTTCGCCGTCGACCCCACGCTGGTCCGGGTCGTCTTCGCGGTCACCGGTCTGCTGACCGGCGGGCTGGCGCTGCTCGCGTACCCGATCATGTGGTTCCTGATGCCCGAGGAGCCGGCCGACGCGCCCGCCTGGCCGCACCCGACGCAGGCCCCGGCGCCGAGCGGCGGCGCGCAGCCGGCGCCGGCCTACCCGCCGACCGTGCCGCCGGCGGCGTGAGGCCGGGTCACTCCCACTCGATCGTGCCCGGCGGCTTGCTCGTCACGTCCAGCACCACCCGGTTGACCTCGGCGACCTCGTTGGTGATCCGGGTGGAGATCCGGGCGATCACCTCGTAGGGCAGCCGGGACCAGTCGGCGGTCATGGCGTCCTCGCTGGAGACCGGCCGCAGCACCACGGGGTGCCCGTAGCTGCGGCCGTCGCCCTGCACGCCGACGCTGCGCACGTCGGCCAGGAGCACCACCGGGAACTGCCAGACGCCCCGGTCCAGGCCGGCGGCGGAGAGCTCCTCCCGAGCGATCAGGTCGGCCTCGCGCAGCAGGTCGAGCCGCTCCCGGTCGACCGCGCCGATGATCCGGATGGCGAGGCCGGGGCCCGGGAACGGGTGCCGCCAGACCATCGCCTCGGGCAGGCCCAGCTGGAGCCCGAGCGCCCGGACCTCGTCCTTGAAGAGCGTGCGCAGCGGCTCGACCAGGGCGAACCTCAGATCCTCCGGCAACCCGCCAACGTTGTGGTGGCTCTTGATGTTGGCCGTGCCGGTGCCGCCGCCGGACTCCACCACGTCCGGGTAGAGGGTGCCCTGGACCAGGAACTCCACGTCGCCGTGGGCGGCGACCTCCCGCGCGGCGGCCTCGAAGACCCGGATGAACTCCCGGCCGATGATCTTGCGCTTCCGCTCGGGGTCGGTCACCCCGGCGAGCGCGGCGAGGAACCGTTCCTGCGCGTCGACCACCTTCAGCTTGATGCCGGTGGCCGCGACGTAGTCCTTCTCCACCTGCTCGGCCTCGCCCGCGCGCAGCAGGCCGTGGTCGACGAAGACGCAGGTGAGCTGGTCGCCGACGGCCCGGTGCACCAGCGCGGCGGCCACGGCCGAGTCGACGCCGCCGCTGAGGCCGCAGATGACCTCCTTGTCGCCGACCTGCTCGCGGATCCGGGCGACCTGCTCGTCGATGATGTTCTCGGGCGTCCAGGTCGGCTCGATGCCGGCGATGTCGTGGAGGAAGCGGCTGAGCATCTCCTGGCCGTGCGCGGTGTGCCCGACCTCCGGGTGGAACTGCACGCCCGCCCGGCGCCCGACCAGGTCCTCGAACGCGGCGACCGGCGCGCCGGCCGACTCCGCGGTGACCGCGAAGCCCGCCGGGGCCTCCGTCACGCAGTCGCCGTGGCTCATCCAGACCGGCAGCTCCGCCGGCAGCTCGCGCAGCAGCACCCCGGCGTCCGGGCGGGCGCGCAGCGGGGTGCCGCCGTACTCGCGGTTGCCGGTGCGGGCCACCGTGCCACCGAGCGCCTGGGCCATCGCCTGGAAGCCGTAGCAGATGCCGAAGACCGGCACGCCGGAGTCGAAGACGCCCGCGTCGATCTGCGGGGCGCCCGGGGCGTAGACGCTGGACGGGCCGCCCGAGAGGATGATCGCGGCCGGGTCCTTCGCCAGCATCTCGGCGACCGGCATCGAGTGCGGCACGATCTCGGAATAGACCTTCGCCTCACGCACCCGACGCGCGATGAGCTGGGCGTACTGGGCTCCGAAGTCCACCACGAGGACGGGGCGAGGCGTGCTCATGGCAGCAAATCCTACCGACGGCGTCGGCGCGGCCCCCGCCGGTCCGTCACCGCGCCGCCGAGGTGATCCCGCCGCGGGGCCGGGCGACGTCGTCCTGCACCGCCGGGGCGTACCCCTCGGCGGCGCTGACCTTGCGCGCGATGACGCCGAGCAACACGCCGTACACGACCTTGGAAGTGATGTCGGCCACCGTGTAGGTGATCTGTCGCGCCACGACGCCGTCGGCGGAGTCCCACATCGCCGGCATCAGATAGGCGCCCGGGTAGAGCATCCAGGAGACCAGCACCAGCCACCAGACGGCCCGGGCGAGGTTCCGCGCCGACTCCGGTAGCCGGGCCAGGCTGCCGAAGATCACCCGGGCCACCAGGGCGAGCAGGAACAGAAAGAACGCCGTGCTGACCAGGCCCCAGACCCAGTACGGCGCCGAGCGGTCCACCTCGTGGAACTGGCCGGCGTAGCCGGTGTAGATCATCCCGAGGCCGCCGACCACGAACATCGCCCAGGTCCGGTGGAACACCCGACCGGTGACCCCCAGCACGATGAGCAACTGGATCAGCAGGACAGGGACGTCGATCGCCCAGTTCATGTACCGGTAGCCGTTGGAGAACAGCACGTCCGACTGGACGTAGGCCGTCCCGTCCCACCTGAACGCCTGGCCCCAGCGTTCCGAGAGCACCCACAGCTCGAAGAAGGCCGACACCATCACCACGGCGGAGAGCACCGACGCGAGCTGGTAGCGCGGTGCGGACGAGCCGCGGGTCGCGAGGAAGTAGACCAGTCCGGCGGCCATCACCGCGTAGCCCAGCGTGAGCACGTGGGAGACCAGCGTGAACTGGACCACGTCGTAACCGAACAGGTTCTCGATGTTCATCGTGGTCTCACGGCCTTTCGCGGCGATATGGATACCATTGACCCGGCGCAAGCCTTTTGCCGCGTATAGACTATCCGTACCGGCGGTGCCGGGGCTTCCGAACGAGACCTCCCACCGGCCCGCCGGCACCGACGCCACGGCGTCGCCCGGCTGGCGCGGCAGGCGGCCGGGCCGAGGAGTGGGCATGACCGACTGGTGGCTGTGGATGTACGTCGCCGCCATGGCCGGTGGGGTCGCGCTGTTCACCCGGTGGCGCGCGGACCCGCGGGGAGTCCCGCTCAGCGAGTACCGGGTGGCGATCGCGATCCCGTTCTGGTCCGGCCTCTGGTACCTGGTGATGGCCCTGGGCGGCGGGCGGGCGGAGGTGGCCGGCCACACGGTCTACTGGGCACGGTACGCCGACTGGGTGGTCACCGCCCCCCTGCTGCTGGTGGCCCTGATGCTGACCGGGACGCACTCCCTGCCGGGCCGTCGCTGGCGGCTGATGACCGCCCTCGTCGGGGCGAACGTGGTGATGATCCTCAGCGGCCTCGTCGCCGACCTCACGACGGACGGCACGGCCCGCTACACCCTGTACGCGATCGGGGTGCTGGCCCTGCTCGTGGTCTACGGCCTGGTCTGGGGGCCGCTGCGCGCCCACGCCCGCCGCCAGCCGGCCGGGATCGCGGCGGTGTACACGGAGGCCGCCCTGCTGCTCAGCGTGCTCTGGGCGGGCTATCCCGTGTTCTGGATCCTCGGCCCGTCCGGCGTGGGCCTGCTCGGCTCCACCACCACCAGCGTGCTCCTCGTCGGGCTCTCCATCCTGTCGAAGGTGGGCTGGAGCATCGTCGATCTCGGCCGGCTACGCGCCCTGTCCGACCGTGGCCACCTCACCGTCGTCTGACCCGGCCACCGGGGCCGGCTCCCCGGCGACCGTGGCCCACGACGGGGCACCGACCCGGGCCGGACGGCCGCCGTCGCGCGGGACCGGCGCGGCGGCCGGTCCGGAACGGTTGCTGCGGCGCGCGGGGACCGCCTCACAGCTAGCCCTCGGCGGGCTGCTGGCGTCGTCGCCGCTGCTCGCCGGCGCCGGGCTGGGCGACTCCCCGGCCTTCCTGGTGGCGGGGCTGCTCCTCGGGCTCCCGCACGGCGCGGTCGACCACCTGGTGCCCGCCTGGCTGTCGGCGCGCGCCCGGCCGCTGCCGGCGCGCGTGGCGCTGCTGGCGGTCTACGCCGCCACGGCCGGTGCCGGGCTGGCGGCCTTCCGGGCCGCGCCGGACCTGGCGCTGCTCGGGTTCCTGGTCGTGTCGGTCGTCCACTTCGGCGCCGCCGACGTGGCGTTCCACGCGGAGCGGGACCGCCGGCCGGCCCGGGCGGGGGTGACGGCCGTGCTCGCGTACGGCGGGCCGCCGGTGGTCGTCCCGCTGGCCCTGTGGCGGGACCAGGTCGACCCGCTGCTGGCGGCGGTGGCCCCCCGGGCGCCGGCGCTGCTCACGGGCGAGGTGCGGGCGCTGGCGCTGGGCACCGTGCTGTGCGCGGTCGCGGCCACCACGATCCGGGAGGTCCGCGCCGGACGCGCCCGCGACGCCGGCCAGCCCTTCCTCCTCGCCGTGCTGTTCGGTACCGTGCCGCCGCCCCTGGCCGTCGGCGCCTACTTCGCGGCCTGGCACTCCTGCCGCCACGTCGCCCGGCTGTTGCGGCACGACCCGCGCAACACGGCCGACCTGGAGGCCGGACGGGTCGGACCGCCGCTGCGTCGCTTCACCCGGCAGGCGGCGGCCCCCACGCTGGTCGCCGTCGCCGCCCTGGTGGCCCTCGTCATCTGGCCCGGCGACCGGGCGGACCCGCTGCCCGCGACGTTCGCCGTGCTGGCCGCGCTGACCCTCCCGCATGCGGCGCTGGTCGCCTGGACGGACCGACGCGGGTGCGGGCCGCCGCGCCGGACGGTTTGACCGGGCGCCGCGTCCCGGTCACGTCCGGAGCGCGCCGGGGGCGCCGGCCGGGACCGCCGGCAGGCGGGGCGCAACCGGGTCCACCCGCCGGTACGGCGAGCCCGGCAGGGGCCTCGGGTCCTCGTCGCCCCTGTTGGGCCAGAAGGACATGGCGCGTTCCGCCTGGGCGGTGATGGTCAGCGACGGGTTCACCCCGAGGTTCGCCGAGACCGCCGCCCCGTCGACCACGTGCAGCCCCGGGTGGCCGAACACCCGGTGCCACGGGTCGACCACGCCCTCGTCCGGGGTGCCGCCGATCACCGCCCCGCCGAGGATGTGCGCGGTCATCGGGATGTCGAACGGCTCGGTCAACGCCCCACCGGGCGTGCCGCCGATCTCCTCGGCAAGCAGCCGCACCGCCCGGTTGCCGGCCGGGATCCAGGTCGGGTTGGGCGCGCCGTGCCCCGGCCCGGAGACCAGGCGCCGGCCGAACGGGCCGCGCCGCAGCCGGGTGGTCAGCGAGTTGTCCGCCGACTGCATCACCAGGGCGATCACCGTCCGCTCCGACCAGCCGCGCACCGACAGCAGCCGGGCCGCCGCGCCCGGCTGACGCAGCAGGGTCCCCAGCCAGCGGCGCACCCGGTGCGGCCCGCCGTCGACCAGCAGCGACTGGAGCAGTCCCATCGCGTTCGAGCCCCGCCCGTAGCGGACCGGCTCGATGTGGGTCTGCGGGTCGGGGTGGAACGAGCTGGTGATCGCCACGCCCTCGGTGAAGTCGAGCCCCTCGGCCCGCGCCCGCCCGCGGGGCACCGAGGCGCCCAGGATCGCCTCCGAGTTCGTCCGGGTCAGCTCGCCGAGGCGGGGCGAGAGTGCGGGAAGCGCCCCCTCCGCCTTCATCGCGTGCAGCAGGCGCTGGGTGCCGAGCGCACCGGCCGCGAAGACCACCTGGTCGGCGTGGATCACCTGCCGGCGGGTGCGCGGCCACGCCCCGGTGCGCGCGGTGTGCACCGCGTACCCGCCGCCGTCGGCCGGGCGCACGGCGGTGACCGTGGTCAGCGGGTGCACCCGCGCGCCCAGCCGCTCGGCCAGGAAGAGGTAGTTCTTCACGAGGGTGTTCTTCGCGCCGTGCCGGCAGCCGGTCATGCACCCCCCGCAGTGCGTGCAGCCGGTGCGCTCCGGCCCCGCCCCACCGAAGTAGGGGTCGGCGGCCCGCTGGCCGGGGCGGCCGATGAACACGCCGACCGGGGTGGCGTGGTGGGTGTGCCCCACCCCCATCCGGTCGGCCACCGCCCGCATCGCCCGGTCCGCGCGGGTGACCGTCGGGTACGTGGTGACGCCGAGCATCCGCTTCGCCTGGTCGTAGTGGCGGGCCAGCTCGTCACGCCAGTCGGTGAGGTGCCGCCACTGCGGGTCGGCGTAGAAGGCGTCCGGCGGCTCGTAGAGGGTGTTCGCGTAGACCAGCGAGCCGCCGCCGACGCCGGCGCCGGAGAGCACCAGCACGCCGCCGCCGGAGCCCCGGTCGGCCGGGCGGAGCAGGGTGAGCCGCTGGAGGCCGTAGCAGCCGAGACGGGGTGCCCACAGGAAGCGCCGCAGCCGCCAGGAGGTCTGCGGGAACTCGTCGTCGGCGAAGCGCCGCCCCGCCTCCAGGACCCCCACCGAGTAGCCCTTCTCGGCCAGCCGGAGCGCGGTGACGCTGCCGCCGAAACCGGACCCGATGACGACCACGTCGTACCGCATGCAGGAATCATTACCGCTGGGTAGCCATCGCGCCAGCGCCCGTTCTCGCGCGATCATGCTCCCGGTCCGCCGATCCGGAGGCGCCCACCCGCAACTCGGGGCCCCCGTCGGGACGTTGTCATCACGGGGGTGTCACATGGCTCAGCGGACAGGGGCACAGCGCCCGCGGTGGGTGCTGGGTTTGGCAGCCCTCGCGGCGGTGGTCCTGGTGGCCGTCGGCGCCCTGGTGGTCACCCGGCTGCTCGGCGACGACGGGCCACGGCGCGCGGTCGGTCCGACCGGCGCCACCGGCACGCCCCCGGCGAGCCCCACCCCGGGCCCCACGCCGAGCCCCACCGCCCCGCCGGGCGCCGGCCTCACCGGGCCGCTCAACCTCCTGCTCGTCGGGGTGGACACCCGGGTCAGCGTGCCGGGCTGGGAGCCGCACGGCGACGCGGTGCTGGTGCTGCACGTGCCGAAGGGCCTCGACCGGGCGTACCTCTTCTCCCTCCCCCGCGACCTGCTGGTCGACGTCCCGGCCTTCCCGAAGGCCGGCTACCGGGGCGGGAAGACCAAGCTCACGCACGCGATGAGCTACGGCAGCCGGGTGCCCGGCAGGCCCAAGCAGCCGAGCACCACCCAGGGGTACGAGCTGCTGCGCAGCGCGGTCAGCGGCTACACCGGGCTGCGCTTCGACGCCGGCGCGGTGCTCACCTTCAACGGCTTCGACAGGCTGGTGGACGCCCTCGGCGGCGTGGACCTCTACGTCGACCAGCGGGTGGTCTCGCTGCACCGCCGGCCCGACGGCCGGCACCGGGAGCCCGCGCCGGGCGGCGGGGGCTACGTCGGGCCGCAGATGGTGTACGAGAAGGGCGAGCGGCACCTCACCGGCTGGCAGGCGCTCGACTACGCCCGGCAGCGCTACGTCACCGGCGGCGACTACGCCCGGCAGCGCCACCAGCAGCAGCTGGTCAAGGCGCTGGTGACCAAGATCCTCGACGGCGGGCTGGCCCGGCAGCCGGAGCGCGTCCAGCAGGTGGTCGACGCGCTCGGCGACACCCTGGTCTACGCGGGCGGGCCGCGCGTCGTGGACGTCGCGTACGCCCTGGGCGGGCTGACGCCGGACCGGTTCGTGCCGGTCGGCCTCCCCGGCGAGGGGGTGGGCCGGGGCAGCGCCTACCGGGGCGAGCAGCTCACCGCGACCGGACGGAAGTTCCTCACCGAGCTGCGCGCCGGCCGGGCCGACGCCTACCTCACCGCCCACCCGGAGCTGCGCGTCAAGCGCTGAACGCCCGCACGCCCCCGCCTCGCGGCCCGGCCGGGCCGCCCGCCGTCACCGCTTCCCGGGGCGGGCGGGCCGCTCCTTGCCGTGCAGCCACGCGTCGAAGAGGTCGTCCAGCTGCCGGCCCGAGACCCGCTCGGCGTGCGCGACGAACTCGGCCGTGGTCGCGTTGCCGTCGCGTTTCTGCGCCGCCCAGCTCCTGAGGATCTCGAAGAACGCCTTGTCGCCGACGGTCATCCGCAGCGCGTGCACGGTCATCCCGCCGCGCTGGTAGACCGACTCGCTGAACAGGTTCGCCATGCCCGGCTCGCCCGGCGGCGTCCGCCAGAGCTGGCCCGACGAGCCGGCGTACCGGGCGTCGAAGGCCTGCTGGGCGGTGCGCCCGCCGTCGTGCTCGGCCCAGAGCCACTCGGCGTACGTGGCCAGCCCCTCGTTGAGCCAGATGTCCTGCCACCTCGCCAGCGACACGCTGTTGCCGAACCACTGGTGCGCCAGCTCGTGGGCGACCACCCCGGTGTTCACCCCGCCCTTGAAGAAGCTGGCGGCGTAGACCGGGCGGCTCTGCGTCTCCAGCGCGTACGAGATGCGGGCGTCCGAGACGACCACGCCCCCGTACGCCTCGAAGGGGTACGGCCCGAAGACGCTCTCCAGGTAGTCGGCCACCTCGACCGTGCCGGCGATCGAGCGGTCGGCGGCGCCCTGCGGCACGCCCGTGCTCACCGCGTGGAACACCGGCCGTCCCCTGTGCTGCCCCTCGGTGATCCGGAACCTGCCGATCACCACGGTGCTCAGGTAGCTCGCCATCGGGCTGCGCTCGGCCCACTTCCAGGTGGTCCAGCCGCCGGCCGTGCTCTTCCCGGCGGGCACGCCGTTGCTGACCGCCGTCAGTCCATTCGGCACGGTGATCTCGAAGTCGTAGGTGGCCTTGTCCGAGGGGTGGTCGTTGACCGGGAACCAGGTGCTCGCCGACTCGGGCTGGCCGAGCGCGATCGCGCCGTCCTCGGTGTGCAGGAAGCCCCCGACACCGAGAGCCTCGTTGCGCAGCGGCTCCGGCTCGCCCTCGTAGCTGATCTCGGCGACGAAGCCGTTGCCCGCGATCAGTCCGGCGGCCGGCGTGACCACCAGCTCGTCGCCCTTGCGGCCGTGCTTCGCCGGGGCACCGTCCACCGAGACCGACCGCACGGTCAGCCCGGCCAGGTCGAGGTTGAACGCGGACAGGTCGGTGGTCGCCGCCGCCTGCACGGTGGTGGTGCCGGTCAGCCGGTCCTTCGCCGGGTCGTACCGCACCTTGACGGTGTAGCGGCTGACGTCGTACCCGCCGTTGCCGTAGGTCGGGAAGTACGCGTCTCCGGCGCCGGCCGCTCCGAGGATGAACTGGCGCGGCGCGGCCGGCGCGGCGGTGGTCGGGGCCGGGGCCGGTTCCTCGGCCGATCCGCAGCCGACCAGCCCGAGCGCCCCGGCCAGCAGCAGGCCCGTGCCCGCGCACAGCGTCCGCCGCGACAGCGTCATCGCCACTTCCCTCCCTGTGCCGCCGGTCGCCGCACCGGCGACCCGAAGCGGATCCGCACCCGGCGCCGCGCTCGCGCCCGACCGGCCGCGCGGAGGGCGGCCGGACCGGGGCGGCGGTGCGGAACCGGGGTCCGGCGGCAGCCTACCGAGCGCCGCGGCGCTGGGTCGTCAGGGCAGGGCGGGGGCGGCCGCGCCGACCAGCCAGGCGTCGAAGAGCGGGCGCAGGGGCTTGTCGGCGACCCGTTCGGCCAGCGCCACCAGGTCCTGCGTGGTGGCGTTGCCGCCGCGCCGCTCGGCGGTCCAGGTGCGCAGGATGCGGAAGAACGTGTCGTCGCCGACCGTACGGCGCAACGCGTGCACGGCGAGCGCACCGCGCTTGTAGACGGCCGCGCCGAACAGTCGCGACCGTCCGGGGTCGACGGAGGGGCGCGACCAGTCGGTGGCGGCGTACTCCAGCTCGAAGTTGCGCTGCGCGGTGCGGCCTCCGTCGTGCTCCTCCCACAGCCACTCGGCGTAGCTGGCGAAGCCCTCGTTGAGCCAGATGTCGCTCCACCGGCTCAGTGCCACGCTGTTGCCGAACCACTGGTGGGCCAGTTCGTGCGCGACCACGGCGAGGTTGGGCCGCCCGCCGCGGAAGAAGGCCGGCCCGTACACCGGCCGGGACTGGGTCTCCAGCGCGTAGCCGATCCGGCCGTCGTCGACCACGATCCCGCCGTAGGAATCGAACGGGTACGGCCCGAACCGGCTGGCCAGGAAGTCGGCGATCTCGCCGGTACGGGCCAGCGAGGCGGCCTCCGGCCCGGTCTCCGGCAGGCTCGCCGGCACCGCCGTGACCATCGGCCTGCCGGCGTGCGTGCCGGTGCGTACCCGGTAGTCGCCGATCACCAGGGTGGTCAGGTAGCTGGCCATCGGCGCCCGCTCCCTCCAGCGCCAGGTCGTCCAGCCGCCGGAGCTGCTCTTCTCCCCCGGCACCCCGTTGCTCAGCGCGGCCAGCCCGTCCGGGACGGTCGCCTCGATGTCGTACGTGGCCTTGTCGGAGGGGTGGTCGTTGACGGGGAACCAGGTGGCCGCCGACCAGGGCTGGCCGAGCGCGATCGCGCCGTCGCCGGTGTGCAGGAAGCCACCGCTGCCGAGCTGCCCGTCGGCCCTCGCGGCCGGCACGCCCGAGTACTCCACCTCGACGCTGAACCGGGTCCCCCGCGGCAGGCCGTCGCGCGGGGTGACCACCAGCTCGTCGCCGTCGCGCCCGGCGCCGGCCGGCCTGCCGTCGACGGCCACCCGCGAGACGTCCAGCCCGGCGAGGTCGAGGTTGAACCGGGACAGCCCGGTGGTCGCGGTGGCGGTGAGCACGGCCCGCCCGGAGAGCCGGTCGGTCGCCGGGTCGTAGCGGACGGCGAGGCGGTAGTCGGCCACGTCGTAGCCGCCGTTGCCGGCCCCCGGCACGTACGGGTCGGCGAGGTCGGCCGCCCCCGGCCGCAGCCCGGCCCGCTCGTCGGCGTCGGTGCAGGCGGTGAAGACCAGGGCCGCCACGACGGCGACGGCGAGCGCGGGGCGAAACCGGCGGGTACGACGCACCGGCCGAGCCTATCGGCGCGGCCGGTGCGGGTGGTGCTGCTTGCGCAGGTCAGCGGTCGAGGACCAGGCCGACCTTCTGGAACTCCTTGAGGTCGCGGTAGCCGCACTTGGCCATCGCCCGGCGCAGCCCGCCGAAGAGGTTGAGCTGGCCGTCCGGCTCGTCGGCGGGACCGAAGAGCAGCTGCTCCATCGAACCCAACGGCTCTCCGGCGATCTCGAACGCGCCCCGGGGCAGTGACGGGTGGCTGGCGGCGGAGTGCCACCAGGCGCCACCGGCCGGCGCCTCCGCGCAGAGCGACAGCGGCTCGCCGAGCATCACCGCGTCCGCGCCGCAGCCGAGCGCCTTGGCGATGTCGCCCGAGGTCTGCAGGTCGCCGTCGGCGATCAGGTGCACGTACCGGCCGCCGGTCTCGTCGAGGTAGTCCCGGCGGGCCGCCGCCGCGTCGGCGATCGCGGTCGCCATCGGCACCCGGATGCCCAGCACCGACTCGGTGGTGGACCACTCGTCGCCGCCGATGCCGACGATCACGCCGGCGGCGCCCGTGCGCATCAGGTGCAGCGCGGTCTTGTAGTCGGTGCAGCCGCCGACGATGACCGGGAGATCCAGGTCGGCGATGAACTCCTTGAGGTTGAGCGGCTCGTCGGTGGTCGAGACGTGCTCGGCGGAGACGATGGTGCCCTGGATGACCAGGATGTCCACGCCGGCGTCGAGGATCACCGGGGCCAGCGCCAGGGTGTGCTGCGGGGAGACCCGCACCGCCACCGTGCCGCCGCCCTCGCGCAGCTCGCGTACCCGCTCGGCGATCAGGTCGGGGCGGATCGGCTCCGCGTACACCTCCTGGAGCCGCTTGGTGGCGCGGGCGCCCTCGCCCAGCCCGGCCAGCTCCTCCAGGACCTTGGTCGGGTTCTCGTAGCGGGTCCACAGCCCTTCGACGTTGAGCACGCCGAGGCCGCCGTGCTGGCCGAGGCGGACGGCGGAGGCCGGGCTCATCGTCGCGTCCGAGGGATGCCCGACGCACGGGATGCCGAACTGGTACGCGTCGAGCTGCCAGCTGGTCGAGACGTCGTCGACGTCCCGGGTCCGGCGGCTCGGCACGATGGCGATGTCGTCCAGGTGGTAGCCGCGCTGCGCGGTCTTGCCCAGCCCGATCTCGACCACGTCACGCATGGGGGACTCCAGTTGTCGCAGGGGGATGGTCAGCGGGTGTGGTAGTTGGGCGCCTCGACGGTCATCTGGATGTCGTGCGGGTGGCTCTCCTTGAGCCCGGCCGCCGTGATCCGGATGAGCTGACCGCGCTCGTGCAGATCGGGGATGTTCTCCGCGCCGGCGTACCCCATCGCCAGCCGCAACCCGCCGACGAGCTGGTGGGCCACCCGCGACAGCGGGCCGCGGTAGGGCACCTGCCCCTCCACGCCCTCCGGGACCAGCTTCTCGTCGCTGGTCACGTCCTGCTGGAAGTAGCGGTCCTTGGAGTACGACTTGGCCTGGCCCCGGGACTGCATCGCGCCGAGCGAGCCCATGCCCCGGTAGGCCTTGTACTGCTTGCCGTTGACGAAGATGAGCTCACCGGGGCTCTCCTCGCAGCCGGCCAGCAGGCTGCCCAGCATCACCGTGTCGGCGCCGGCGACCATGGCCTTGGCGATGTCGCCCGAGTACTGGATGCCGCCGTCGCCGATCACCGGGACGCCGGCCGGCCGCGCGGCCCGCGCCGCCTCCATGATCGCGGTGATCTGCGGTACGCCCACCCCGGCGACGATCCGGGTGGTGCAGATCGCGCCCGGCCCGACGCCGACCTTCACGCCGTCGGCGCCCGCCTCGACCAGCGCCCGGGCGCCGGCGTAGGTGGCGACGTTGCCGCCGACGATGTCGACCGTCACGTCCTTCTTGAGCTGGCGGACCATGTCCAACACGGCCCGCTGGTGACCGTGCGCGGTGTCCACGATCAGCACGTCGACGCCCGCGTCGACCAGCGCCCGGGCCCGCTTGTAGGCGTCGTCGCCGACGCCGATCGCGGCGGCCACCCGGAGCCGGCCCGCGTCGTCCTTGGTGGCTTCCGGGTACTGCTCGCTCTTGGTGAAGTCCTTGACGGTGATCAGCCCGCGCAGCCGGCCCGCGTCGTCGACGATCGGCAGCTTCTCCACCTTGTGCTGGCGCAGCAGGCCGAGGGCGTCGTCCTTGCTCACCCCGACCGGGGCGGTGACCAGCGGGGTACGCGTCATGATCTGGTGGACCGGCGTGGCCGGGTCGGAGACGAACCGCATGTCGCGGTTGGTGACGATGCCGACCAGCTGGCCCTCGCCGTCCACGACGGGCACGCCGGAGATGCGGTAGCGCCCGCAGAGGGAGTCGACGTCGCGCAGGGTGTCGTCGGGGCTGGCGGTCACCGGGTTGGTGATCATGCCGGACTCGGAGCGCTTCACCAGGTCGACCTGGAGCGCCTGGTCCTCCAGGGAGAGGTTGCGGTGCAGCACGCCGATGCCGCCCTGGCGGGCCATGGCGATCGCCATCCGGGCCTCGGTCACCGTGTCCATCGCGCTGGAGAGCAGCGGGATGGAGAGGTCGATGTTGCGGGTCAGCTTCGTCACCGTGTTGACCCGGCTGGGCACCACGTCCGACTCGCCCGGCTGGAGCAGCACGTCGTCGAAGGTCAGCCCCAGCGGCACCACCCGGGCGGAGCCGGCGGGCAGCTCGGGCAGATGGCCGCCCAGCCCGCCGCTGTCGGCGCCGGCCGGAAGATCGGTGCTGGGCGAAAATTCCACGATTGCTCCCCTGAGCTGCTCGAACGGGCTTCAGCGAGGTGGCGCGGGCGGGCACCGGCACACGCCGGGTGACGGGCGCGTCGTCCCATCGTACCCACCGGCCCGGGCCGTCTCCGGCCGGTGGCGGCCCAGGTCACCGGTGGCCGGGGGCGGACGCGGCCCAGGCGTTGGGTCTACGGTGAGGGGGTGCACGACGAGCCCATCGACCCCTTCAACGGCGACCCGGCCGATCCGGCCGCCGGCCTGGACGACCCGGGCGACGACGCCCCGCTCGACCCGCTGACCGACGTCGAGCGTCAGGACGTGCTGGAGGATCTCGCCGACCTGGAGATCTACCAGGCGCTGCTGGCGCCGATCGGGGTACGCGGGCTGGTCATCGAGTGCGAGGACTGCCGGGAGCCGCACTACTTCGACTGGGACCTGCTGCGGGGCAACCTGCGTCACCTGCTCAGCTCGGGGCGGCCCCGGGTGCACGAGCCCGCCTACGACCCCGACCCGGACCACTACGTCACCTGGGACTACGCCAGGGGCTACGCCGACGGGGTGCACGACACCCTGACCGAGGGCGCCGACGAGGAACCCGGCTCCGAGCCCTGAGGCGGGGCCGGCCGGTCGGCCGTAGTGGGCGTGACCCCGGGGTCAGGCCACCAGGCCGGCGCGGAAGCCGGCCGCCACCGCGTGCGCGCGGTCCCGCGCGCCGAGCTTGCGGAACAGCCGCCGGGCGTGCGTCTTCACCGTGTCCTCCGAGACGAAGAGCTCCCGGCCGATCTCGGCGTTGCTCTTCCCCTCGGCCATGCCAAGCAGCACCTGGAGCTCGCGTTCGGTCAGCCCGGCCGGGGAGCGGCCGCCGCGCGCAGCGGAACCGCCCCGCCGCCCGGCGGGCACGGCCTCGGCCGGCTCGTCGGCGGGCTCACCCGGGTCGTCGCCGCGTTGCGACGGTACGACCGTCGGGGCGCCGGGGTTGCCGTCGCCGGAGGACGCCGACCAGGTGGGGCCGGCCTCGGCCGACTGCCGGCCGGCCTGGGCGGCGCGCACCGGCCCGCCCACCGCCGCCGCGTCGCGGGCCGGGTCGGTGATCCGGTGCCGGGCCGCCCGGCCCGGCGCGGAGAGCAGCAGCAGGGCCTTGGCCACCGCGCTGGTCAGGTCGTGGTCGATGCCCTGGATCAGCCCCCGGGCACCCGCGCTGATGGTGGCGGCGGCCGCCTCCGACTCCTCGGTGCCGAGCAGCAGCACGGAGGCCTGCGGCGCGCGGGCCAGCACCCGGCGGACGAAGCCCGCGCTGTCCGGCCGGGTCAGGGCCGTGTCGGCGAGCACCACGTCGGGCGGGCGCTCGGCCAGGCGGAGCATCACCTCGGGATCGGAGACGGCCGTCCGCACCACGGCGGACAGACCGAGCCGTGCCGCCGCGGACGCCAGATGCTGCGCCGCGAGCGGTGTCCGAACGCACACGAGAACCGTACGCACAGTGGTCTCCTCTCCGGTCACGAGCAGACCACGGCCGGGACGGGTCGCGAGGGGGTTCCCGGCAATCATCCGAACTTTTCCGACAAGTGGGGCATAAGCCACTTGTTGCCGGAAGTTTTCGATCACAGGTGTGTGAGTCGGCGACGGCCCGGGTACGGAGGGGCCAGGCCGGAAACGGCGCGCCTGCGCGGACCGTCGCCCGGACGCCGATTCACATGGATCTGCGCGGTGCCGCGCGGGAGGAGGGGTGCTGATGTCGAACGTACGCAGACTGCCCGGACCGATCGTCGACCTCTGGGACTGGCAGCGACTCGGTGCCTGCCGGGGGCGCGACAGCGCCCAGTTCTTCCACCCGGACGGCGAGCGTGGCTCGTCCCGGCTGCGCCGGGAGTCCGGCGCCAAGGCCGTCTGCCGGGCCTGCCCGGTCCGGGCCGAGTGCGCCGCCCACGCCCTCGCCGTCCGCGAGCCGTACGGCGTCTGGGGCGGCTTCAGCGAGTCGGAGCGGCTGCGGCTGCTCGCCGTCGGCTGGGAGGACCTGGCCGACCGCCGGCAGAGCCGGGTCGACGTGGCCCGGCTGGAGGCCCGCCTGGGCCAGCCGCACCGGTCGACCGTCCCCGCCCAGCGCAAGATCGCCTGACGCCGGCCGCCTGCCAGAGCACACCGACGCCGCGCCCCGACCGGGGCGCGGCGTCGCGCCGTTCCCGGCTCCGCGAGTCGGGCCGCCCACCGGGCCGGCGTGCCGATCGGCCCGACCGCCGGCCGTCGCGCCCGGTTCGCGGGGCACCGGAGGGCGCCGGCCGCCGGAAAAGGCGTCGGGGCGCACCGTCACGCGGACGGTGCGCCCCGACGAGGCGTACGGCGAGGGTCAGAAGCCCGGGCCGTGCTGGTGGCCGTGACCGTGGCCGTGGCCGTGGCCGTGCCCACCGGCGGCCGGCTCGGCCTTCTCCGGCTTCTCCACCACGAGGCTCTCCGTGGTGAGCAGCAGGCCGGCGATCGACGCGGCGTTGGTGACCGCGTTGCGGGTCACCTTCACCGGGTCGACGATGCCGGACTTCGCCAGGTCGACGTACTGGCCGGTGGCGGCGTCGAGGCCGTGGCCCCACTCCTTGCCGGCGACCTTCTGCACCACGACGTAGCCGTCGTGGCCGGCGTTCTGCGCAATCCAGCGCAGCGGCTCGACCAGCGCCTTGCGCACGACCGAGACGCCGACCTTCTCGTCACCGGTGAAGCCGAGGTCGTCGTCGAGCACCGGCAGGATCTGCGCGAGGGCGGCGCCACCGCCGGGGACGGTGCCCTCCTCGACCGCGGCCTTGGTCGCGGCGATCGCGTCCTCGATGCGGTGCTTGCGCTCCTTCATCTCGACCTCGGTCGCGGCGCCGACCTTGATGACCGCGATACCGCCGGAGAGCTTGGCCAGCCGCTCGGCGAGCTTCTCCCGGTCCCAGTCGGAGTCCGAGGCCTCGATCTCCTTGCGGATCTGCGCGACCCGGTCGGCGACCTCGCTCGACCGGCCGCCGCCGTCGACGACCGTGGTGTTCTCCTTGTCGACCACCACGCGCCGGGCGGTGCCGAGCACCTCCAGGCCGACCTGGTCGAGCTTGTAGCCCAGCTCCGGAGCGACCAGCTCGGCGCCGGTGAGGATCGCCATGTCCTGGAGCATCGCCTTGCGGCGGTCGCCGAACCCGGGGGCCTTGACCGCGCAGACCTTGAGGGTCTTGCGGATCGAGTTGACCACCAGCGTCGACAGCGCCTGGCCCTCGACGTCCTCGGCGATGATCAGCAGTGGCTTGCTGTTCTGCAGGACCTTCTCCAGCAGCGGCAGCAGCTCCTCGATCGCCGAGATCTTCTGGGTGGTGATCAGGATGTACGGGTCCTCAAGGACCGACTCCTGCCCCTCCATGTCGGTGACGAAGTTCGGCGAGATGAAGCCCTTGTCGAACTGGAGACCCTCGGTCACGTCCAGCTCGGTGTGCAGGGTGGAGCCCTCCTCGACGGTGATGACGCCGTCGCGGCCGACCCTCTCCATCGCCTCGGCGATCAGCTCGCCGATCGTGGCGTCCTGCGCGGAGATCGTCGCCACGTGCGCGACCGACTCCTTGTCGCCGACCTCGACCGCGCGGCCGAGCAGCGCCTCGGAGACCTTGGCGGCCGCCGCGTCGATGCCCCGCTTGAGGCCGGCCGGGTTGGTGCCGGCCGTGACGTTGCGCAGGCCCTCGCGGACCATCGCCTGGGCCAGCACGGTGGCGGTGGTGGTCCCGTCGCCGGCGACGTCGTTGGTCTTGGTCGCCACCTCCTTGACCAGCTGCGCGCCGAGGTTCTCGTAGGGGTTGGTGAGCTCGATCTCCTTGGCGATGGTCACGCCGTCGTTGGTGATCGTGGGCGCACCGAATTTCTTGTCCAGGACGACGTTGCGCCCGCGCGGGCCGAGGGTGACCTTGACCGCGTCCGCGAGGGCGTTGACACCGTGCTCGAGCAGGTGCCGGGCATCGTCCGAGAAGCTCAGGATCTTCGCCATGAATGTCCCTTCGATGCGACGTCGCCCCGGCCCGGCGAGCCGGACCGGGGCGACGTCACTGATCGGTTGCTTACTTCTCGATGACCGCGAGGACGTCGCGGGCGGAGAGCACCAGGTACTCCTCGCCGGCGTACTTGACCTCGGTGCCGCCGTACTTCGAGTAGATGACGGTGTCGCCGACGGAGACGTCAACCGGGATCCGGTTGCCCTTGTCGTCGATCCGGCCCGGGCCGACAGCGAGGACGGTGCCCTCCTGCGGCTTCTCCTTGGCGGTGTCGGGGATCACGATGCCCGACGCCGTGGTGGTCTCAGCCTCGTTCGCCTGGACCAGGATCCGGTCCTCGAGCGGCTTGATCGCAACCTTGGTCGCGGTAGTCACGGGCATACCCTCCTGGGGTACTGGTTTCGTTACCGGTCGGCTAGCCGACCAGCGTCAATCTGCCACATGCCACCGGGCGGGGCCGTCGTCGCGGGTGCCGGTCCGCCTGGCGTTCAGCAACCGGACCACGGGGCCCGGAAGCTGGCACCCTCGGGGTGAGAGTGCTAATCGCAGGTTATTCCTCGGCTAGCACTCCGTCAAGGAGAGTGCCAACCCGCCGCCCGGCGCGTCGCACCCGCCGACCACAATGAGCGGGTGGATCCCGACCTGCTCGCCGCCCTGCGTACGCCCGAGGGGTCGGCCGCGCTCGACGCGGCCGCGCGGGTGGCCGGCGGCGACCCGCTGACCGCGGCGTCCGCGCTCCGCTCCGCCGGGCTGCCGCCCGGGCTGGCGGCCGCCGCGCTCACCCAGGCCGAGCTGCGGCGCCGGGCGGCCGGCAAGTTCGGGCCCGCGGCGGCGGGGATGTTCCTCACCCGGGCCGGGCTGGAGCAGGCCACCCGGGGCGTCGTGGCGGCGCGGCGGGCCGACCGGCTCCGGGCCGCCGGGGTACGGACCCTCGCCGACCTCGGCTGCGGCCTCGGCGCCGACGCGCTGGCCGCCGCCCGCGCCGGCATCCGGGTGTACGGCGTGGAGGCCGACCCGGTGACCGCCGCGATGGCCGCCGCCAACGCCGAGGCGGCCGGGCTGGCCGGACTGTTCACCGTGGAGTGCGCCGACGCCACGGCGTTCGACGTGGGCCGGGTCGACGGGGTGTTCTGCGACCCGGCGCGCCGCCGGGCGGGCACCGGTAAGCGGATCTTCGACCCGAACGCCTACTCCCCGCCCTGGGACTTCGTCGTCGGGCTGGCCGAGCGGGTGCCGCGCACGGTGGTGAAGGTGGCGCCCGGCATCGACCACGCGCTGGTCCCGGCGGGGGCCGAGGCGGAGTGGGTGAGCGTCGACGGCGATCTGGTCGAGGCGGCCCTGTGGTGCGGCCCGCTCGCCGAGGCGCCCCGCCGGGCCACCGTGCTGCGCGCTCCCGCCGACACCTCCGGGACGCCTCACCCTTCCGGTCGACCGACCGGCGGCTGTCACCGGCTGACGGGCTCGGGGGGCGCCGAGGCGCCCGTCGGCCCCATCCGCCGCTTCCTGTACGACCCCGACCCGGCGGTGGTCCGCGCGCACCTGGTCGCGGAGCTGGCCGACGCCCTGGGCGCGACGCTCGCCGACCCGAGCATCGCCTACCTCTACGCCGACGCCCCGACCCCGACCCCGTTCGCCCGCTGCCTGGAGGTCACCGACGTGCTGCCGTTCTCGCTCAAGCGGCTGCGGGCGCTGCTGCGCGAGCGCCGGGTCGGGCGCGTCGAGATCCTCAAGCGCGGGTCCGCGCTGGAGCCGGAGAGGCTCCGGCGCGACCTCCGGCTGGCCGGCGACGAGGCGGCCAGCCTGGTGCTGACCCGGGTCGCCGGGGCCCCGACGACGCTGGTCTGCCGCCCGCCCGGGTGACGGTCGTTTCGGCTCGCGGGCGGCGCGAGCCCGGGTTAGCTTGACCGGCATGGCGGGACAGGGCACTCCGGCGACGGCGCTGCTGGCGAAGCGGAGGATCAACCACAGCACCCACCCGTACGACGTCTCCCCGGACGCCCCGAACTACGGGGCGCTCGTCGCGGCCGCGCTGGGGGTGCCGCCGGAGCGGGTGTTCAAGTCGCTGGTCGCCGAGGTCGACGGCGCGCTGGCCGTGGCGGTCGTGCCGGTCACCGGCGAGCTGGACCTCAAGGCGCTCGCCGCGGCCCTGGGCGGCAAGCGGGCCGCGATGGCCGACCGGGCGGTGGCCGAGCGGGCCACCGGCTACGTGCGCGGCGGGATCAGCCCGCTGGGCCAGCGTCGCCGGCTGCCCACGGTGCTCGACTCGTCGGCCCTCGGCCACCCGAGCGTCTACGTCTCGGCGGGCCGGCGCGGCCTCCAGGTCGAACTCGCGCCCGGGGACCTGGTCGCGCTCACCGGGGCGAGCACGGCCCCGCTGTCGACCAGCTGAGCTGCGCGGCGACCCCGCACGGCCGGAGAGCGCTCCCTCGTCGGCGACGGCCGGGTGTCGGGGGCGTTGCTGAATTGTTACTGCCGACAACAAACTCGTGACCTCGGCACCCTTGTGCCCACAGCGCGACGGGGAATACGTTGCCGGACACAACAAACCAACACCACCCCCCACCCCCCGAAAGGACCCTGCACATGCGCAAGGGCTTCCTCACCCTCGCCGCCGTGGGCCTGCTGGCCACCGGCGGTCTCACCGCCTGCGGCGACGATTCCGGCAGCGGAGACCAGGCCGGCGGCAGCGACAAGAAGCCGAAGATCGGCGTGATCCTGCCGGACAGCAAGTCCTCCGCCCGCTGGGAGGGCGCGGACCGCAAGTTCCTGGAGGAGGCGTTCAAGGCCGCCGGCGTCGACTACGACATCCAGAACGCCCAGGGCGACAAGACCGCGTTCCAGACCATCGCCGACCAGATGATCACCAGCGGCGTCACCGCGCTGATGATCGTCAACCTGGACTCCGGCACCGGCAAGGCCGTGCTCGACAAGGCCAAGTCGCAGGGCGTCGCGACGATCGACTACGACCGGCTCACGCTGGGCGGCTCGGCCACCTACTACGTCAGCTTCGACAACGAGGTGGTCGGCAAGCTCCAGGGCGAGGGCCTGAGCAAGTGCCTGACCGACAAGGGCGTCAAGAACCCGGTCGTGGCCTACCTCAACGGCTCCCCGACCGACAACAACGCCACTCTGTTCAAGAACGGGTACGACTCGGTGCTCAAGCCGAAGTTCGACTCGAAGGAATACACCAAGGGCCCGGACCAGAACGTTCCGGAGTGGGACAACGCCCAGGCGGCCACCATCTTCGAGCAGATGCTCACCCAGCAGCGGGGCAAGATCGACGGCGTGCTCGCCGCGAACGACGGCCTCGGCAACGCGGCCATCTCGGTGCTGAAGAAGAACAAGCTCAACGGCAAGGTGCCGGTGACCGGCCAGGACGCCACCCCGCAGGGCCTGCAGAACATCCTCGCCGGTGACCAGTGCATGACCGTCTACAAGGCGATCAAGGAGGAGGCGAAGGCCGCCTCCGAGCTGGCCATCGCGGTCGCGAAGGGCGAGAAGAAGGAGACCGGCCAGACGGTCAAGGACCCGGAGGGCGGCCGGGACGTCCCGTCGGTGCTGCTGACCCCGAAGATGGTCTACAAGGAGAACGTCAAGGACGTCATCGCCGACGGCTACGTCACCAAGGACGAGGTCTGCGGCGGGGCGTACGCGAAGCTCTGCGCAGACGCCGGCATCAGCTGACCCGTACCGATCCGATCCACGCGCACGCCGCCCGGCACGCAACCTGGTGCCGGGCGGCGGCTCGCGCCGGACGGGATCCGAGACCTCCCCTCCACCCGAAGGAGCCCCCGTGTCCGCAACCCCCCTGCTGGAACTACGCGGGATCGACAAGAGCTTCGGTCCCGTCCAGGTCCTGCGCGACGTCGCCTTCACCGCCCACCCGGGCGAGGTGACCGCGCTGGTCGGCGACAACGGCGCCGGCAAGTCGACCCTCGTCAAGTGCATCAGCGGCATCCACCCCACCGACGCCGGTGAGTTCGTCTTCGACGGCCGGCCGGTGAACATCAACAGCCCCCGCGACGCCGCCGCGCTGGGCATCGAGGTCGTCTACCAGGACCTCGCGCTCTGCGACAACCTCGACATCGTGCAGAACATGTTCCTCGGCCGGGAGAAGCGCAGCGGCCTCGTGCTCGACGAGCCGACCATGGAGCAGATGGCCGCCGACACCCTCGCCGGGCTGAGCGTACGCACCGTGAAGTCACTGCGGCAGCACGTCTCCAGCCTCTCCGGCGGCCAGCGGCAGACCGTGGCGATCGCCAAGGCCGTGCTCTGGAACAGCAGGCTCGTCATCCTCGACGAGCCGACCGCCGCGCTCGGCGTCGCGCAGACGGCCCAGGTGCTCGAACTGGTCCGCCGGCTGGCCGACAACGGCCTGGCCGTGGTGCTCATCTCGCACAACATGAACGACGTCTTCGCCGTCTCCGACCGGATCGCCGCGCTCTACCTCGGCCAGATGGTCGCCCAGGTGAAGACCACCGACATCACCCATTCCCAGGTGGTCGAGCTGATCACCGCCGGCCGTTCCGGCGGGCTCGGGCTCGCCGCCGAGCCGGCCAACGGCGGCAACGGGCACGGCGCGGAGCCGGCCCAGAGCACCTCAGGAGGCGTCCGATGACCAGCACCGTCGTGCAGAAGGAGGGCCCGGCGGCCGTCACGCCGACGCCCAGCCTCGGCAGCCACGTCCGCAACTACGTCAGCCGGGTCCGCGGCGGCGACATCGGCGCGCTGCCGGCCGTGCTCGGCCTGGTCGTGCTCTGCACGGTCTTCTCGATCATGCGGCCGTCGTTCCTCACCGCCGGCAACTTCGCCAACCTGTTCACCCAGGGTGCCGCGGTCACGCTGATCGCGATGGGGCTGGTCTTCGTCCTGCTCCTCGGGGAGATCGACCTCTCCGCCGGCTTCGCCAGCGGGGTCTGCGCGGCCATCCTGGCCAACGTCGTCACCGTGCTCGGCTACCCGTGGTACGTGGCCGTGCTCGCGGCCGTCCTCACCGGAGTGGCGATCGGCACCACCCTCGGCTTCCTGGTCGCGAAGATCGGCATCCCCTCCTTCGTGGTGACCCTGGCCGGGTTCCTCGCCTTCCAGGGCATCGTGCTGATGCTGATGGAGGAGGGCACCAACATCTCGGTCCGCGACGACGTGCTGGTGGCCATCGCCAACCGCAACCTCCCGCCCGTCCTCGGCTGGCTGCTGGCCGCCGCGGCGGTCGCCGGCTACGCCGCCGTGCAGCTGCTCCGGCACCGCAAGCGGGCCGCCCGCGGGCTGCTCACGGACCCGATCGCGGTGGTCTTCGCCCGGATCGGCGGGCTGGCGCTCGTCCTCGGCACGGCTGTGTTCATCCTCAACCTGGAGCGCAGCCGCAACGTCCTGATCAGCTCGCTCAAGGGCGTGCCGATCGTGGTGCCCATCATCGCGGTGCTGCTGATCCTCTGGACCTTCGTGCTCCAGCGCACCAGCTACGGCCGGCACGTCTACGCCGTGGGCGGCAACAAGGAGGCGGCCCGCCGCGCGGGCATCAACGTGGACCGGATCCGCATCTCGGTCTTCGTGATCTGCTCCTCGATGGCGGCCATCGGCGGCATCGTCGCCGCCAGCCGGGCCAACTCGGTCGACCCGAACACCGGTGGCAGTAACGTACTGCTCTACGCGGTCGGCGCGGCGGTCATCGGGGGCACCAGCCTCTTCGGCGGCAAGGGCCGGGTGCTCGACGCCGTCCTCGGTGGCGCGGTCGTCGCGGTCATCGACAACGGGATGGGCCTGATGGGATACAGCTCGGGGGTGAAGTACGTGGTCACCGGCGTGGTGCTGCTGCTCGCCGCCAGCGTCGACGCGTTCTCCCGCCGGCGCTCCACCGCCACCGGCACCCGCTGAGCAACCGACACCGGAAGTGACGACGGCGATGCGCGCGGGACCGAGCCAGGACGAGATCCGCCGGCAGAACCTGGGCGCGTTGCTGCGGTACGTGCACGTGCACGGGGCCACCACCCGTGCCGAGCTCACCACCACCCTCGGGCTCAACCGCAGCACCATCGGCGCGCTGACCGCCGAACTGGCCGGCGCCGGGCTGGTCAGCGAGGGGGCGCCGAAGGAGACCGGCCGGGCCGGGCGACCGTCACTGGTCGTCCGGCCCGAGTCGGACCGGGTGCACGCGTACGCGTACAGCATCGAGGTGGACCGGCTGCGGGCCGCGCGGATCGGTCTCGGCGGCGCGGTGCTCGACCGCCGGGAGCTGGACCGTCCCCGGGGCCTGACCGCCGCGGAGGCCGCCCCGCTGCTGGCCGGGGCGGTCAAGGAGATGCAGCAGGCCGTCCCGGCGGACGCCGTCTGCGTCGGCGCCGGCGTCGCGGTCTGCGGGATGGTCCGCCGCGACGACGGGCTCGTCCGGCTGGGCCCGACCACCGGGTGGGTGGACGAGCCGATCGGGGCGGCCCTCGGCACGGAGCTGGGCTGCGAGGTGCCCGTGACGGTCGGCAACGTGGCCGACGTGGCCGCCTTCGCCGAGCACGCCCGGGGCGCGGCGGCCGGCTGCGACAACGTCATCTACCTGTACGGGGACGTCGGCGTCGGCGCCGGCATCATCGCCGGCGGGCGGCGGCTGACCGGGCACGGCGGCTACGGCGGCGAGGTGGGCCACATGGTGGTCGTCCGGGACGGCGCGCCCTGCGAGTGCGGCTCCCGGGGCTGCTGGGAGACCGAGATCGGCGAGCACGCGCTGCTCCGCGCGGCCGGTCGCTCCGACGCCAGGGGCCGGGACGCGCTGCTGGCCGTCTTCGACGCCGCCGACCGGGGCGACCTGCGGGCGCAGACCGCGGTCCGCCAGGCCGGCGACTGGCTCGGCTTCGGGGTGGCCAACCTGGTGAACATCTTCAACCCGGAGATGGTCATCTTCGGCGGCGGACTGCGGGACCTCTACCTCGCGGCGGCGGCCCAGGTCCGCAGCCGGCTCAACTCGATCGCCCTGCCCGCCTGCCTGGAGCACGTCCGGCTGCGCACCCCGAAGCTCGGCGAGGACGCGGCCCTGATCGGCGCCGCCGAGCTGGCTTTCGAACGCCTGCTCGCCGACCCCCTCGACGCCGGCTGACCGGTCGGGAACGGCGGGGTGAACTGATCGGGTCGCCCGTCCGTACCAGTGCGGGGACGGGCGGCGGCCGGATCGCGCGCCGCCCGGCCAGGACGCGCTCGGACCGGACGCGTCCGGACCGGACCGAGGAGGCACCACGGACATGGCACCGCTCAGCTCCGCCCGTTGCCGACGAGGGCCCCGCAGCAGCCGCCTGGCGCTGCTGCTCGTCGTGATCGCCGCCGGGCTCGGGCTGGCGCCCGGGGTGGCCGTCGCCGCGCCGGGCGGTCAGCAACTCAACGCGGCCGACGCCGCCCTGCTCAACGGGGTGCGCCTGGCCGGGCTCTGGGAGATGCCGGCCGGGCAGCTCGCCGCCGACAAGGGGCGCAGCGCCAGGGTGCGCGAGATCGGCGCCGGGATCGCCACCGAGCACGAGGAACTGGACCGGCTGACGGTAGCGGCGGCCAACAAGCTCGGGGCGAGCATCCCCACCGACCCGACGGTCGAGCAGAAGGGCTGGCTGACGGAGTTGCGGGACGCCTCCGGCGCCCGCTTCGACCAGCTCTTCGTCACCCGGCTCCGGGTCGCCCACGGCAACATCTTCCCGGTCATCGGGGCGGTCCGCGCCAGCACCCGTGACCCGGTGATCCGCAAGCTCGCCGAAGACGCCAACCGGTTCGTCCTGCACCACATGCAGATGCTGGAGAGCACCGGGCTGGTCCGCTGGCCGGAACTGCCGCCGGCAGCGCTGCCCGCGCCCGGCGAGGACGGCCTGCTCGCCGCCGCCTCCGCCAACTCCGGCCCACCGGTCGGGGTCAGCAGCACGGTGGTCTGGCTGGTATTCCTCGCCGCCCTGGGCACCGGCGGCATCGCCACGTACCGCATCCTGCGCCGCACCTGACCGGCCGCGCTGGCCGCCCCCAGCTGGTCGCCCGTGGCGGGCCTCTTCGTCCCGGCGGCGGCCCTGCGGGCGACGGCGGCCCTGCGGGCGACGGCGGCGGTCGCCCCTCGGACAGCCCGGCTCCCGCCGGCCGCCTGCCACCCACCCTCATTACTAATGGTGACCGACGGTGCGTTTCCCGGCTGCCGCCGGCAACCCGCCCCGCCCCCTTTGCTCTGCAGCCATTGACGCACCAGCTACCGAGGGTGCCTGGTGCGTCGGCGGCTGCAGAGCAAAGGGGGCGGGAGGCCCGTCGGTCGGTCGGGCCCGCATGACGAAGTAGCGGCTGGTCAGCAGGTTTCGCAGCCGGACAGGCGCCGCTCGCGTTCCGACGTCGGCCAACCGGCGGCTACTTTCCGTCACCTCGCAGCCTTCCACCAGTCCCGTCACTCTGAGTGTCGGACGCCAGCCCGGCGCTCGGCCGGGCTAATCGTTGGACTCCGGTCCCAACAGCCGGATCTCCTCGATGTCGAGCACGGCCTCCAGCTCCCGCAGCACGATGTCGTCGATCTCCCTCGTGTCCCGCAGCCTGGTGATCTCACGGCGCTTGTGTTCGAGGACGGCGAGCCGCAGCCGCCGGTCGAGATCCCGGGCCGACTCCGCCGAGCGGCCCTCGGCGGAGCGGACGTCGACGAGGTGCTGCTCGTAGTCCGCCCTGATCCGGTCGACGACGTCCGGTCCCGCGCCGAGCCGGTCGGCGATCTGCGGCAGGACCGCCAACGCCGCCTCGCTGGCGCGTACCCGGGCCAGCCGCAGCTCGTCGAGCCGCCGGTTGTCGCCGACCAGGCCCGCCCACCGCACGACGGCCGGCAGTGTGGTGCCCTGGACCAGCATCGTCAGCAGGATGACCATGGCGGTGGCAAAGATGATCAGGTCACGCTCGCGCACCGGAACGCCGGTGGGCGTGGCCACCGGCACCGCGAGAGCCGCCGCGAGGGAGACGGCGCCCCGGAATCCCGCCCAGCCGGCGGCCGTCCGCACCCGCCAGCCCACCCGCTCGTCCTGCCGCGCCGCCTTGCGGTCGACGAGCAGGAAGGCGAACGCGGCCAGGTGGACCCAGAGCATCCGGGTCAGCACGACCACGCCGGTCACCACCACCGCGATCACCAGCGCCCGCATCACCGACAGGCTCGTGACGCCCCGCAGCGCCCGCGGGATCTGCAACCCGAGCAGCACGAACAGGCTCCCGTTGATCAGGAACGTGGCGAGGTCCCAGAAGCCGTACGCCAGCAGCCGCGAGCGGGCCCGGACGACCCGGGGGGCGGCGTACGACAGCATCAGGCCCGCGACCACCACCGCCAGGACGCCGCTGGCGTGCACGAACTCCGCGAGGAGGAAGGCGACGAACGGCGTCAGGACGCTCAGCGCACCCTCGCGCAGCGGGTCGTCGAGGCGCCGCCGCAGCAGGATCACCGCCCCGCCCACGAGCAGGCCCGCCGCGACACCACCGGCCGAGGCCCCCACGAACCGCTCGGTCAGCCCGAGCACCCCGGGCTCGGTGCCGCCCACGATCAGACCCACCCCGACGGCGAAGAGCACCAGCGCGGTGCCGTCGTTGATCAGGCTCTCCGCGTGCAGGGTGGTCAGGATCCGGCGCGGCATCCGTTTGGCCAGGCCGGCGACCGCCGCGGCGTCGGTCGGCGCGAGCACCGCGCCGAGTACCCAGGCGGCGGCCGGGTCGACGCCGAACCGCTGCGCGACAAGCGACACCGCGACCATCGTCGCCACCACCAGCCCCACCGCGAGCAGCGCGATAGCGAGGAGGTTGGCGCGGATCTCGCGCAGGCTGGTGGTGATGCTCTCCTTGTAAAGGATCGCCGGCAGGAAGAGCAGCAGCACCACGTCGGGCTCCAGGACCACGTGGGACAGGGGCGGCAGCAGCCCGAGAAGCGCGCCCATCGTGATGAGCAGCACGGGAGGCGCCACGCTGTACCGCCCGCCGAGGGTGGTGCCGACCAGCACCGTGACGCCCAGCACCACGATCAGTTCGAGACCACCCACGTCGCACCCCCGTCACCGGCCGACGCCGCGGTGACGGTGCGCCGGTCGCCTGCCGCTCCACCATCGTGGTACGGCCGTCGGACGCGGCACCGCCGAAACCCGGAACCGGTCCGCACCCGCGCACCGCGCCCGGCGAGGCGGCGTCAGGAGCCGGTGCCGTGCCAGGAGCGCCAGAGGGAGGCGTAGGAGCCGCCCGCAGCGACCAGTTCGTCGTGCGAGCCGATCTCGGTGATCCTGCCGTCCTCCACCACCGCGACCCGGTCGGCGTCGTGCGCCGAGAAGAGGCGGTGCGCGATGGCGACGACCGTACGGCCCTGGAGGACGGCCGCGAGGGAGCGCTCCAGGTGCCGGGCGGCGTGGGGGTCGATCAGCGAGGTGGCCTCGTCCAGCACCAGGGTGTGCGGGTCGGCCAGCACCAGCCGGGCCAGCGCGAGCTGCTGCGCCTGCGCCGGTGACAGCTGGTGCCCGCCGGCGCCGACCACCGTGTCCAGCCCGTCCGGCAGCGCTCCGGCCCAGTCCAGCGCGTCGACGGCGGCCAGCGCCGACTCCACGGCCGCCTCGTCCGCGTCGGGCCGGACCATCGCCACGTTGTCCCGCAGCGTACCGATGAAGACGTGGTGCTCCTGGGTGACCAGCGCGACCTGCGAGCGCAGCTCGGCCAGCGGCAGCTCGTCGAGCCGCCGCCCGGCCACGGTCACCGAGCCCGAGCGGGGCGCGTGCACCCCGGCGAGCAGCCGGCCGAGGGTGGACTTGCCGGCGCCCGAGGGGCCCACCATGGCCAGCTTCTCCCCCGGCTCCGGCACGAGGGTCACCCCGTGCAGCACGTCCCGCCCCTCCCGGTACGCGTACCGGACGTCCCGGGCGGCGAGCTGCCGGTCCCCCGTGGCCGGCTCCGGGGAGCCCGCCGTCGCCGAGGGCCCGGCCCGGGTCGGGGAGCCGGCCGGCGGGTCGGCGTCGGCCACCCCGAGCAGGCGGGCCATCGAGGCGCCGCCGACCTGCAACTCGTCCAGCCAGGAGAGCAGCCGGTCGACCGGGTCGACCAGTTGCTGGACGTAGAGCGTGGCGGCGGTGACCTCGCCGAGGCTCACCCAGCCCTTCAGGTAGAACCAGCCGCCGACGATCAGCGTGGCGACCACCGGCACCACGTAGCCGATCTCGGCGACGGGAAAGAACACGGTGCGCAGCCGCAGGGTGTAGCGCTCGGCCGCGTACGACCGGCGGATGTCGGCGTCGGTGCGGGCCCGGCGGCGCGCCTGCTGCCGCAGCGCCTCCGTGGTCCGCGAGCCCTCGACGGTCTCGCTGATCCCGTCGGTGATGTCCGAGTAGGCCGCGTTCTCCCGCAGGTAGCCGTCGGGCGCGCGGCGCAGGTACCAGCGGGTGCCGGCCCAGAGCAGCGGCACCGCGAGCAGGCAGGGCAGCGCCAGCAGCGGATCGACCAGGAGCAGCGCCGCGACGATGAAGCAGCCGGTGACGACGGCGATCAGCGTCTCCGGTACGGCGAACCGGACCGTCCGGGAGAGCGCCGAGACGTCCCGGGACGTCCGGGTGAGCAGGTCGCCCGTGCCGGCCCGTTCCACGGTGGCCAGGGGCAGCGCCATGATCCGGTCGACGAACTCCTCGCGCAGCTCGGCCAGCACGCCCTCACCGAGCCGGGCCGACGCCAGGTGCGCGAAGCGGACCAGCACCGACTGCACCAGCACGAACCCCGCGATCAGCAGGGCGATCCGGTCGACGGTGACGCCGCTCGTGCCTCGGGAGATCCCCTCGACCAGGTCGCCGAGCAGCCGCGGCGCGACCAGGCCGGCCGCGGCCGCCAGGGCGTGCAGGCCGAGCGCGGCCCCCAGCGCCCTCGGGTGGCGGCGGGCGAGCGTGCGGGCGTAGCGACGCACCTGGCGCGCGTCGGCGACGGGCAGCGCGGTGGCCATCAGTCCTCCCCCCGGCTGACCGTCGCGCGGTAGCGCGGCTCGCCGTCCAGCAGTGCGGTGTGCGACCCCTCGGCCGCGACCTTGCCGTCCTCCACGAAGATCACGTGGTCGGCGCGGTGCAGCACGAGCGGGCTGGTCGTGCAGACGAGGGTGGTCCGGCCCGCCCGGGCCGCGCCCAGCCGGTCGGCGATGCGGGCCTCGGTGTGCGCGTCCACGGCGCTCGTCGGCTCGACCAGCAGCAGGATCTGCGGGTCCGCGACCAGCGCCCGGACCAGCCTCAGCCGCTGCTGCTGACCACCCGAGAACTCGCGCCCGCGCTCGGCGACCGCGCTGTCGAGCCCGGCGGGCAGCGCCTCGACGATGTCGGTGGCGCTCGCCGCCGCCAGCGCCGCCGTGACCGTCGCGTCGTCGGCCCGGTCGTGCGGGTCCAGCTCCGCGCGGAGCGGGCCGGTGAACAGGTGCGCTCCGTTGTCGGCCACCAGGATCCGCTCCCGCACCGTCGCCAGCGCCAGGTCCCGCAGCGGTACGCCGTGCAGCGTCGCGTCCGAGTCGACGTACCGGCCAAGGCGGTCCACGATCGCCGCCGCGTCCTCGGGCGCAGTCGCGGCGAGCGCGGTGAACCGGCCCGGCCGTACCGTCACGCCGGACACCGTGTCGACCAGCTCGCCGGGGCCCTCCGGCAGGGTGGCCGGGCGGGCCGGGTCGGTCAGCTCCGGGGTGAGCCGCAGCAGCCGCACCACCCGCCGGGCCGCGACGTGCCCCCGGGTCAGCTTGTCCACCGCCTCGGTGAGTTGTCGCAACGGGCTGACCAGGAACGCGGTGTAGCCGTAGAACGCGACGAGCTGACCGGCGCTGATCTCGCCGCGCAGCGCGAACCGGGCGCCGAGCCAGGTGACCAGCACCATGAAGGCGCCGGGGAGCAGCACCTGGGCCGCCTCCAGCAGCGACTCGATCCGGGCCACCCGCAGGCCGTCGGCGCGCAACGCCTGCGACCGTGCCCGGTAGCGGGCGGAGAGCACCGGCTCGCCGCCGACGCCGCGCAGCACCCGCAGCCCGGAGACGATGTCGCCGGCCCGGGCGGTCAGCGCCCCCTCCGAGTCCCGGTACGCCTGCTGCTGCCGGTGCAGCGGCCGGATGAGCAGCCCGACGACCGCCATCAGCAGCGGCACGCCGAGCACCACGACCAGCCCGAGCGGCACCGAGGCGTCGAGCAGGATCACGCCCACGGTGACGATCGCGACGACGGCGCCGGCACCCCGGGCGGTGATGTCGATCGCCGCGCCGATCTGGCTGATGTCGGCCGTGCCGATGCTCACCACCTCACCGGCGGCCACCCGCCGGGGCAGCGCGGCGCCGAGCCGGTTCGCCGCGCCCACTGTCAGCTGCACCGTGCGGTACGCCCCGGCGAGGAAGTTGTGCACCGCGCAGCGGTGCCGCAGGATCCCCGCCACCGTCTGGAGGACGCCCAGGCCGAGCAGCGCCAGCCCCCAGGCGACCAGCGCGTCCTCGTCCCGGCGGGTGAGCCCGTCGACGGCCCGCCCGACGGCCGCCGGCACCAGCGCCTGGGCGACCATCCAGACGACGCCGAACAGGATGCCGACGGTGAGCAGCACCTTGTGCCGCCCGGCCAGCCACAGCAGGTAGCGGGTCGCCGAACGGCTGTCGGGTACGCCGGGGTCCCCGGCCGGTGAGAAACGCATGGCCCATCGACGCTAGGTGGCGGGCGGACCGTCCCGCCAACCATTTACCGGGCCGACGTGCCGCAGTTCACCTCCACCGGTTCCGCCCGGGCCCGCGGACGCGAGGGCCCACCGGCGGCGCCTCAGCGGTCGACCTGGGTGAAGTCCCAGGAGTGTGCGGGGCGGGCCAGCAGCGTCGCGGGCGGCTCCGGCAGGGGGCGCGGGTTGCTGCGCCACTTGGAGATGACCACGACCCGGTGGTCGGTGGAGGAGAACACCTCGCTGGACAGGTGCATCGGGTCGTGCTCGAACTCCGGCAGCGCCGCGTCGCAGACCCAGGTGATGAGGTCCGCGACGCCGTACGGCTCCGCCCGCGCCTCCCACATCCGCACGATCACGTCAGCCATCCTCGGGGTTCACACGCTGACCGTGGTCAGCGGCATGGCGGAGTCGGCGGGCAGGTCCAGCCGGCTCGGCGCGACACCCGAGGCGACCAGGTGCGAGCCGAGGGCGGCGACCATCGCGCCGTTGTCCGTGCAGAGCCCTGGGCGGGGCACCCGGACCCGTACGCCGTGCGCGGCGGCGCGGTCCTCGGCCATCGCCCGCAGCCGCGAGTTGGCCGCCACGCCCCCGCCGATCACCAGCGTCTCCACGCCGTTGGCGTGGCAGGCGTCCAGCGCCTTGCGCACCAGCACGTCGCAGACCGCCTCCTGGAAGGACGCCGCCACGTCGGCGACGGGCACCGGCTCGCCGGCCCGCTGCCGCGCCTCCACCCAGCGGGCCACCGCCGTCTTCAGCCCGGAGAAGGAGAAGTCGTAGCGGTGGGCCGCGAGGTCCTTGGCGGCGGTCAGGCCGCGCGGGAAGCCGATGGCGGCCGGATCGCCGGCCCGGGCCTCCCGGTCGATGTACGGGCCGCCGGGGAACGGCAGCCCGAGCAGCCGGGCCACCTTGTCGAACGCCTCGCCGGCCGCGTCGTCGATCGTGGCGCCGAGCGGGGTGACGCCCCGGGCCAGGTCGTCGACGAGCAGCAGCGAGGAGTGCCCGCCGGAGACCAGCAGGGCGATCGCCGGCTCGGGCAGCGGGCCGTGCTCCAGCGTGTCCACGGCGACGTGCGCGGCCAGGTGGTTGACGCCGTAGACCGGCTTCTCGGCGGCGAGCGCGTAGCCCTTCGCGGCGGCCACCCCGACCAGGAGAGCGCCGGCCAGCCCCGGACCGCAGGTGACCGCGATCGCGTCGATGTCGGCGAGCGTCACCCCCGCCTCCTTCAACGCCCGGTCCATGGTCGGCACGATGGCCTCCAGGTGGGCCCGGCTGGCCACCTCGGGCACCACGCCGCCGAAGCGGGCGTGCTGCTCGACGCTGGAGGCGAGCGCGTCGGCGAGCAGGGTGTGCCCGCGTACGATGCCGACCCCGGTCTCGTCGCAGGAGGTCTCGATGCCGAGGATCAGGGGTTCGTCAGTCATCGCTCACATCCCGGTTCCGCTGCATGACCAGCGCGTCGGTGTTGCTCGGTTGGTAGTAGCCGCGCCGCACGCCGATCGGCTCGAAGCCGTACGTCGCGTAGAGCCGCTGGGCGGGCGCGTTGTCCGCCGCGACCTCCAGCAGGGTGCTGCGGACGCCGGTCCGGGCCGCCTCGGCGAGCAGCGCCTCCAGCAGCAGCCGGCCGACGCCGCGTCGCTGGGCGTCCCGGCGCACCGCGACGTTCTGCACCCACGCCTCGTCGGGCGGGGCGGCGGCGAGCCCGGCGTAGCCCAGCACGGCACCGTCGCCGCCGGTGGCGACGACATAGAAGTGCCCGTTGGCCAGCTCGTTCCAGAACATCGCCGCCGACCACTGCTCGGCACCGAACAGGTCCGCCTCGATCGGCAGCGCCTCGTCGACGTGCCACCACCGGAACCGCTCCAGGCGAACGCTCCTCGCGCTCACGGCAGGACCCGCTTGCGGGTCGCCGTCGCCACGGCGTCCGGGCGGCGCAGGTAGAGCGGGGTGAGTATCTCGCCGGGGGCACCGGCCCGGATCCGCTCGGCGGCCAGGGTCGCCAGCACGGCGGCGTCCGGGTAGCGCGGTTCGTCCCGCACCGGCAGGCCGAGCGCGTCCGCGTACCGGTGCGCGCCGTCGCCGACCGCCACGGTGACGGCCAGGGCGCGGGCCCGCTCCGCGGCGACGGCCGGCGCGGAGACCTCCGGGCCGGCGATCCGCTGACCGGCGCCGTCGTAGACCGCCCAGTAGATCTCCCGACGGCGCGCGTCCGTCGCCGCCAGCACGGGCTCGCCGGCGGCCGCCGGGTGGCCGACGGCGTCCAGGGAGCAGACGCCGTACGTCGGGACGCCCAGCACCTGGCCCATGGCGGCGGCGGTGACCAGCCCCACCCGGAGCCCGGTGAACGGGCCGGGGCCGAGGCCGGCGACGATCGCGCCCAGGTCGGCCGCGCGGGTGCCGGTGTCGGCGAGCACGGCGTCGACCTGCGGGGCGAGCAGCTCGCCGTGGGCGCGGGCGTCGACCGCGCAGCGCCCGGCCCGGGTCACCACACCCTCCGCCGTGACCTCCACGAGCGCCGCGGTCACCGCCGGGGTCGAGCTGTCCACCACCAGTACGAGCACGGTAAGCCAGCCTAGTCGCCCCGACCGCCGCTCCCGTGCCGCCCCGTGCCGCCGTCGGCCGGGAGCGCCGCGCGGTCAGCTCGGCGTACGGAACTTGCGCAGGAACCCCGGCAGCAGCCAGGGGCGGCGCCCGCTGACGCGTACCTTTCCGGTGAGCACCGCCCGGGCCCGGCTGACCCGGCCGAACATCATCAGGTTGAGCGTGCCGGGGTCGTGGTCGATCCGGGCGTCCACCCGGGCGCGGGGGTCGGCGAACGTCATCCGCCCCCGGTGCAGCATGAGCCGGACCGGGGCCGCGTACGCCGAGCGGAACTCGACCACGACGCGGCGCTCGCTCGGCGGCGCGCCGCCGTCGATCAGCCGCCCGTAGCCGTGCCGCACCACCCCGGCCAGGAACAGCTCCATGAACAACGCGGCGTGGGGGCCCGGGACCGACCAGGGGCGGCCGGTGGCGCGGGCGACGTCGTGACCGTGGATGAGCAGTTCGTTGACGAGGTGCGCGCAGAGGCCGGCGAGGGGCACCCGGGCCCCACCGAGCCAGGGCACCGTGTCGTCGGGGCGCCGGTCCCCGCAGGCGAGCAGGAGCTGCCCGACGTCGGCGCGCAGCTGGCCGGCCAGGGCCGCCGGCTCGCGCTCGGTGAGGTGCCGCAGCAGCACGTCGTTGAGGTCGGCCACCGTGTCGACGGTGACGTCGGGGAGCTGCCGGTGCAGGCCCGGCACCGGCAGGGGCGGGTGCTCCGGGTCCACCAGGCACACGTAGTACCAGGCGAGGGAGCCGACGTGGGCCAGCGTGTCGGCCACCGACCAGTCGGCGGTGGCCATCGCCTCCGGTGGGGTGGCGCGGACCAGGTCGAGGAAGCGGTCCGTCTGTTCCGCCAGCGCCGTGCGCGCCACCCGCCACCGTTCGTCGCTGACCGTCGTGGCCATGGTCGCCTCCCGGCTCACCGACCGCTGCAGGCACAGGCTACAACGGACGGTGACCGGGGGGTGACCGCGAAAGTGCGCAGCTGTCAGCCGGCCGGGCGCTCCCAGTCGACCGTGGGCAGGCCGGCGTCGGCGAGCGCCTTGTTGGCCGCACTGAACGGGCGGCTGCCCAGGAAGCCGCGCGGGTTCATCGGGCTGGGGTGCCCGGCCTCCAGCACCACGTGCCGCGGGTTGGTGACCAGGGCGGCCTTCTTGCGCGCGTAGCCGCCCCAGAGCAGGAAGACCACCCGGGACTCCATCGCGTCGAGCGCCCGGATGGTGGCGTCGGTGAACTCCTCCCAGCCCCGGTTGGCGTGCGAGCCGGGCGTCGCCTCGCGCACGGTGAGCACCGAGTTGAGCAGCAGCACGCCCTGGGCGGCCCAGCCGCTCAGGTCGCCGCCGCGCGGCTTGGGCACGCCGAGGTCCTCGCCGAGCTCCTTGAAGACGTTGCGCAGCGACGGCGGCACGCTCACGCCCTCCCGGACGCTGAAGCTGAGCCCGTGCGCCTGCCCCGCCTTGTGGTAGGGGTCCTGCCCGAGGATCAGCACCCGGCAGTCGGCGGGCGCGCAGAGCCGGTAGGCCGAGAAGAGGTCCTCGACCGGCGGGAAGACGGTGTGCGTCGCGTACTCCCCCGCGACGAACGCGGCCAGCTCGGCGGTGCGGGCCGCGTCGAGGTGCGGGGTGAGCACGGCACGCCACTCCTCCGGCAGCAGCGCCAGCAGGTCCAGGGTGGGGGCGTCGTCGGGCATCGGCAACCTTTCGCCTGTCGGGTCCGTCCCGCGCACTCTAGGCAGCCGGTACGACAGCGCTCAGCCGAGGGCGGCCAGGCGCCGCGCCCAGTCGCCCCCGACCGGCTCCAGCTCGACCACCCGGGTGTCGTCGTCGCGCCGGTCGACGCGCACCCGCAGGTGGGCGTCGGCCAGCTGCTCCACCAGGCCCTCGCCCCACTCGACCACGGTCACCGCCTCGTCCACGGAGGCGTCCAGGTCGAGGTCGTCGATCTCGGCGCGCGGGTCGGCGGCGTCCCCCAGCCGGTACGCGTCGGCGTGCACCAGCGCCACCGTGCCGCCCCCGGCCGGATCGGGGCGGTGCACCCGGGCGATCACGAAGGTGGGCGAGGTGACGTCCCCGAGCACCCCGAGCCCGGCCCCGATTCCCCTGGTCAGCGCGGTCTTGCCGGCGCCGAGCGGCCCGGTCAGCAGCAGCAGGTCACCGGCGCGCAGCAGCCCGGCCAGCCGCCGCCCGAACTCGTGGGTGTCGTCGACCGTCGGCAGCTTCACCACGTGGCCCGCCCCGTGCTCCCGGCTCACAGCGCCTCCATGAACCGGATCAGCGCCTCGTTGACCTCGTCGGCGTGCTCCAGCATCACCACGTGCCCACTGTCGATGATCTTGACGAACTCGGCGTGCGGCAGCCGCCGTACGATCTCCTCCGAGTGCGTCACCGGCGTGATCATGTCCTTGTCGCCGACGACCACCAGCACCGGGGTGCTCGCCAACGCGGCGAGCGCCGGGAACCGGGAGTGCGTCGCCAGCGTCCGCAGGTAGCGGGTGACCGTGTCGGCGGAGGTACGCGAGTTCATCGTCTCGACGTACGACACCAGCGCCGCGCTGGGGTGGCGGGTGCCGAAGCCGTACTTGCGGGTGAGCAGCCAGGCCACGTTCGTGGTGGAGCGGCGCGCCCGGTCGATCACCGGCCCGCCGTAGCGGGTGACGTTGCCGACCATGTGCAGCACCGGCGCGCCGATCCGGCCGAGCAGCGCCGGCGCCACCAGCTTGGTCTCGGCCAGCAGGCCGCCCGAGGTGGCCATCAGCACGGTGCCCACGACCCGGTCGCCGAACATCTCCGGGAACAGTTCGGCGAACGCCATGATCGTCATGCCGCCCATCGAGTGCCCGACGAGCACCAGGGGCCCCTCCGGCGCGACCCGGTCGATCACCTGGCGCAGCGTGTGGCCGAGCGCGGCGAGGTCGTACTCGCCGGTCTCCAGCCGCCCGGACCGACCGTGCCCCGGCTGGTCGTACGCGACCACGCGGTGCTCACCCCGCTCGGCGAGCAGCTTGCGCTGGAAGTGGAAGGTGCCCATGTCCAGGCAGAAGCCGTGCACCAGCACCACCGTGGGGGCGCCCGGCGCGGGCCGGGTCGGCTCGACCACCTCGACGTGGATGTCGGTGCCGTCGGGCAACTCCAGCCGGAACGCCTCGTCGTACCGCTGTTCGTCGAAGGCCTCCCCGGCGTACGGGTCGGTGGGGTCGGACTTGAACCTGCGGACCAGGGCGCGCTCGGTGGCGACGCCGGCCGCGAGCCCGGCGGCGGCGACCCCGACGGCAGCCAGTGCGCCGACGGCGGCCCTCGCCTGCCCGGAGCGGGGGATCGGGATGCGGGAGCGGGGTGTCACGGGCGCTCGCCGTCGTAGGCGCGGGGCACCCGGGTGCTGCCGAACCGGGTGACGATCTCGTAGTTGATGGTGCCGACCGCCTCGGCCCAGTCGTCGGCGGTCGGCTCCCCGTCGACACCGCCGCCGAAGAGGGTGACCACGTCGCCGGCGGCCACCGGGTCGTCGCCGCAGTCGAGCACGAACTGGTCCATGCAGACCCGGCCCGAGATCGTCCGGCGCCTGCCGCCGAGCTGCACCGGCCCGCTGTTCGAGGCGTGCCGAGGCACCCCGTCGGCGTAGCCGAGCGGCACCACCGCCAGGTTCGCCTCCCGCTCGGTGGTGTAGGTGTGCCCGTACGAGACGCCGGAGCCGGCGGGGACGCGCTTGGCGAGCATCACCCGGGCCCGGGCCGTCATCGCCGGGCGCAGGCCGTAGCTCTCGCCGGCCACCGGGGAGAGCCCGTAGACCGCCAGCCCGGGCCGGACCAGGTCGAAGTGCGCGTCGGGCCGGGTCAGCGTGGCGGCAGAGTTGGCCAGGTGCCGGTAGCGCGGCCGCAGGCCGGCCCGCTCGGCCATGCCCAGGCCCTCGTGGAAGACGGCGAGCTGGTGGTCGGTGGTCGGGTGGCCGGGCGAGTCCGCGTGGACGAAGTGGCTCCACACCCCGACCACCTCGACCAGGCCGTCGGCCTGCGCCTTGGCGGCGGCGTCGAGCAGGGCGGGCCAGTCGGCCACGGTCGCGCCGCCCCGGGCCAGCCCGGTGTCGATCTTGAGGTGTACGCTCGCCGGCCGGCCGGCGGCGCGGGCCGCCGCGACCATCTCGTCGAGCTGCGGCAGGCTGGCCACGCCGAGGTCCACCCCGGCGGTGACGCCCTCGTGCAGCGGCAGCCCCGGCGCGAGCAGCCAGGCCAGCACCGGCGCGGTGATCCCGGCCCGACGCAGCGTCAGCGCCTCGTCCAGGGTGCAGACCCCCAGCCAGTCCGCCCCGGCGTCGAGCGCCGCCCGGGCGGCCGGGACCATGCCGTGCCCGTAGCCGTCGGCCTTCACCACCGCCATCAGCTCGGCGGCGGTGCCGGACCGGAGCCGGCTGACGTTCTCACGGATCGCGTCCAGGTCCACGCGCACCTCGGCCTGCCACATGCCCCCCAGCCTACTTTCCGCACCCGCCGCCCCGGCCCGGGCCGGGGCGCGGCGGGACGCGGCGGCCGGTTCAGCCGAGGCGGGCCAGGACCGGGCGGAGCGCGGCCGCCACGTCGGGCGCCGTCACCGGCCCGCCCCCGGCGGCCTCCCGGCCGGCCAGCCCGTGCAGGTACGCGGCGGCCGCCGCCGCGCGTTCGGCGGGCAGCCCGGCCGCGAGCAGCGAACCGAGCAGCCCGGCCAGCACGTCGCCGGTCCCCCCGGTGGCGAGGGCCGGGGTGCCGGTCGGGTTCACGTACGCCCGGCCGTCCGGCGTGCCGATCACCGTGCGGTCGCCCTTGAGCAGGACCACCGCGTTCATCCAGGCGGCCAGCCGCAGCGCGGCGCCCACCCGGTCGGCGTCCGGCTCCTCGCCACAGAGCCGGCTGAACTCCCGGTCGTGCGGGGTGACCACGATCGGGGCGTCGCGGTCGCGCAGCCGGTCGGCGAGCGAGCCGTCGACCAGCAGGGTCAGCGCGTCGGCGTCGAGCACCACCGGCACCGGGGCGGCCAGCACCGCCCGCAGCTCCCCGGCCGCCTCCTCGCCGGTGCCCAGGCCGGAGCCGCAGACCCACGCCTGCACCCGCCCGGCGTCGGCGACCCGGCCGGTCGCGATGACCGACGGGTACCGGTGCAGCACGTCGGCCCGGGCCGAGCCGGCGTAGCGGACGAGGCCGGTGGGGCCGGCGAGCGCCCCGGCGACGGAGAGCACGGCCGCCCCGGGGTACGTGGCCGAGCCGGTCGCGAGGCCCACCACGCCCCGGGTGTACTTCTCCGCGGACGGGCCGAGCCGGGGCCACCACCTGACGACGTCCGACCACTCGGTCACCCGCAGCGCCGGACTGCCGCGCAGCCACGGCTCCAGCCCGATGTCGACCAGCTCCACCTCACCGGCGAGCGCCGCCGCCGGACCCACCACCAGCGCGGGCTTCAGCGCGCCGAAGGTCACCGTCACGTCGGCCCGGACCGCGCCCGGCCGGCCGGCGGCGGTCAACGGCACGTGACCGGTGTCCACCGCGACCCCGCTGGGCACGTCCACCGCGACCACGGCGGCCGGGGCGCCGTCGCGGCCGCGGTGCCGCACGAGGCTGGCGGCGAGCTGGTCGGCGGTCTCCCGCAGCCCGCCGATCCCGCCGATCCCGACGATGCCGTCCAGCACCAGGTCGATCGTCGCCGGCGGGCGGTCGACCACCCGACCGCCGGCCGCCCGCAGCGCGGTCAGCCCCTCCGCGTGCGCCCTACCGGGGCTCAGCAGCAGCGCCGACACGGCCGCGCCGCGGCGGGCCAGCTGCGCGCCGGCGAGGAGGGTGTCGCCGCCGTTGTCGCCGGAGCCGACCAGCAGCAGCACCCGCGCGGCGTAGACCCCGCCCCGGTCGGCGAGCAGCAGCGCGCAGCGGCGGGCCAGGCCGGCCGCCGCCCGCTTCATCAGCATCCCGGGCGGGAGCGTGGCCATCAGGCCCGCCTCCGCCGCGCGTACGTCCGCGACCCGCCACACCGGTCTCATGCCACCCCGTCCCGTCCGATTCCTCCGTGCCGCGCCCCGGCACGGAGCCGTTCAGCGTTCCGCGACCACCATCGCCGAGGCGATCCCGCCGTCGTGGGACAACGAGAGATGCCAGCGGTTGACCCCGCGCTCGGTGGCCGCCGCCGCGACCGTGCCGGAGACGGTGAGCCAGGGACGGCCGTCCGGGTCCGGCACGACCTCGCAGTCGTGCCAGCCCAGCCCGGCCGGGACGCCGAGCGCCTTCGCCACCGCCTCCTTGGCGGCGAATCGCGCGGCCAGCGACTCCGGGGAACGCGGGTTGCCGGAGGGGGTCACCCGCTCGGCCTCCGTGAAGGGCCGCTCGGCGAGCAGCGGCGTCCGTGCCAGGGCCTTCGCGAACCGCTCGACCAGGACGACGTCGATGCCGACAGCGACGATCACGGGCCAACCCTACCGGCGCGGACGGCCGCACATTAGCCGCCGACTCCGCGCGCGGCAACGCCTGTGGACGACGGAGGGCGTAGGCGGGCGGCCGTCGTCCACACCCGTCGCCCGGGGGTGTGGACGGCGCCTAACGTCGCGCCCGTCGATGTTCTACGAGGCGGGGGGCGAGGATGACCGAGGAGCCGTTGACCGTACGACCGGAGGCGCTGCGCCGGGCCGCCGGCGGGCTCGACGACGCCGCGTACCGGCTGGGGCACGGCCTGCTCGGCACGCCCGGGCTTGGGGTGCCGGCACCGGAGTGGCCGGCCGCGGCGGCGCTGGCGGATCTGGAGTCGGCCGTGCACGCCTGGCTCGGCGGTCTCGGCTCCCGGGTGGCCGCGACGGCCTGGGCGGTCCGGGCGGCGGCGGGGGCCTACGAGGCGGCGGACGACCGGGCGGCCCGCCGGCTCGCCGTCGTACCCCGGTGACCGCCCCGACGCCGGCGGCGCCCGGAGCCGCCCCGGCCGGCGGTCCGACGCCCCCGGGCCCTCCCGGTGGGCGGCCGGCGCACCGGGCGACGGCCGTCGGCTACCGGCAGCTATGGGCGGCCGATCCCGGCGCGTGGCAGGCGGCCGGGGTGAGCTGGCGCGGGCTGACCGACCCGGTGGCGCGCCGGGCCGACGAGCTGGCCGCCGACGCCGGCGTCCTGCGGGCCGGCTGGTCGGGCGGGGCGGCCGGGGCCGCCGGGGCCCGGCTCGCGGCGCTGCGCGCCCAACTGACCGCGGTCGCTCCGGCCCTGATCGAGGTCGACCAGGTGCTGGCCGAGTTCGCCGGCCGGTTGGGCGCCGCCAAGGCCCGGCTCGCCGCCGCGGTCGCCCGGGCGGACGCGGCCGGGCTGCGGGTCGACCGGGACGGGCGGGTCTCCGCCGATCCCGCCCGCGCGGCGCCCGCGCCGTCCGGGGCGGGCGTGGCCGAGGTGGGCGCGGCGCTGCGGGCGGCGCTGGAGCTAAGTCGGAT
>NZ_JBAKHV010000030.1:0-74789 GCF_036906775.1 Micromonospora sp. CPCC 205561 | reverse complement strand
GGGCGGGCGCGGGTCCCCGCGGGGGGGGGCGGCGCGGCCCCGGCCCGGGAACGCCCGGCGCGCGCGGCGGCGCGGCGCACCCGGAGAGCGGGTGCGCCGCGCGCGGCGGGGCCGGCGCCGGGGTCAGTGCCCCCGGTCGATCTCGACGCGCGCCTCGTCGGCGAGCCGGTAGCCGACGCCGTACACGGTGGTCACCACCGGCGCGGCCGCGGCGAGCTTGGCCCGCAGCCGGCGGACGTGCACGTCGACGGTGCGCGCCACCGCGTGCTCGTAGCCCCACACCCGGCTGAGCAGTTGCAGGCGGGTGAAGACCCGGCGGGGCTGCTCGGCCAGGAACAGCAGCAGGTCGTACTCGATGCGGGTCAGGGGGACGACGCGGGCGCCCTGGTGGACCATCCGCGAGGCGGCGACGATCCGGATCGCGTCGGGGTGCGCGTCGGCCGGGACCGCGCGGGGGGCCGGCGGGCGCTCCTCCTCGCCCGCCGGCCGCAGCCTCCCCTCGCCCGACTCGGCCAGTTCGCCGATCAGTTCCAGCAGCCGGGCCAGCCGGGGACTCATCGGCCCCGGCGCCAGGTCGAGGGTGATGGTGACGGTCGGCGTGGCCCGCTGGCGGACCGGCCCGATCCGCTCGGGGCGGCCGGCCGGGTGGGTTCGGGTGGGAATGGCGACGACGGACATGGAGCCTCCTGCGGCGGCGGTGCCGCCCCGCCCGGTGGGGCGCGGCGGTCAGGACGGCGCCCGGCCGGCGGTCACCGGGGGCGCGGGGACGGACGGACGCTGCGGCGGGGTGGGGCCGAGCACGGGCAGCCCGGCGAGCCGCCAGGCGACGAAGCCGCCGACGACGTCGGTGGCGCGGTGCAGGCCGAGGTCCTGGAGGGCGGCGGCGGCCAGCGAGGAGGTGTAGCCCTCCTGGCAGATGACGAGCACCCGCAGGTCGTAGCCGACCGCCTGGGGCAGCCGTGCGGGACAGCGTGGGTCGAACCGCCACTCCAGCACGTTGCGCTCGATCACCGTCGAGCCGGGCACGGTGCCATGGGCGGCCCGTTGCGCGGCCGGGCGGATGTCGACGAGCAGGGCCCCGCCCCGGTACGCCAGGTGCGCCCGCTCGGGATCCAGCCGGTCGAGCCGGGCCCGGGCGGCGGCCAGGATCTCGTCGATGCTCCGGGAGCCCGGCGGTGCCGGCCACGCGTGCGGGTCGTCGGTGGGCGCCATGGTCTTTCCTTCCACTGGTTGCTGCGGGTCCGTCGGCGACGGCGGGATCACCAGGCCACCCCGGCCTCGGCCACCTCGGCGACGCGCAGCCGGCCGTCGGCGAGCTGGTAGCTGGTCATCCGGCGCAGGGCGGGGCGGTAGACATGGACGCTCACCGCGGGTTCGTCGTCCCGGTTGGTCACCACGTGCACGTGTCGGGGGCCGAAGCGACGACCGGAGCCGGCGGGGAGCCGGTGCGGGTGGAGCCTGCCCGCGTCCGCCGTCTCCTCGGTCAGCGCGCCGGAGACGACCAGGAAGGCGCCGCCGCAGCCGCCGTGGTCGTGCAGGTCGGTGCCCTGGCCGGGCAGCCAGCTCAGCGCCCACACCTCGTGGTCGCGGGCGCGGGCCAGTCGCGCGTACCACCGGGCGGTCGGGTCGAAGCGCAGCGGCACCGGCCAGCCGGCCGGGTCGGCGGCCCAGTGGCGCGCGACGGCGAGCAGGTCGGGCGGGCGTCGGTCGGGCATGGCGTCCTCGCGGGTCGGTGACGTGTCGACCCAGGATAGGCTGCAAAGCCTATTGGTTTAGTAGGTTTTCCCGGACGCTGGGACGCCCTCGACTGCCACCGGAGACGGATCAGCGGCGGACCGGCGGCGCCACCCGGTAGCCGGGGACCGACGGCCAGCGCACGGTCAGCACGACCGACTCGCGCTCGGCGTACCACGAGTGGTCCACGCCCCGCCCCCAGACCACGTAGTCACCGGGCTCGCCGAGCACCACCGACCGGTCCGGCAACTCGACCCGGAACCGGCCGCTCACCAGCACCAGCAGGGCCGTACGCCGCTCGCCCGTGGCCCACGCCGAGCGCGCCTCCCCGGCGGGATGCACCCCCCACTTCACCTCGACGTCGCCGCTGTGCCGCGCGTCGCCCGGCGGCATGAAGTGACCCAGCAGCCAGCCGGCGTTCGTCGCCCCGTCGACGCCCGCGTTGCCCACGTACACCCTGTCGTCCATGGCCCCTCCCCCAGCCTGCCGGCCAGGCAACCTACCAGGCCGCCGTCCGACTAGCCTGGACCGGTGAGTGAGGAACTCGACGCCGAGACGCTGGCGTTCGCGCACCGGATGTTCGACCTGGCCCGCGACGGCGCCACCGCCGAGCTGGCCGACTACGTCGACGCGGGGCTGCCGGTCGACCTGACCAACGACAAGGGCGACACCCTGCTGATCCTGGCGGCGTACCACGCCCACCCGGAGACCGTGGCCGCGCTGCTGGCCCGCGGCGCCGACCACTCCCGCACCAACGACCGGGGACAGACGGCCCTCGCCGCCGCGGCCTTCCGCAGCAGCACCGAGGCGGTCCGGGCGCTGCTCGCCGCCGGGGCCGACCCGCACCACGGCAGCCCCTCCGCCGTGGAGACCGCCCACTTCTTCGACCTCGCCGAGATGCTCACGCTGCTGGGCGCGCCGCCCGGCTGAGCGCGCCGCCCGATCGACGGCGCCGGCGGCCGACCACGGGCGCCGGCAAGGCGCCCCGGCCCATCGGCCGCGACGCCCGGCGCGCCCCGTTCCCGGCCGGTATACAGAGGCGGTGGAGGATCCCCTGCCCGAACAGATGCGTACCGCCGCGACGGCGTTGCTGGCCGCGCTCAACGAGCCCGCCCGTGCCCGCGCCGCCCACGGATTCGACGACGAGCCGGCCCGTCGCTGGCTGGAGTACCGGCCCCGCCCCCGGCCCGGAATCTGCCTCGCCGACCTCGACCGCGTCGGGCGCAAGGCCGCGCACCGGCTGCTGGCCACCGCGCTGAGCCCGCCGGCGTACGCCCAGGCGATGGCGATCGTGGCGCTGGAGGAGGTGCTGGACCGGGCCGAGGGATGGCGGCGGGGCCGGCACAGCGGCGACTACTGGGTGGCGGTCTTCGGCGATCCGGCCCGCGACGACGCCTGGTCGTGGCGCCTGGAGGGGCACCACCTCTCGGTGAGTATGACCGTGGTCGCCGACCGGGTCTCCCCCGCGCCGATCTTCTTCGGGGCCAACCCGGCGACCGTCCGGCACGCCGGCCACCCGGTCTCCCGACCGCTCGGGGTGGAGGAGGACCTGGGCCGCGCCCTGCTCGACGCGATCGGCCCGGCCGGTCGGGCCGCGGCGATCGTCGCCGACCAGGCCCCCGGGGACATCATCAGCGCCACCCGTCCCCGGGTGGACGGGCCGCTGGAGCCGCTCGGGGTGCCCGCCGACCGGCTCGGGCCCACCGGGCGCGCCCTGCTCGACCAGCTCGTCGCGCTCTACCTGGACCGGCTCCCGCCCGAGCTGGCGCTCCGGGAGGCCCGCCGGCTGGACTCCGGGCGGCTGCACTTCGCCTGGGCCGGCCCGACCGCGCCCGGCCAGCGCCACTACTACCGGGTGCAGGGCGAGGACCTGTTGATCGAGTACGACAACACCACCGACGACGGCAACCACGCGCACACCGTGCTGCGCCGCCCGGCCAGCGACTTCGGCGCGGACATCCTCGCCGCCCACCACGCCCACTCCCACCAACCCCGCTGACCCCGCCCGCGCTCCCCCTCGCCCCCGCCCCGCTCCCCCTCGCCCCCGCCTCCCCGCCCGTCGATCTTGCAGTTTGCGCCCTCGGTTCGAGGTCAATGCGGCTTTTGGCCGGGGCGCAAAGTGCAAGATCGCCGCATCGAGGGCGGGGGGCGGGGGCGGAGGGCGGGCGTGGGGCGGGGGCGGGCGTGGGGCGGGGGCGGGCGTGGGGTGGGTGGGGGTTGGGGGGTCAGAGGGTGGGGCGGGGGCGGGGGCGGCGGGCGAGGTCGACGGTGGCGACGGGGGCTTCGGCCAGCGCGTCGAAGGTCGTCGCCTCGCTGCGCCGGCCGGCGTCGAAGCGGCGCACCAGCCGGGCGCCCAGCCCCACCCCGACCGCGCCGATACCGAGGGCCACCAGCTCGGTGAGCAGCAGCACGACGTTGGCGCCGCGCTGCGGGGCGTCCGCCCGCACGAGGCAGGCCAGCAGGAAGAGCGCGGCCATCGCCGCGTTCACCAGGTTGAAGGTGACCGCGGTGCGGCGGGTCCGGTCACCCGGCACGTCCCACAGGTCGATCATGCCGGCCACGGCGGTCAGCGCGGCGGCGAGCAGGGCCGCCACCGAGGTCCAGTAGCCCACCTCGCCGAGGAAGGCCGGCCCCCCGAGCACGTCGGTAAGGTCGAACACGGTCGCGCTCACGAAGAGCCCGAACGGGAACGTCACCAGCATCGGTTGGATCGGGTGTCCCCGCACGCGTAACCGGCTCTGCATGGTTCCTCCCCAGGTCGGCATGCCACCAGTCCAGGGTGCTACCCGGGCTCCCACACGCCGAAACGACACGCGGCGCGCCGGCCCCACCGGTCACGGCCGTACCGGCGGTCCGCCGGGGCGCGGCGAGGCATCAACGGCCGACGGGCGGAGACGCGCTCGGCGGAGCCTTGGAGGGCCCCGGACCGCCGCGACGAGTGCCCGCACCGACGCCCGGGGACGGCGACGAGGGCAAGTCGGCGCGGCGACGGCGGGACGCGGCGGCGGACGCTCAGCTGTCGCGGGGGCGCGAGACGGTGCTGACCAGCCGGCCGGCCACCTCCCGCAGCGGGATGTCCAGCGACGACGCCGCGCTGCGGAGCACGCCGAGGGCCTCCTCGGCCGGGCAGCCGCGCTGGGTCATGATCACCCCGATCGCCTGGCCGATCACCCCGTCGTCGAGCAGCGAGGCGTCCAGCTCGCCGGCCTGGGCCGCCTTGCGCGCCCGGTCGCGCACCGCGGCGAGGAGCAGCCCGGCGTGCTCGGCGAGCAGCATCGCGGTGAGCTGGTGGTCGGTGTTGAGCAGGTCGGCTGCGCCGGCGTAGAGGTTGATCGACCCGATCACCTGTTCGTCGACGTCGACCGGGGCGGAGATCACCCCCTGCACGCCCAGTTCCCGCGCCCGCGGGGTCCACGCCGGCCAGCGCAGCTCGCGCCCGAGATCCTCGGAGAGGGCCATCTCGCGGAGCCGGATCGCGTCCATGGCCGGCGAGTCGGGGCCGTGCCGCAGGTCGTCCAGCCCGGCGAGCCGCGCGTCGGAGGCGGCCACGCCGGCCGGCTCCCCGGCCCGCAGCGCGGTGAAGCCGCACCACCGCACGCCGGCCACCGCGTTGCGGGCGATACGCACCAGCGCGTCCAGCGCCTCGTCGAAGTCGTCGACCGCGATCAGCCCGGCCGTCAGCTCACGCAGCAGCGCGGCGGTCTCCAGGACGCCGAGCCGTTCCACCGCCGGGTCCCGCATCTCCAGGTTCACCGCAGCACAGCTCCCACTGTCTGGGCGCCCGTTCCCACGCGGTCGGCCGGCGCCGTCACCTGTTCCATCGCCTGCATCTCTCCCGACTCTTCGGACCCGCCCTACTACCCTCGCAAACCGGGATCGAAACGGTGGAAAGAGGGCCCCTTCCGGCGCACGCGGCGCGGGAAGGGGCCCCGGTGTCAGCGCGACGCGGAACTGAGCCGCCGCCCCACGGAGGCGATCAGGCGGTCCAGCTCCGAGCCGAACGGGTTGTCGTGCACGAGGTACGTCCAGGTCGCGCTGGGCCGTACGAGCTTCGCCTCGTCCGGCTCCCAGTCCTCCTCGAACTCCGTCTCCTCGAAGGTCGCGAGGGTCCGCCGCTCGATCTCCGGGACGAGGTTGTTGAACGCCGGCACCGCCGCCCGGTGGAACTCGTCGAGCGGGTCGAGCCGGCCGAGCGCGCGCAGGTGCACGCCCTCGCGCACCTCGGACAGCTCCGCCAGGTGCTCGGCCCAGAGCCGGTCGAGGTGGTAGAGGGCGATCGACCGGGCGACGCGGGCGAGCAGGTCCTCGTCCATCTCGCCGGCCTTCTCCGGCATCCGGTCGAGCAGCATCAGCGCCGCCACGTCGCTGGTCAGCAGCCGCTCCCGGCGCTCCGCCAGGGCCTTGCGCTGCTGCTCGACCACCACGCTGTAGCGCCAGGTGTTGCGGTGGATCTCGTGGTTGACGCCCTCGGCGACCCGCTGGGCGTGCTCGACGGCGTAGTCGACCTGCTCGTCGGTGACGAGGCCGTCGGCGTTCATCCGGGGCGACGGCGGGACGGCGTCGCCGGCGTGCCGGACGACCAGGTCGTCCTCCAGGCTGACGAAGAAGACCGACCCACCCGGGTCGCCCTGCCGGCCGGCCCGGCCGCGCAGCTGGTCGTCGACGCGCCGGCTGTCGTGCCGGCCGCTGCCGATGACGTAGAGGCCGCCCAGCTCGGCCACCCGATCGCGGTCTGCCTGGTCGCTGCCGCCGAGCCGGATGTCGACGCCCCGGCCGGCCATCTGGGTGGAGACGGTCACCGCGCCGTACGCGCCGGCCTCGGCGATGATCGCCGCCTCCTCGTCGTCGTTCTTGGCGTTGAGCACCACGCAGGAGACCCCGGCGGCGTTCAGGCCGGCGGCCAGCCCCTCGGACTCCTTCACGTCCAGGGTGCCGACCAGCACCGGCCGCCCGCGCTCGTGGTTGCGCTTGATCTCGTCGATCAGCGCCTCCTCCTTCTCCGCCCGGGTGGCGTAGATGCGGTCGGGCTCGTCCTCGCGCACACACGGCGTGTTCGGCGGGATCACCGCCACCTCGAGGCCGAAGAACTCCCGCAGCTGGTCGCCGACCAGCACCGCGGTCGCCGTCATGCCGCACACCTTGGGATAGAGCGCGATGTACGCCTGCACGGCGATGGTGCCGAGCACCTCGCCCTCGGCGGTGGCGTCCAGCCCCTCCTTGGCCTCCACGGCCGCCTGGAGGCCGTCCGGCCAGCGGCGGCGCTGCGCCACCCGGCCGCGCATCTCGTCGATCAGCTCGACCGAGCCGTCGCGGACGATGTAGTCGACGTCGCGGTGCAGCAGGGCGTGCGCGTGCAGCGCCACGTTCACCGCGGAGAGCTGCGCGACGTGCTCCTCGTCGTACAGGTCGATGCCGAGCTTGGCCTCGACGGCGGCCAGGCCGGCGGCGGTGAAGGCGACGCTGCGGCCGTCCTCGGCCACCGTGTAGTGCTTGCCCTTGCGCAGGCCGCGCACCTGGGCGGCGGCGGCGTGCACCGGGTCCTGCTCGCCGGCGACCGCGCCGGCGAGGACCATCGGCACCCGCGCCTCGTCGATGAGGATCGAGTCGGCCTCGTCGACGATCGCGGTACGCAGCGGCGGCTGCGCCCGGTCCGCCACGTCGGTGACCAGCTGGTCGCGCAGGTAGTCGAAGCCGGCCTCGCTGACCGAGACGTAGGTGACGTCGCAGGCGTACGCGTCGCGCCGCTCCTGCGGGGTGGACGCCTCGTTGACCCAGCCGACGCTCAGGCCGAGCAGCGTGTAGACCGGCTCCATCCACAGCGCGTCGCGTCGGGCCAGGTAGTCGTTGACGGTGAGCACGTGCACGGGGCCGTTGCCCAGCCGGACGTGCCCGTACGCCGCCACGGTGGCGGTGAGCGTCTTGCCCTCACCGGTGGCCATCTCGGCGACCTTGCCGGAGAGCAGTGCCATGGCGCCGAGCAGCTGCACGTCGTACGGCCGCTGGTCGATGCCTCGGCGGGCGGCCTCCCGGCCGATCGCGCAGATCTCCTCGTAGCCCGTGGCCTTGCCGGCGGCCTCGGTCAGCTCGGCGTCGTCGAGCGCCGTCAGCTCGTCCTCGCGCGCCTCGATGGCCGGCAGCAGCTTCTCCAGCGGTCCCAGGTCGACCGTCGTCCCCGGGCGCTGGAGGAACCGGCGGAACCTGCTCTTCAAGCGTTGCGACACACCCATGAGCGGCAACGGTACGCGACCGCGCCCGGCGTTGGCGGCCCGCCCGGCGCGCCGCCACGCGGGTGTCGCCGCCGGACCGGCCGCGAGCTGCGGACCCGCTCAGGCCACCAGGAGCTGGTGGGTGGCCAGCTCCCGGTAGAGCGGGCTGGTGACGGTCAGCTCGTCGTGGGTGCCGGTGGCCACGACCCGGCCGCCGTCGAGGACCACGATCTGGTCCGCATCGACGACCGTGGAGAGCCGGTGCGCCACGATCAGCAGGGTCCGCCGGGCCGCCACCGCGTCGATCGCCCGGCGCAGGGCCGCCTCGTTGCGGGCGTCGAGGTTGCTGGTCGGCTCGTCGAGCAGCAGCACCGGCGGCCCGGCCAGCAGGGCCCGCGCGATCGCCAGCCGCTGCCGCTCGCCGCCGGAGAGCAGCACCCCGCCCTCGCCCACCTGCACGTCCAGCCCCTCGGGGCCGCGCTCGGCGAGGTGGCCGAGGTTGACCTCGTCGAGCACCGCGCGCAGCCGGTCGCCGTCGGCGCGCGGCGCGCTGATCAGGAGGTTCTCCCGCAGCGTGCCGGCCAGCACCGGCGCAGACTGCTCGACGTAGCCGATCCGGGCGCGCAGGGCGTCGCGGGGCAGGTCGCGCACGTCGGTGCCGTCGACCCGCAACGCGCCCCCGGTGACCTCGTAGAAGCGCTCGACCAGCGCCAGCAGCGTCGACTTGCCGGCGCCCGACGGGCCGACCAGGGCGGTACGGGTGCCGGCGGGTACGGCGAAGCTCACCTCGCGCAGCACCGGCGGGCCGCCCGGGTAGCCGAAGCACACCCGGTCGAACTCGATCGACGCCGGGGCCCCGCCGTCGAGGGCCCGGGCGGTCGCCGGGCGGTCGGTCGCCCCCTCGACCGGCACGGCCAGCACCTCCTCGATCCGCTGGAGCGCGCCCAGCCCGGTCTGCAACTGGGTGTAGGCGTGCACCGCCTGCCCGAGCGGAAGCACCAGGAAGAACAGGAACATGATGAAGGCGACCAGGTCGCCGACGGTGATGGCGCCGGCCGCCACCCGCGCCCCGCCCACGCCGAGGACCAGCAGGAAGGCCCCCTGGATGGTGACGCCGCTGGCCGGGCCGACGAAGGCCTGCACCCGGGCCACCCGCAGCCCCGCCGCGTACGCCCGGGTGGCGCTGACGCCGATCGCGTCCGCCTCGCGCCGCTCGGCGCGGGCGGCGCGGATGGTCCGGGCGGCGGAGATGGCCCGCTCCACCGCCGAGGTCATCTCGCCGACCCGCTCCTGGGCGATGCGGGCCAGGTCGCGCACCCGGCGGGCGAAGGCGACCGCGAAGCCGATGCCGGCGGCCACCCCGAGCAGGGTCACCCCGAACAGCACCGGGTCGAGGAGAATCATCGCGCCGGCCGCCCCCAGCACCATCACCGCGCCGGTGACCACCTCGAACAGCCCGGAGGTGACCACCGCCCGCAGCAGCGTGGTGTCCGCGCCGACCCGGGAGAGCAGGTCGCCGGTGCGGCGGCGGTCGTACTCGGCGATCGGCAGCCGCAGCAGGTGCCCGGCGAGCCGCCGCCGGGTGCCGAGCACCACCCCCTCCGCGGTGCGTTGCAGCAGGTAGTCGCGCAGGCCGCCGAGGGCGGCGCCGAGCAGCACCAGGGTTACCAGCGCCGCGACCAGCCCGACCACCGGGCGGGCGCCGGAGAGCCCGTCCAGCACCGAGCGGGTGAGCAACGGCTGCGCCAGCGACGCGGCGACCCCGGCCAGCGACAGCGCGCCCACCACGGCGAGGGTGCCGCGGTGGGCGCGCAGGTACGGCAGCAGGGCGGCGAGGCCGACCCGCCGGGCGGCGCCGCTCCCGCCAGCGCCGCCGCCGTCAGGGCCGGGACCGGCGAGCGGCCCGGGCGGGTCGGCGGCCGGCGCGGCGGGTTCGGCGAGGGTGTCGGCGGGATCGGCGGCCATGGCAGGAACGGTAGCCGGCCCTCGACGGCCGGTCAGCCGGTGAGCACGACCTGGAGTTCCTGGCGGCGCCGCTCGGCGAGGTCGGTCAGCAGGGTCGGCGCCTCGTCGAAGGGCACCACCGCCGAGACCAGGTGCTTGCGGACCACGTCGCCGTACGTCCGCAGCAGGTCGATCGTCTCGGCGGAGAGCCGTTCCCGGTCCCAGGTGGGGGCGAGGCCCCGCGGCACCCGACCGATCTGCGCGCAGCGCAGGGACAGTCCGTTGTGGTGGAACTCCTCGCCGAGTCGGACCTCGTCCGCGCCGGCCTGGTAGAAGGCCAGGTCGACCACCGTGCCCTGCGGGCGCAGCAGGCGCAGCGCGAGCTGCAACGCCCACGCCTGCCCCCGGCACTGGAACACCACGTCGGCGCCCCGGTCGCCGGGACCGTGCGCCCAGCGGGTCTTGAGCACCACGGCCGGGTCGTCGGCCTCCGGGTCGAGGGTCTCCAGGCCCAGCGCCTCGGCGACGGCGCGGCGCTGCGGCGTCGGGTCGAGCACGACCACCGAGGCGGCACCGTGCCGCCGGGCGAAGAGGGCGGTGAGCAGGGCCACCACCCCGCTGCCGACGACCGCCACCCGGCGGCCGCGCACCCCGTCGCCCAGCGACCGCACGTCGGTGCCGTACAGGTCGGCGGCCGCGTGCAGCACCCCGTTGGCGCAGATCGGCCCCATGTGCGCGACGTAGACGCCGAGCAGCGGGTCCAGGTCCTCGGGCAGCGGCACGAACCGCTCGGCGACCGGATCGGCGACCCAGCCGGTGCGGTGTCCGTACGTCATGGCCCCGACCGTGCCCACGGCCACCGCGGGGGTGCGGCTCTCCACCACCCGGCCGACCTGCATGTAGCCCAGCCGGGTCACCGGGTATGGGGTGCTTGCCGAGCCGGGCTGGAAGAGGCCGAGATCGGCGTTCCAGGTGACGTTGAGGTAGGGGTTGGTGCCCTTGACGTAGCTCAGTTCGGTGCCCGCGGAGACGCCGCTGAAGAGCGTCTCCACCCGGAAGGTGCCGTCGGTGACCTCGGCGGCGTCCTGCTCGACCAGCTCCACCCGTCCCGGGCCGCTGACCACGACCACCCGGTCACGCATCGACGGTCACCCCCGTGGCGAGCGGCGCGGCGGCGGGCGCGTCCAGGCGGACGGTCCGGCCGGTACGCGCGGAGTCGGCGACCGCGAGGGCGAGCCGCTGGGTGCCCAGCGCCTCGGCGTACGGCACGCGGACGTCGTCGCCGACGCCCCGGACCGCGTCGACGAAGGCCCGGTCCACGGCCACCCGGGCGTCGTCCGGGTCGGCGGCGAAGCGGCGTTCCCCGTCGGCGTCGCGCACCACCAGACCGTCCTCGCTCAGCGACAGGGCCAGCCCGTCGGCGAGGATCTCCAGCCCGGCGCGGTGCTTCCAGCCGAGTACGCAGGCGGCGCTGAGCGTGCCGACCGCGCCGCCGGCGAAGCGCAGCGTGGCGGTGGTCACCGAGTCGATGTCGGCGCCGTCGACCGGCGGCGGTGTCCCGTTGCCGTACGCGGTGACCTCGGTGGCCTCCCCCACCAGGAACCGGACCAGGTCCAGTACGTGCGCGGCCTGCTCGACCACGGGGCCGCCGGAGCGGTCCCGCCGCGACCACCAGGCCACCGGGGGCACCTTGTCCCACCACGCGCCGCTGACCATCCGCACCGGACGGTCTCCGAGCAGCTCCCGGGCCTGCTCCACCACCGGCAGGTACCGCCAGTGGTGCCCCACGCCGGTGAGCAGCCCCCGCCGGGCCACCAGGTCGGCGATCCGCTCGGCGGTCACCAGGTCGACGGCGACCGGCTTCTCCACGAACATCGGCACCCCGGCCGCGACGACCGCCTCCTCCGCCGGCCCGTGGGCGAACGGCGGCACGCAGACGTAGACCGCGTCCGGGCCGGCGGCCAGCAGCTCGTCGACGTCGCCGTAGGCGCGGGCGCCGTGCTCGCCCGCCAGCCGCGCCGCCGCCTCCGGCGCCACGTCGGTCACTCCGATCAGTTCCACGTCCGTGAAGCCGCCCAACACCCTGGCATGGCGTTGCGCCACCCCGCCGGCCCCTACCAGTCCCACCCGGCACGTGCGCATGAAAACCCTTCCGCCACAGTTTCGCGTTCGGCGACAGCACTCCCCCCGCGTGGACGCAACCAAACGTTCACCGGGCCGGAACCCGCGCACGTCACCGTCGTGATCAAGCTGTTAGCTCATCGGCGGTTAGCGCGAGCGCGGCAGTGGGAAAAACATGCGGGGTTTGTTCCGCCACGATCTGGGGGTGCCTGTGCGGAGTACGGATTCGATGGTCTCACCGGTGGTGGAGGCGTGGGCCACGTACCGCACCACGTCGGCGGATGACTGGCCGGCGCGGCGGCTGATGCGTGCCAAGGGGGAGAGCAGGGTCAGCGTGGTCCTGCCGGCCCGCAACGAGGAGGCGACCGTCGGCGCGATCGTCTCGACGGTCCGGGAGCACCTGATGGAGCGGGTGGCCCTGGTGGACGAGCTGATCGTGGTGGACTCCCGGTCCACCGACCGCACCGCGCAGGTGGCTCGCGCCGCCGGCGCGGAGGTGGTCAGCCAGGACGAGATGACCCGGGGCCTGCCCCGGCTGGCCGGCAAGGGGGACGCCCTCTGGGCAGGGCTGGCCGCCGCCGAGGGCGACATCGTGGCGTTCGTCGACGCCGACCTGCGCGAGTTCCGCCCGCACTTCGTGACCGGGCTGATCGGCCCCCTGCTGACCGATCCGTCGGTTGACTTCGTCAAGGGGTTCTACCACCGCCCGCTGGTCGGGGCGTCGAGCGTGGAGGCCGACGGCGGCGGGCGGGTGACGGAGCTGATGGCCCGGCCGATGCTGAACCTGTTCTGGCCGGAGCTGGCGGGTTTCGTGCAGCCCCTCGCCGGCGAGTACGCCGGCCGCCGGGAGGTGCTGGAGCGGGTGCCGTTCGTCTCCGGCTACGGGGTCGAGACGGCGATGCTCATCGACCTGCTCGAGCTGGTCGGGCTGGACGCGTTGGCCCAGGTCGACCTCGGCGAGCGCAAGCACCGCCACCAGGACACCGCCGCCCTGGGACGGATGTCGGCCCAGATCATGCTCACCGCCTGGTCGCGGTTGCAGCGGCGCGGCTGGGCGGCGCCGGGCGCGATGCCCGCGTCCCTGCTGACGCAGTTCCGGCGCGGCGGCTCCGACGCGCTGCCGAACCTGGACCGGGAGATCGTCGTCTCCGACGTCTCCGTCGAGGAGCGTCCGCCCCTGGCGGAGCTTCGGCACCGCGTCCCCCGCCGACGGGTCCCCGCGGCGTGAGCGCGCGAGCTTCGACGACCGTGAACGACCGGGCGCGCACGGCCCAGGGAAGGAAACCCGCATGAGCCTCACCGTCCTGATGAACGCCGGTCCGTGGCTGTCCGTGCCGCCGCCCGGCTACGGCGGCATCGAGAACGTCATCGCGACGCTGGTGCCGGAGCTGCGCCGCCTCGGCGTACGGGTGGTGCTGGCGTCGGTGGAGAGCAGCACGCTCCCGGTCGACGAGAAGTTCTCCGTCTTTCCCGACGGGCAGTTCCACGCCCTGCAACGGCCCTACAACCAGGTCTGCGGCATCGCCCAGGCGCACCTCAACGGCGTGGTGCGCACGCTGTACTCGCGGGACGACATCGACCTGGTGCACGACCACGTGGAGGCGGTCGGTCTGGCCACGCTCGCCGCGATGGGTCCGGACGCCCCGCCGGCACTGCACACGCTGCACTGGGACCTGGCCAAGCACCCGGCGCTCTACGGCAACCTCGACGGCGGCGACCGGGTCCGGGTCAACGGGGTCTCCGCGTCGCAGCTGGCCCGCGCGCCGCGGGCGTTGCGAGAGCACTCGGTGGGGCACGTGCACCTGGCCACCCCGCTGGCCGTCGACGCGGACCGCCGGCCCCGGACCGAGAAGGGCGACTACCTGATCATTCTGGGCCGGATCAACCCGGGCAAGGGACAGGACGTGGGCGCCCGCCTCGCCCACCGGACGGGGATGCCGCTGGTGCTCGCCGGCCCCGTCGGGCCCTACCACCGACCGGAGGACCTGGCCGCCGCCGGGGACGAGGCCCGGCAGAACCCGGACGTCCGGTTCTTCTACGACGAGGTGGCGCCGCACGTCGACGGCGACCTGGTCCGCTGGGTGGGCACGGTGGCCGGTCAGGAGCGCGACGACCTGCTCGCCGGCGCGCTGGCCTCGCTGTTCCCGCTGCGCTGGGAGGAGCCGGGCGGCACCGCGGTCGTCGAGTCGCTGGCCCTGGGCACGCCGGTGGTCGCCACCGCGCGGGGCTGCCTGCCCGAGCTGATCGAGCACGGCCGCACCGGCCTGCTCACCTCCGACGAGGAGGAGCTGGCTGACCTGGTGCTCGCCGCCGGCCTGCTGGACCCGGACGAGTGCCGGCGGGAGGCCGCCCTCCGCTTCACCCCCGCGGTCATGGCGCAGAAGTACGTGGGCCTGTACGAGCGGGTCCGCCAGCTCGCCGCCGTCTCCCGCCTACAGCCGGCCTGACCCCTCGGTCGCACCCGCCCCGGGCCGCCGCGCGCACCGCTTCGCGGCGGCCCGTGCCGTGCCCCGGCCGCGCGGCGGCCGCGCGGCCGGCCGGGGCGGTCCGGTTTCACCCTGCACGGGTCCGGGTAGATCGCAGGTTGCCCGACCGACGCGAAACGAGGCGCACATGCCGAGCCGGATCACCTGCGAGGTGCACGACGGTCCCCCCGTGACCATCGTGCACCTGCGTGGCGGCCTCGATCTCGGGACCATGCGCAAGGTGCACACCGTGCTGGACGAATGCCTCGCCCGTCAGCCCGACGCGCTCGTGGTCGACCTCACCCACGTGGTCGTCCGGGACCGGCTCGCGCTCTCGGTCTTCGTCGCCACCGCCCGTCGGGCGGCCGGCTGGCCGGCGGTGCCCGTCGTGCTCTGCGCCCCGCCGTCCGAGGTGGCGGGCTGGCTGGCGCAGTCGACCGCCTGCCGGGTGGTGCCCGTACGCCCCGACTGCGACGAGGCGACCCGGGTGGCGAACGCGGCGGCGGCTCCCCGGCTGCGGGCCCGCCTCGAACCGGTCGCGGAGGCCTGCCGGCGGGCCCGGGAGCTGGTCACCGACGCGTGCACCCGCTGGCACCTGCCGGAGGCCGTCGGCCCGGCGTCGCTGGTGATCAGCGAGCTGGTCGGCAACGTGGTCCGGCACGCCGGCACGCCGATGCAGGTGACGCTGACCCTGCGCCGGCCGTACCTGCACCTCGCGGTGGCCGACGGCAGCCGCGACTCGGCCCACGCCGGCACCCCCGACCAGCGGACGGAGGGCGGGCGGGGCCTGGTGCTCGTCCGGGAGCTGACCCAGCGCTGGGGCAGCGTGCCGGCCGGCGACGGAAAGGTCGTCTGGGCCATGCTGCCCGTGAATTAGCCGAATTTACCACTCTCGCCTGAATAGCCGCTGTCGCCTGGTTTCATGGGGCGGAGGGGCGGGTAGCCGCGCCGTCCTATCTGCGTCTGACGGGGTGAGAGTGACATGCCCAAGCGGGAAACCACGGCACCTGCACGCGACCGGGGGCCGGCGATCCTGGCGCCGGCGCGCTTCGGCGGCTATCCCGGGCCGCTGCGCAAGGCGCTGCCCGGCGGGAAGCTGACCCGGTTCCTGGCCACCACCGATCACAAGCAGATCGGCCTGCTCTACCTCATCAGCTCGTTCGGCTTCTTCCTGATCGCCGGGCTCCAGGCGATGCTGATACGGGCCGAGCTGGCCCGGCCCGGCATGCAGATCCTCTCCGCCGAGCAGTACAACCAGCTCTTCACCTCGCACGGCGCGGTCATGCTGCTGCTGTTCGCCACCCCGGCCGCGTTCGGGTTCGCCAACTACATCGTGCCGATCCAGATCGGCGCGCCCGACGTGTCGTTCCCGCGGCTCAACGCGCTCGCCTACTGGCTCTACCTCTTCGGCGGCCTCATGGTGCTGGGCGGCTTCCTCACCCCGGGCGGCTCCGCCGACTTCGGCTGGACCGCCTACTCGCCGCTGAGCAGCCAGGAGCACTCCCCCGGTGTCGGCGCCAACCTGTGGGTCATCGGCCTGGTCGTCTCGGGGCTGGGCACCATCCTCGGGGCGGTCAACCTGATCACCACGATCCTCACCCTGCGCGCGCCCGGCATGACCCTGTTCCGGATGCCGATCTTCACCTGGAACATGCTCTTCACCAGCCTGCTGGTGATCCTGGTGTTCCCGCTGCTCGCCGCCGCGCTGCTGGCGCTCTCCGCGGACCGGCTGCTCAACGCCCACGTGTACGACCCGTCGACCTCCGGGCCGATGCTCTACCAGCACCTGTTCTGGTTCTTCGGCCACCCCGAGGTCTACATCATCGCGATACCTTTCTTCGGCATCATCACCGAGATCATCCCGGTCTTCTCCCGCAAGCCGATCTTCGGCTACACCGGCCTGGTGCTGGCCACCATCGCGATCACCGTGCTGTCGATGACGGTGTGGGCCCACCACATGTTCGCCACCGGCCAGGTGCTGCTGCCGTTCTTCAGCATCCTGAGCTACCTGATCGCGGTCCCCACCGGGGTGAAGTTCTTCAACTGGATCGGCACCATGTGGAAGGGACAGCTCACCTTCGAGACGCCGATGCTCTTCGCGATCGGCTTCCTGGTCACCTTCCTCTTCGGCGGCCTGACGGGGGTGCTGCTGGCCAGCCCGCCTGCGGACTGGCACACCCACGACACCTACTTCGTCGTCGGGCACTTCCACTACGTGCTCTTCGGCACGGTCGTCTTCGCGCTCTTCGGCGGCTTCTACTTCTGGTGGCCGAAGATGACCGGGCGGCTGCTGGACGACCGGCTCGGCAAGGCCCACTTCTGGACGATGTTCATCGGCTTCCACGGCACCTTCCTCGTGCAGCACTGGCTGGGCAACGAGGGCATGCCCCGCCGGTACGCCGACTACCTGCCCAACGACGGGTTCACCGCGTTGAACACCTTCTCCAGCGTCTTCGCCTTCGTGCTCGGCGCCTCCACGCTCTTCTTCATCTGGAACGCCTGGAAGTCCTGGCGCTTCGGGGCGCAGGTGACCGTGGACGACCCGTGGGGCTTCGGCAACTCCCTGGAGTGGGCCACCACCTGCCCACCGCCGCTGCGCAACTTCGACCGGATGCCCCGGATCCGCTCCGAGCGTCCCGCCTTCGACGCCAAGTACGGCCCGCTCGTCGCCGACCTCGGCCGGGACCTGCCCCAGCGCGCCACCAAGCCGCCGCAGGACTTCCGCGAGGAGCTGCACCGCGAGAAGCACGTGCCCGAGGCGCCGTCCGCCGAGGGGGCGCACGGCGCACGGGAGGCCGCCGACTACCAGCCCGCGGCGCAGTCCGGGGCCCGGCCGGTGGACGTACCGGAGCCCGACGACATCCGCCGGCCCGCCTTCGAGCAGACCGACGAGCCGGAGGAGAGCAACCTCGGGGCGCAGCGGGAGCCGCAGGAGAACGACCGCTGGCGGCACCCGCGCAGCCCCGGCGACACCCCGGAGCACTGAGCGGCGTACGCCAGGAGGGGCCGGCACCCCACGGTGCCGGCCCCTCCCCGACGGCCGTCAGCCCTCGCGGGCCGGTGCGAGACCCGCCGCGGTGAGCGAGCGCCGCACGGCCGGCTGCACGCGGGTCAGCCGCAGCGGCACCCCCGTGCGGGCGGCGGCCTCGCGCCCGGCCATCAGCGCGGCGATGCCGCCGGCGTCGAAGCCGCCCGCGCCGACCAGGTCGACCACCACCTCGGCGGGCTGCCCGGTCACCGCCTCCAGCATGGCGCGGCGCAGCTGGTCCGCGCCGTTGCGGTCGACCTCCCCGCCGACCTCCACGACCACCCGGTCGCCGTTGTGCCGGACCGAGATCCTGGTCTTCGGCGGCTCGGACTCGGCCGCGCCGCTCTGCCACGGCGGCGGGGCGTCCGCGAGCATCGCCTGGCGCAGCCAGGTCAGCGCCCGCGACAGCAGCCGGGAGACGTGCATCTGGGAGATGCCGAACCGGGCCGCGATCTCGGCCTGCGTCTGGTTGCCGTAGAAGCGCATGGCCAGGATGCGCCGCTCCCGCCAGGGCAGCCGGTGCAGCAGCCCGCTGACCGTCACCCGGTCGTCGACGGATTCGAGCGCGTTGTCGGACTCGCCGACCAGGTCGCCGAACTCGGCGGAACTCTCCCCGCCGACGGGCGCGTTCAGCGAGGCCGGGCTGTAGCCGGCGGCCGACTCCAGCGCGGCGAGGATCTCCTCCTGCGGCGTCTCCAGCCGCTCCGCCAGCTCGGCGACCGACGGGGCGCGGGACAGCTCGCTGGTCAGCGCGGAGGTCGCCTGCCCCACCTCCAGGATCAGGTCGCGCAGCCGGCGCGGTACGTGCACGCCCCAGGTGCGGTCGCGGAAGTGCCGCTTGATCTCGCCGACGATGGTGATCGCGGCGTACGCGGTGAACGAGCCCCGCTCCGGGTCGTACCGGTCGACGGCGTTGACCAGTCCGAGGCGGGCGACCTGCTCCAGGTCCTCCAGCGGCTCCCCCCGCCCCCGGTAGCGGCGGGCCAGCCGGCCCGCGAACGGCAGGGCGAAGCGGACCAGGTCGTCGCGCGCCTCCTGGCGCCGTTCGGGCGGTAGGCCCTCGATCCGGGCCGCGTACGCCAGTGCCGCCGCGTCCAGGTCCTCCAGGCCCCGTTCGGTCGGAGGTGGTGGTGTGGTGGTGGTCTGTCCGAACATCCGCGCCTCCCTCAGGAAGGTCCCCCGCCCGGAATCAGGAAACCGGTCGTGCGCGCGCGTGGTCGCACCACGCCCGGGCCGGAAAGTGGGTCACATGACTGGGATGTCAGCGGGCGACACGCCGCCGGACGGCGTGATCAGGCCGTCGCAGCCAGCGGTGTTCCCGCTCCGTAGGTACTCAATCACGGGACCGCGGGTTCGCGAGGATGTTTCGAGAGGCCGGCTCAGCAGACGAGTAATCCCTGGTGGGCGCCACTGTCACGGAGCGCCGCGAGGGCGTCGGCGATCGTCAGCGCCGGCGGCGTCGGCAGGTCGTACGGCTGCGCCCGCAGCACCTCGGTGGCGCGCCGGGTGGGCACCGAGGTGACCGGGTAGCCGCGCGCCGAGGTGCGGTCCAGTGCGCGCCGGCGGCGCCCGAAGCCGGCGACGGCCAGCCACTGCGGCAGGCCGGCCAGCGCCGGCGAGCGCAGGCCCGGCGGCTCGGGCAGCACGTCCACGGAACTGAACGGCTCGCTCCCGGCGAGCCACCACTCCACCCCCTCCACGCTGCGCCGGGTGGCGTTCTCGCACCAGTACGGCACCATTCCGGCGCGGACCACCTGCCACGGGTCGAGCAGCCGGCCGCACTCCACCACCAGCCGGTCCCCGGTCTTGCCGGCGGCGCGCAGCCAGCGCCGGTACAGGTCGGCGGTGGCGGCGCTGAGCGCCTCCGGGCGCGGCACGAGGAGCCGGTGCAGCGGATGCCCTTGCCGGCCGGTCCACTCCCGGAGGCTGGTCTCGAAGCCGGCCTCCACGCCGTGTTCCGCCGGCCCGGGCGGCGAGGTGACCTCCGGGACCTCCCACCGCGCGCCGTCCCCGCCCGCCGAGCGGAGCACCTGCCGCAGGGCGTGGCTGTCGGGGTGGAAGTCGACCGGGTCCAGGCCGCTGCCCGGGCAGCCGACCTGGAAACTGTGCCCGGGCGCGGAGTCGAAGACCGGCCAGGTGCGCGCGTCGCGCAGCAGCACCAGCGGGGCGCCCGGCTCCAGGCGGTCGGCCAGGAACCGCGCGTACGCGCCCGGCAGGGACCGCCACCGGGCCGCGAGCGACACCGTGGCACCGGCCAGCGCGCCGCGGCTGGCGGGGCAGTGCACCTGACGTACGTGCAGGTCGGGGTTGCCGCCGAGCAGGCGGGCGGTGAGCGCGGCGCCGTGGTCCAGGGCGGCCCCGGGCCGGTCGACGGCCCCCTGCGCCCAGTGGGCGGTCATCTCGAAGCCGGCGGGCAGCCAGGGCACGCCCAGCGCCATCGCCAGGTGCGCGGCAGCGCCGTGCGGGGAGCCGATCAGGGCGCCCGGATAGCGGCGCTGCGGGTACTGGTCGGCGAACCACCGGGCGACCCGGGAGGCGTCGACCTCGGCCGTCTGCCCGGGGGTGAGCGCCACCCGCCCGGCCGCCCGGAGCACCGCGGCCCGGCGTACCGGCTCGGGCGCCCCGGTGAACCGCGACAGCGGCCCCGGATGCCCCGGGTGCCCGAGGTCGGCGCAGTCGGTTCCGCGCAGCGCGCGGGCGGTGGCGGCGACCAGGACGCGCGCGGCGCTGCCCGCCGCCACGACCCGGTCGCCCGCCAGTCCGGCACCGTTGGCCGTGAGCCCCTCGCGCACCTTGCGCACCGGCCCCACCTTGCCTCGTTCGCTCACCACGCGGCCCGGCTTCCCGTCCCGATGGGGTTCAAACGGGGCATCCCCCACCGGGCGGGAGTAATCAGAAGATCCCGGGCGCGCTGTCGCCGCCGCGCCGCACCGGGCTACGAGCCGGTTCACGCCCCGGCGAGCCGGGGTTTCGTCGCCGGCACGAGGGGCACATCAGCGCACATGGGCACAGACGACGAGACCCCGGCGGCGGCCACCATCACCCCGTACCGGGACGGACCGCTGCTGGTGCGGGGCGACTTCGCCCTGGTCACCCCCGACGGGGAGACCATCGACGCGAGGCGGGGCACGGTGGCGCTCTGCCGCTGCGGAAAGTCCGCCCTCAAGCCGTTCTGCGACGGCACCCACAAGGCCGTCAACTTCCGCGCCGGCACCAACCGCGACTCCTGACCCACCCCTCTCCCCGCCGCCCGCCCCTCGCCGCCCGCCCCTCGCCCCTCGCCGCCCCTCGCCGCCCCTCGCCGCCCCTCGCCGCCGCGATCTTGCACTTTCCGCCCGGACGATCCGCCCGAATGCCCCTCGTCGGGGACCGAAACCGCAAGATCGGCGCGCGGTGGGGGGCGGGGCGGGGCGGGGCGGGGCGGGGCGGGGCAGGCGGGCGGGGGCGGGCGGGGGCGGGGTCAGGCTACGGCGGTGGGGATCTCGCCGCCGCGGGGGCGTTCGCGGAGGGTCACCCGGATCGGGCCGGCGGCCTCGCGCAGGGAGGTGCGCCCGGCGGTCCAGGCGTCCAGCAGGTGCGCCGCGAAGAGCCGGTCCACCGCGAGCGCGGCGGCGGCGCCGAAGAGCACGTCCGGGGCGAGGTCGGGCTCCACCCGGACCAGTCCCCCGCAGAGGTCGTACGCGGCGATCTGCTCGTGCACCGCGTCCGCCTCGACGTGCTCGTCGTAGAAGCGGGTGGCCACCTCGTCCAGCCCGAGGCGGCGCAGCCCGTTGCCGTAGCGGCGGTTCGGCAACGACGAGGTCATCTCGTAGGCGGCGAGGTGTCCCAGCAGCGCCCCGCGCAGCCGCCGGTGCAGCCCGAACAGCGACATCAGGTTGTTGGTGGCCAGGGTGACCGCGGGCACGGCGTCCAGGTGGGCGGCGTAGCCGGTGTCGAGCCCCAGCCGGGCCAGGGTGACCCGGAACAGTTCGGCGTGCATCCGGTCCAGCCGCCCGTTGCCGTACTCGTCCATCTGGATCTCGACCAGGGCGGCCTTGGCGGGACCGCCGAGGCGCGGCAGGGCCCAGCTGTGCGGGTCGGCCTCGCGCAGGTGGTAGATCGAGCGGTGGGTGACGAACTCCCGGAACTGGGCCAGCGTCGCCCGGCGTTGCAGGTGGCCGGCGAGCGACGGCCCGTCGTCGGCGGCGACCACGTCGGCCAGGGCCGCCGGCACCCCGCCGGGCAGCGCCACCGGCAGCGGCCCCACGAGTTCCCGCAGCGCCGCCTCGAAGCGCCGTTCGGCCCGCGCGCGCAGGGCCAGCAGGGACGGCTGCCACTCCCACTCCTCGTCGACGCTCCGCCAGCCCCGGTAGTGCAGCTCGTAGCAGCAGAAGAGGGTGAGCTGGAGATCCTCGTCGGTGACCGGGTCGGCCGGACCCAGCCGGGCGCCGAGCCTCGCCGGCAGGTCGTGCGGCGCCCGCCGCAGCGCGTCCAGCAGTGCCGCCGAGACGGGCCCGCGGGGCTGCGGCAGGGGCGCGGGACCGTACCGGCGATCGGTGGACTCGGACAAGGTGACCTCCAGCGTCGTACTGCGGGACCTCAGTGCCCGGCGAGCGGGCGGCTAAACGAGGCCGTCGGAGTCCACGGGCACCCCGGCGGCGAGCATCCGGTCGCGCACGCGGCGGGCCGCGTCGCCCTGGGCGAACACCTCGCGCAGGTCCGCGAACGCCGGTTCGGGCGGCGCGAGCCGCACCGCCGGGTCGACCACGGCCTCCAGCACGCAGGGCCGGTCCGCGGCCAGTGCCTCGTCCCAGGCCGCCCCCACCAGCTCCGGCCGGTCGACCCGCACGCCGTGCAGGCCGAGCAGGCGCGCCCAGCCGGCGTACGGCACGTCGGGCCGGCGGTGCGTCGGGTCCATCGGCGCACGGCCCCCACCCATGCCGGACCGGTCCCGGTTGTTGAGCACCAGCACCACCAGGCGGGGGTCGCGCCACTCCCGCCAGTGGTGCGCCACGGTGACCAGCTCGGCCAGGCCGTTGAGCTGCATCGCGCCGTCGCCGAGCAGGGCGATCACCGGCTGGTCCGGGGCGGCGAGCTTGGCCGACACCGCGTACGGCAGGGCACAGCCCATCGAGCCGAGGGTGCCGCAGAGCTGCGCGTTGACCCCCGGTGGCAGCTCCAGGTGCCGCGCGTACCAGTAGATGACCGAGCCGACGTCCACCGCCACCGCCCCGCGGCGCGGGACCCGGGCGGAGAGCTCCTGGAGCACCAGCTGGGGGTTCACCGGCTGGGCGGGGGCGCCGGCCCGGTCGGCCCGCTCGGCCCGCCACCTGTCGACCGAGCCCTGCACGGTCTCCCGCCAGCGCGCGTTCGGGCGGTCCGGCACCCGCGCCAGCAACGCCCGCAACGTCTCCTGGGCGTCGCCCACCAGCGGGACGTCGACCGGGTAGCGGTTACCGATCCGCCGCCCGTCGATGTCGATCTGCACGGCGCGGACCTGGCCGGGCATCGGGAAGTAGTCCGTCCACGGGTTGTTCGTGCCGACCAGCAGCAGCGTGTCGCAGCCACCCATCAGCTCGGCAGCGGCCGGCGTGCCGACCTCGCCGAGGACGCCCGCGTGGAAGGGCAGCCGCTCGTCGAGCACCGGCTTGCCCAGCAGCGACGCCGCGATCCCGGCGCCGAGCCGGTCGGCGAGGGCGACGATCTCGTCAGCCGCGCCCCGGCCGCCCTGTCCCACCAGGATCGCGGTCCGCCGGCCGTTGCCGAGCACCTGGGCGGCCGCGTCCAGGTCCACCTCGTGCGGCAGCACCCGGGCCAGCGGCTCCCCCGGCGTCGCCGCGAGCACCCCGGCCGCGTACGCCTGCAGGTCGGGCACGACCGCCTCCTGCAACTGCCGGGGCAGCACCACGCAGACCGGGCTGCGGGTGGCGGCGGCCGTCCGGAACGCCTGGTCCAGCAGGGCCGGCACCCCGTCGGGGGTACGGCCGTACCGGACGAACTGGTTGCACGCGTCGGCGAAGAGCCGGCTCAGCCCGATCTCCTGGTGGGCGCCGCCGAGCGGACCGGTGATGTCCTCCCCGACGATCGCCACCACCGGCTTGCTGTCCAGCTTGGCGTCGTAGAGGCCATTGAGCAGTTGCACCGCGCTCGGTCCCTGGGTGGCCAGGCAGACCCCGATGCCGCCGGTGAACTTGGCGTGCCCGGTGGCCATGTACGAGGCGGTCTCCTCGTGCCGGGCCGGCACGAACGCCGGGTCGCCGCCCGAGGCGTCCAACGCCTCGACCAGCGGGGCGACGGCCTCCCCGGGATAGCCGAAGACCCGCGGCACCCGCCAGGCGCGCAGTCGCTCGACCACCAGGTCGGCCACCGTCCGCTCAGTCATCGCCGCGTCCCGGTGTGCCGGCGTCGACGTAGCGCAGGACCGCCCCGACGCCGTCGGCCAGCTCCGGCGCCTCGTCCGGGCCGAGCACGGTCAGCTCGGCGTCGGTGCCGACCAGCGCGCGAACGAGCGCGGCATCCGCCCGGACCTTCTCCGGGTCGCGTACGGACATGGCGGCGAGCTGCCCCGGGTCGGTGGCGATCTCGGTGGGCTCCGGGCCGATCCAGAGTTCCCCGGTCGCCGACGGGTCGTCGACGATGAGCATCGTCTCGACCTGGTTGCGTTGCAGGGCGGTGACCACGGCGTCCAGCCCGGCGCCGACGTCCTCCTGCATGCCGAACCGGTCGAGCGCGGCGCTGACCCGCTGGTCGGCCACCTCGGCGATGGTCTGCACGGTGAGGTCGTCGAGCAGGCTCTGGTCGGCGCCCGCGGCCCGGGACCCGGCGTCGGTGCGGACCATCAGGTCCTGCCAGCGCTCCGGCATCTGGGCGGCGATCATGCCGGTCGCCCGCACGTCCCCGGCGACCACCACCACCTCGGCGCCGACCTTCTCGGCCAGCTCCACCGTCGCGGCGGTGACGTCGCCCGCGTTGTGGTGCCAGGCCTCCATCGCGGCCTTCTGGTAGATCGACTGCGACCAGCCACCGGGTTGCACGCGGCGCAGCGGGAAGGTCTCGCGGCCGGTCACGTGGGCGCGGCGGGGCACCCCGCCGGCGCTGATCGCCACGGCGTCGGCGCCGGTGCGGTCGGCCAGCACCCGCACCCAGGCCACCCGCTCGCCGCGCTGTGCCAGCAGTGGCATCACGTGCGGCAGCGAGGTGAACGCGCCGAGGTCGCGCAGCGGCGGCGCGGAGAGGTACTCCGACAGCACCACCCGGCCCCGGGCACCGAAGACGGCCAGCCCGTAGTCCCCGGGCATCGGGTCGTGCTCGCGCACGACCCGTTCGACCGCCTCGATGGTGGCCAGGTCCGCGCGCTGCTCCTGGAGTCGCTGGCGCAACGCCCGCCAGCGCAGGTCGAGCGCCGGGTGGGCGTCCTCGGTGTTGGCGGAGGCGTCCAGGTACACCGAGACCCACGGTCCCGGCCGGTCGTAGAGCGGGCGCAGGAAGGACAGCTGCATGCTCGACCCCTTTCCAGCTCGGCCCCCCGCTTACCCGCGCCGGTGCGGTTGTCACCTGGCGCGTGAGCGCGTGAGCGGGTTTCATTCACGTCGTTGAACCCGAACGGCCGATACCATGAGTGAACGCATCGGAACCCTGGGTGGTGGAGATGAGCAGCGACCTGCACGTACCGCGGATCCTCCACCCGACCGACCGGATCGTCACCGGGCGGATCGTCCGGCTGATGGACGGCTATCCGCGCGAGGTGCGCATCGGCCAGCCGGTGCTGGTCGCGGTGCTTGCCGCGGCCGGGGTGGTGGGGCTGCTGGTGGCGCTGGCCCGCTCCCTGCTCTCCGCCGGCTCCGGCGGGGCCCGCCGCCGGTTCAAGGACCTGAAGAAGGGCCCGGAATACCTGGTCACCCCCGTGCGCGTGCGCGACACCGCCGGGCGGCTCTGCGAGGTCGAGCTGCACGGGCACCTGCCGCAGAGCGCCCTGCACCCCGCCGACCATGTGCAGCTCACGCTGCGCCGGCAGGGCGACCCGGACCTGCCGCCGAAGATCGAGCGGATCGTCAACCTGACGACGGGTCAGCTGCTCACCCCGCGCACCGCCACCCTCTGGTCGCACCTCGGGCCGCCGCTGCTGCTCCAGGCCGTGCTGGGCGCGCTGCTGGTCGCCGCCCTGGTGGCCTGGTCCGCGCTGACCTGACAGCCGGGATCGCCCGGCGCGGTTTCCGGCGTCGCGCGGGCGGGCACCGTGGGGGCCATGTTCGAGGGGTTCGCGCTGGAGCACGTCGACGTCGGCGAGGTCCGGCTACGGGTACGCCACGGCGGTTCGGGCCCACCCGTGGTGCTGCTGCACGGGCATCCGCGTACCCACGCGACCTGGCACCGGGTCGCGCCGCTGCTGGCCCGCGAGCACACGGTGATCTGCCCGGACCTGCGCGGCTACGGCGGCTCGTCGAAGCCGCCGAGCGACCCCGGGCACCGCGCGTACGCCAAGCGGGCGATGGCCCGCGACGTGGTCGGCCTGCTCGACGCGCTCGGCCACGACCGCGCGGCGGTGGTGGGGCACGACCGGGGCTGCTACGTCGCGATGCGCACCGCGCTGGACCACCCGGACCGGGTCAGCCGGCTGGGCGTGCTCGACGGGGTGCCGATCGGGGAGGCGCTGGCGCGCGCGGACGCCCGGTTCGCCGCCCGCTGGTGGCACTGGTTCTTCCTCGGCCAGTCCGATGAGCCCGCGGAGCGGGTGATCAACGCCGACCCGGACGCCTGGTACGGGGGGTCGCCGGCCACCATGGGCGAGCAGGCGTACGCCGACTACCGCCGGGCGATCCACGACCCGGCGACGGTGCACGCGATGTGCGAGGACTACCGGGCCGGGCTCGGCCCGGACCGGGCGGCCGACGACGCCGACCGGGCCGCCGGCCGACGGATCTCCTGCCCGGTGCTGTTCTGCTTCTCGGAGCGGGACGACATGGTCGACCTGTACGGCGACCCGGCGGCGATCTGGCGGGACTGGGCCGACGACGTGCGGGTGGCCTCGGTCGACTCCGGTCACCACATGGCCGAGGAGGCCCCCGAGCGGCTCGCCGCCGTGCTGGCCGACTTCCTCGCCGGCTGACCCACCCCCGGGCCATCCCGTCGGCGCACCTCGCCAGGGCGGCGCACGGATCGCCGGCCGGGCGGTCAGGCGACGGGGGTCAGCGGCCGTTCCGGCTCGCCATCGGCGCGCAGCATCCCCCGCCGGGCGGCCCAGCGCTCGAAGAAGAGGGTGGCGAACGGCGGCACGGCGCAGGCGAGCGCCGCGAGCGTCGGCCACGGCCGCCACCGGTGCAGCCGGGCCACCGCGAGGACCAGCAGGCCGTACGCGACGAAGAGCCCGCCGTGGATCGGGCCGAAGATCTTCACGCCGATCTCGTTGCCCGGCGGACCGTACTTGACGGCCATTCCGATCAGCAGGGCCAGCCAGGAGCAGGCCTCGGCGATCGCCGCCGCCACGAACAACCTGGTGATCTTCTCGCGCATCGCCCCTCCCCCGCCGGTTGCCGCACATGCTAGCCACCCGCCCGGCCGCGCCGGTTCGGCGATCGGCGGAGGCGATGGGGATCACTCGGGCCGCGGCTGGGTACGTAAGGGACCTTCGGGTCTTCCCCGGCCGGCCGAGGTCGTGCGAGGTTAGGGGAACCAACGGTGACAAGGCGGTGACCATGGGCGAGGACGTGGGCGTACGGACCTTCAGTCGCGAGGATCGGGCCCGCTACCGCGAGAAGGTGCGACGGTGTCTGGACGTCTTCGCCGAGATGCTCCGGGAGTCCCGGTTCGACGTGGAGCGCCCGATGACCGGGCTGGAGATCGAGCTGAACCTGGTCGACGACCGGTCGATGCCGGTCATGCGCAACGCCGACGTGCTCGCCGCCATCGCCGACCCGAGTTTCCAGACCGAGCTGGGACAGTTCAACGTCGAGATCAACGTGGCGCCGCGCCGGCTGGCCGGCACCGGCACCGCCGCCTTCGAGGAGAACGTGCGGGCCAGCCTCAACGCCGCGGAGGAGAAGGCCCGGGGCGTCGGCGCCCACATGGTCATGATCGGCATCCTGCCGACGCTGCGGCCGGAGCACCTGACCGCCTCGACGCTGTCGGCCAACCCGCGCTACGCGCTGCTCAACGAACAGATATTCGCCGCCCGCGGGGAGGACCTGCGGATCGCGATCAACGGGGTGGAACGGCTGGCGGTCACCGCCGACACCATCACCCCGGAGGCGGCCTGCACCAGCACCCAGTTCCACCTCCAGGTCAGCCCGGCCCAGTTCGCCGACTACTGGAACGCCGCGCAGGTGGTCGCGGGCATCCAGGTGGCCCTGGGCGCGAACTCGCCGCTGCTCTTCGGCCGGGAGCTGTGGCGCGAGACCCGCATCCCCCTGTTCCAACAGGCCACCGACACCCGGCCGGAGGAGATCAAGGCCCAGGGCGTACGCCCGCGGGTGTGGTTCGGCGAGCGGTGGATCACCACGGTCTTCGACCTGTTCGAGGAGAATGTCCGCTACTTCCCGGCGCTGCTGCCGGTCTGCGACCCGGAGGACCCGGCCGAGGCGCTCGCCCGGGGCGACGTGCCGAGGCTCGCCGAGCTGCGGCTGCACAACGGCACCGTCTACCGCTGGAACCGTCCCGTCTACGACGTGCTCAAGGGCCGGCCGCACCTGCGGGTGGAGAACCGGGTGTTGCCGGCCGGGCCGACGGTGCTCGACACCGTCGCCAACGGCGCCTTCTACTTCGGCCTCGTCCGGGCGCTCGCCGAGGCCGACCGGCCGCTGTGGTCGCAGATGTCGTTCAGCGCGGCCGAGGAGAACTTCACCGCCTGCGCCCGGCACGGCATCGACGCCCAGGTCTTCTGGCCCGGCCTGGGCTACCTCCCGGTCACCGAGCTGGTGCTGCGCCGGCTGCTGCCGCTGGCCCACCAGGGGCTGGACCGGTGGGGCCTGGACCCGGCCGAGCGGGACCGGCTGCTCGGGATCATCGAGCAGCGCTGCCTGACCGGGCGCAACGGCGCGACCTGGCAGGTGGAGACCCTGCACCGGCTGGAGTCCGCCGACCACCTCGACCGGCCGGAGGCGCTGCGCGAGGTGGTACGTCACTACGTGGCGCTGATGCACACCAACCGGCCGGTCCACGAGTGGCCGATCCCCTGACGGCGCGTCCCGCCGGCCACGGGGCGAGGCGCCCGGCTGTCGACCGCCGGGCGGCACCTCCCGGTCGGTCCGGCGGCGACCGCCGGACGACACCTTCGGGCTGACCCCGTACCGACCGCCGGGGGACACCCCCGGAAGACCCGGTACCGAGCGCCGGGAGCCCCCGGTCGGCCGCCGGCGGCGATCGAGCCCTTCGGGGGTCCGGGCCGTCGGGCCGTCCGTTGGGACGGACCCCGGGCGGGCCCGCCGGCAGGTGACGGACCCCCGGCGGGCCGGCCGGAGCCGCGAAGTGAGCACGATCGAAGAAACGGCGCGCGGGCTGCCATCCCATGATGAAACGCGGACATCGACTCGCATGACTCGACGGCCCCGCGGCGGGGGCGCGCGGGCGTGTCCGCGTCGGCCGGCGCGATCGACGCCGGTCGCGGGCGTCGCCGTCAGCGTCGACGCGGCGCCCGCCCCGCTCCCCCTCCGGTTCCCTGCCACCCCGAGGAGCCCCTGTGACGCAGACCCACAGGTCCGTCCCGCGCACCGACCGACCGTCCGGCTCGAGCATCCCGCGCGGGTCGGGACGTCGACGTTCGTCGACGGGCACTTCCCCCGGCGACGAGGGCTGATCATCCTCCTCGGCGTCCTCGGCGGGTTCCTGCTGACGGTCGTCTGGTCGGCCGAGTTCGTGGACCAGACCATCGGCGACAACGTCGCCGACACGCTGCTCGGGCACGACGCGAAGGAGACGCCCATCCAGGGCGTGGCGGCCGGTGTCCTGTTCGCGTTCGTCTCCGGCGTCGCGGGCACCTTCACCGCCTGCAACATCGCCGCCTTCGGCGCCCTCGCCCCGCTCACGGGCACCGCGGGGAGCCGCCTCAGCCGGTTCGTCGCCCCGCTGAAGCCGCTGGGCTGGATGTCGGCCGGCATGGTCGCGGTGTCGGCCGCCTACGGGGCGGTCGTCGGGGTCGTCGGCACGTCGATGCCGCAGTTCTCCACCGCGCCGAACACGCCCGGCGGGCTGTCGCCGAGGAGCATCCAGTCCATGGTGGTGTTCGGCGTGATCGGGCTCATCATGATCTATCTCGGCCTGGCCGCGCTCGGCGTCGTGCCGGACCCGTTCGCCCGCGTCGCCCGCCGGTTCCCCAACGCCCCGATGGTCTTCATGGGCGCGCTGATCGCCGGTTTCCTGATCGGTCGCCCCTTCGCGCTGTTCCGGCAGATGTTCCGCGACGCCGCCGAGAGCGGCAACCCGCTCTACGGCGCGGCGGCGTTCACCCTCCAGTCGCTCGGGAACATCGTCATCATGGCGGTGCTCTTCCTGCTGCTCTCCTGGCTCGCCGGTTCCCGCCTGCAACGCTGGTTCAGCGCCCGGCCGGGCCGCCTGGCGACGCTGACCGCGGTCGCGTTCATCGTCGCGGGCGCCTTTACGTTCCTCTACTGGGACGTGCGGCTGCTCGCCCGCCGCGAGATCATTCCCTGGTACCCCACCGCCCCCTGGGCCTGACCCTTGCCCGGGACGCGCCGGGGGACGGCGGTCACCCGCCGTCCCCCGGCGTCGGCCGGTCAAGCCGGGCCCCGGCCGGCTCAGACCTTGAGCACGACCTTGGTGCACTCGTCCTGCTTCTTCTGGAAGATCTTGTAGCCCTTGGCCGCGTCCTTCAGCGGCATCCGGTGGCTGACGATGAAGCTGGGGTCGATCTCGCCGCGCTGGATGCGCTCGAGCAGCGGGCGGGTGTAGCGCTGGACGTGACACTGGCCCGTACGCATGATCAACGACCGGTTCATGAACGCGCCCATCGGGAACTTGTCGACGAACCCGCCGTACGCGCCCACCACCGAGACCACGCCGCCGCTGCGGCAGGCCAGGATCGCCTGGCGCAGCGCGAAGGGCCGTTCGGTCTCGGTACGGGTGGCCTGCTTCGCCCGGTCGTACGCGTACACGGCGGTGTTGCCGTGGTGCCCCTCCAGCCCGACCGCGTCGATGCAGGCGTCCGGCCCCCGGCCGGCGGTCATCTCGTTGAGCGCGTCGAGCACGTCGGTGTCCTCGTAGTTGAGGGTCTCCGCGCCGGCGTGCTCCTCGGCCAGCCGCAGCCGGTACGGGTACCGGTCGATGACGATCACCCGCTCCGCGCCGAGCATCCGGGCGCTGGCGGCGGCGAGCAGCCCGACCGGGCCGGCGCCCCAGACGGCGATCACGTCGCCCGGCTTGATGTCGCACATCTCCGCGCCCATGTAGCCGGTGGGGAACACGTCGGCGAGCATCACCGCCTGGTCGTCCGGCACCTCCTCCGGCACCTTGATCGGCCCCACGTCGGCGAACGGCACCCGGGCGTACTCGGCCTGGCCGCCGGCGTAGCCGCCGAGCAGGTGGGAGTAGCCGAAGATGCCGGCGGGCGAGTGACCCATGATCTTCTCGGCCACCCCGGCGTTGGGGTTGGAGTTCTCACAGACCGAGTAGAGCCCGCGCTGGCAGGCCGAGCAGTGCCCACAGGCGATCGGGAACGGCACCACGACCCGGTCGCCGGGGCGCAGGTTGCGCACCTGCGGGCCGACCTCCACCACCTCGCCCATGAACTCGTGGCCGAGGATGTCGCCCTTGCGCATCGCGGGGATGTAGCCGTGGTAGAGGTGCAGGTCGGAGCCGCAGATCGCGGTCGAGGTGATCCGCACGATCGCGTCGCGGGCGTTCATGATGGTCGGGTCGGGCACGTCGACGACCTTGACGCTGTCCTTGCCCATCCAGGCGGTGGCCTTCATCGTCTCTCCTCTCGGGTGGTGGGCGGTCAGCGGTGGGCGATCGGCAGCGGCTGCGCGGGTCGCTGCATGACCTGCTGGCGCAGTGAGATGCCGTCCGGGCTGCCCTCGGAGCGGACCACCTCACCGGTCTCCACCACCTGCTTGAACCGGCGCAGGTCGTCGCGGACCTGCTGCTCGGGTTCCTCGCCGAAGAGCTTCGCCACGGCCCGGCCGAGCGCGCCGGCCGGGGGTGCGTACCGCAGCCGCACCCGGACCTCGGTCCCCCGGTCGCCGGGCGCGGGCACGAACCGGACCCGGCCGGCGTTGGGCACCCGGGTGCCGGGCAGCGAGCGCCAGGCGATCGACCGGTTCGGCTGGTCGTCGACGATCTCCGCGTCCCACTCGATCCGGCGTCCGGCCGGCCCCCGCGCCGTCCAGTGCGAGCGGCGCAGGTCCTCGGCGCGCACCGACTCCAGGTGGGACATGAACGTGGGCAGGTTCTCCAGGTCGCGCCAGAACCGGTACGCCTCGGTCGGGGACCGGTTCACGGTGACCGCGAGTTCCATGTCGATGACCCGCCCACGGGCACGGCGGGCCTGGCCGGCGCGAACGGCGGCGAAGAGGTCGACGGCCGCGATCCCGCCGATCACGGCGGTGGTGACGGCGACCCGGCGGCGACGCTCGCCGCGCCGGTCGGCCAGCGCCCGCCCGAGCACGGCCAGGTCGACGGCGTCCCCGGCGACCCGGGTCCACGTCCAACCGGCCGGCCGACGGCCGCCGAGCAGTCCCGCCGCGTGGCCGAGTTCGCGGGCCCCCACGGCCCGGATCACCGTGCACGCGACGGGTGAGTCGTCCACACCGGAGAGCCGGGCCACCGTACGCGGGGCGAGCAGCCCGCCCGCGCCGAGGGCGAGGCTCACCACGCCCAGCACTCGGGGCAGCCCCTGGCCACGTCGTTCCCGCTGATCCAGCATCGTCGGATCGGTATCGTCCACGTCGCACCACCGTCAGGTCGTCCTGACCGCCCTCGGGGGGCGGCCCGGCGGCGGGAGCCGCCACGCCTGACGCTATGCCCGCCGATCGCCGCATGAACCCCGAATCCAGACAGAACCCGGCGAGACAGCGCCGGATCGGGCGTGCCGGGGTCCAAGCCGACCGGCGGCCGGTCCGGGGACGGACCCCGGGCCGGACGGGACCCGGGCCGGACGTTGCTCCCCGCGCCGGCGCGCCCGGCGCGCCTGACGGCAACCGGGCGGGCGTCAGCGTCGGTCGGCCGCGCCCGCGGACGATCCGGGACGTCGGGTCCGGGCGGACGGCGGAGGGCCGGAGCCGTCATGCCGACGGCCCCGGCCCTCGTTCCCGGCGGTCACCCTGTGACGGCGGCCACGGCCCCGGCACCGGGCGGTCGGGCCGGCCGCCGCCCCGGACCGGGCGGCGGGCCGCGCCGCTACGCGTAGGTCTCGAACTCCGCGACCTTCGGCGTACCGGTCGAGCCGGTGATCCTGTAGGTGATCTTGGTAAGCGAGGACGCGGGGAAGGTCACGGCACCCGCCCCGCTGCCGGAGACCAGGACGGCACCGGTGTCGTGGTTGACGAGCTGCCACGAGCCGATGGCGCCGGCGGATCCCGGAGCCTCCCGGATGACGACCCTGGACACCCGGGTGGCGGAACCCCACTTGATGGAGATGACACCGGTCGGACCGGCCGGCGACCAGTGCGTGCCCAGGTTGCCGTCGCGGACGTTTCCGTAGCTCGTCCCGCTGGCCTTGCTGGAGCCGTCGGAGCCGGCACCGAGGCTGAGGTTGGTCCCGCCGGGCTGCGTCGGCCCGGGGGTGGGGCTGCCGGTCGGCCCCGGGGTGGGGCTGCCGGTCGGTCCCGGGGTCGGGCCGGTCGGCCCGGGTCCCGGGGTGGTCGGCGCCGGGGTCTGCGGCGAGCAGTTGCCGTTCGACTCCTGCAGGCCCTTGTTCGCACCCGCCGTCTGGCGGACGATGTCCGGCACGCAGGCTGCCCCGTCGAGGCGGTAGGAGTACGGGATGCTGACGCTGGTGTTGGACTGCGGGTTGGGCCCGGCGGGGTTGGTGTCGGTGCCGGGGCTGGACCAGGTCACGTTGTCGAAGATGTTGCCGGCGACCTGCCAGTAGCCGGCCTCGCTGGTGTAGAACGTGCCCAGCACGTCCTTGGAGTCCTTGAAGTGGTTGTTCTCCACCTTGGCCCTGGCCCCGGCCCGGGAGTTGATGCCGGACTCGTGCAGGTTCACGTACGTGTTGTTGTAGATGTGCGCGATGCCGCCGCGCAGCAGGGGCGTACGCGAATCGATGTTCTCGTACAGGTTGTGGTGGAAGGTGACGAAGCCGTTCGAGCGGTCGCTCTCACTGGACCCGATGAGGCCGCCCCGGCCGGAGTTGCGCAGGATGCTGTAGGACAGCGTCACGTACTGGGTGTTGTCCTTCATGTCGAAGAGGCCGTCGAAGCCCTCCGACTCCCCACCCGAGGCCTCCAGGGTCGTGTGGTCGACCCAGACGTTGCGGACGTCGCTCTCCATGCTGATGGCGTCGCCGCCGTTGGAGGTCGGAGAGCCCGACTTCTTGACGTTGCGGATGGTCACGTTCCGGATGACGATGTTGCTGGCCTCGCGGATGTGGATGCCCAGCTGGTCGAAGACGGCTCCGGTGCCGACGCCGATGATCGTGACGTTGCTGATCTGCTTGAGCTCGATCACGCCGTCGGCGGTGTTGCAGCTCGTGCCCGACACCTTGCTGGTGTTGCCGTGGTTGATGGTGCCCTGGACCTCGATGACGATCGGGGTGCTGCTGCTGGCCCGGCCGCACAGGGCCGCGTGGATCGCGGTCCCCGTGCTGGCCCGTACCGTCTGCCCGCCCGCGCCGCCGGTGGTCCCGCCGTTGAGGGTCGCGTAGCCGCTCGCGCCGCCGGCCGCCGCCGAGGCCTGCGGCACCTGCAGCGCCACGCCGATCACGGCCCCGACGGCCATCGTGGCCAGCGCGGCCTGGAGTCTCAGTGCGCCTGGTCGTCTCATCTCGCCTACCTTCGTCTGCTACTGCGTGGTGGTGGTGGTGGTGCTGCGGTCGTCACACACCGCGGTCGCCCCGGCGGCCCCTCGCGGCGGCCCGTCCCCGGGCCGCCCGGGTGCCGGTCGACCCCGACGTGGTGCTCCTTCTCCAATGACGGCGCCGTCGCCGCGCCCCGGCCGACGGCGCCCACTGCGTCGGCGCGCGGCCGCCGCCCCGGCGCGTCCCGGCGCCCGGACGCGGTCGTGCGCGCCGGCCCCGGACGTGCCGCCCCGCCGGACGGTCCCGCAGGGGACCCGAACCCGTCCGGCCGGCGATGACTCGCGCGGACCGTCACCACGGGACGCGGTGACGGGTCGGCCCTCGTCAGGACGCTTCGTCTTCGTGGAAAGCGCTTTCCAAGAGCGAGCATAGGGAGACGTCTATCACCACGCAAGGACGTGCCCGGATTGCGGTGCGGTGTCCGCGAAGATCCGAAGGCCGCGCCAGGCGCCGGGGCTGGGCGGCCGGACCAGCCGAGCCCTCCCCACGCCGGGCACCGGCGGACGCGCGCCACCGGCGCCGGGGCGAGGGCGAGCAGGCCACCCGACCCCACCCGATCCGCCGCGCCGCCGACGGCGCCGGGCCGACCGCCGCGCGCCGCGCCGGAGTCGAGAACCTTGCGACCCAGACCGACGCCGGCTATGTTAGCGATAACATCGACGCTCCTGCATAAGCCGATCGACGCCGGCCATTCCGCCCGGAGCCGCCGGGCGGGCGTCACCTAGCGCACCACCGCCAAGGCCCCGACCGCGCCGCGCCGCCACCTCATCGCCTTCGGCGAACCACCGTCATCGAGAGAGGTCAATAAGATGCTCCTGACCCGACGAGCCTTCACCCTGGGCGCGGTGGCGGCCGGCGCCGCCGCCAGCGGGCTGACGCTCCCCGCCCGGGCGGCCCCGGCCGCGACCTACAGCGGGTACGTCAAGGCCTACTTCACCGAGTCGCCGCAGTTCCAGGGAGCCGACTACGGCCTGCACCTCGCGGTGAGCCGGGACGGTCTGCACTGGAGCCCACTGAACCAGAACAACCCGGTCGCCACCCCCACCGCCGGCACCCTCGGCCTGCGGGACCCGTTCGTCCACCGCAAGCTCGACGGCACCTTCGTCGTCGTCGCCACGGACCTGCACGGCACCGACTTCGGCCTGAAGAGCCAGTACCTGCACGTCTGGGACTCCGCGAACCTGACCAGCTTCACCGGCTACCGCCGACTCCGGATGCACACGTACAACGCGCACACCTGGGCGCCGACCGTCTTCTGGGACGCCGGGCGCGGCCAGTACGGCATCGTCTACTCGGCCGACACCACCACGGACCTGTTCCTGGTGAACTACACGAGCGACTTTCGCACCGTGAGCGCCCCACAGACCTACTTCAGCCCCGGGTACCCGGTACTCGACGCGGACATCCACGTCGACGGCGGTCTGACCTACCTCTACTACAAGAACCTCGCTGACGGAAACCTGTACGGCGCCCGATCGAGCACGGGCGCCCCGCAGAGCTTCACCACCTACACCGGCGGCCTGCGCCAGGGCAACGCCATCGAGGGAGCGCACCTGGTCAAACGCAACGACGGCGCCGGCTGGTGGCTGTGGGGAGACTCGTTCAGCCCGGTCAACAACGACTTCTACCTGTGGTCGACCGGCAACCTCGGCGGCAACTCGTGGTCGGTGCTCCACCAGCGTGACTACTGCCCGCCACTGAACTCGAAGCACGGCTCGGTCCTGGGCGTCACCGAGGCCGAGTACGCCGGCCTGCTCAGCCGGTGGGGAGCGCCGAACTGGGTGCGGCTGAAGTCGTCCAACTTCCCGGACCGCTTCGTACGGCACCTCGACGGCGTGGCCCGGATCGACGCGTACCCGTTCGACCCGTACCAGGACCAGATGTGGCGGCTGGTCCCCGGCCTCGCCGACGCCGGCGGGGTGTCCTTCGAATCGGTGAACCGCCCCGGCAACTACCTGCGCCACAGCGGCTACGCGCTCCGCCTGGACCCGAACGACAACACCGCGACCTTCCGGGCCGACGCCACCTTCCACCGAACCGCCGGGCTCGCCGACCCGTCGTGGACGTCCTTCCGCTCGCACAACTACCCGGACCGCTACCTGCGCCACGCCGGCTACCTGCTGCGCATCGACCCGCTGAGCGCGTCCTCCGCCGTCACCGACCGGCAGGACGCCACCTTCCGGATCACCTCCTGACGTCCCGGCGGCGCGACCGGTCCCGCCGACTCGTCCGGTCCGTCCCCGACCGGAGGCCATCCCCCCAGCTAGGAGACCGTGATGCCCGTCCCCCCGCTGAACCGTCGACTACTCCTGCGAACCGCCGGCGCGACAGCCGTCGCCTCCGTAGCCGGCTCCGCCGTCGGGTCCCTCGCCGCCGGGAGCGCCGCCAGCGCCGCGCTCCCGCCGGTCCGGCCCGACATCGGCGTCTCCGCCCACCCGTTCGAGCCCGGCCAGGTCCGGCTGACCGCCAGCCGCTGGCTGGACAACCAGAACCGCACCCTGAACTACCTGCGGTTCGTCGACGTCGACCGGCTGCTCTACAACTTCCGCGCCAATCACCGCATCTCCACCGCCGGCGCCGCCGCGACCGGCGGCTGGGACGCGCCGACGTTTCCGTTCCGCACCCACGTGCAGGGGCACTTCCTCACCGCCTGGGCGCACGCCTGGGCGGTGCTCGGCGACACCGCCTGCCGGAACAAGGCCGAGCACATGGTCGCCGAGCTGGCGAAGTGTCAGGCGAACAACGGTGCGGCCGGCTTCAACGCCGGATACCTGTCCGGGTTCCCGGAGTCCGACTTCGCCGCCCTCGAAGCCCGGACGCTGAGCAACGGCAACGTGCCGTACTACTGCGTCCACAAGACCCTCGCCGGCCTGCTCGACGTGTGGCGCCTCATCGGCAGTACGCAGGCCCGCGACGTGCTGCTGGCGCTCGCCGGCTGGGTCGACCTGCGCACCAGCCGGCTCACCGCGACGCAGACACAGGCCATGCTGGGCACCGAGTTCGGCGGCATGAACGCCGTACTGACCGACCTGTACCAGCAGACCGGCACCGTCCGGTGGCTCACCGTCGCCCAGCGGTTCGACCACAGCGCCGTGTTCAACCCGCTCGCCGCCAACTCCGACCAGCTCAACGGGCTGCACGCGAACACGCAGGTGCCGAAGTGGATCGGCGCCGCCCGGGAGTTCAAGGCCACCGGCACGACCCGCTACCGGGACATCGCCACCAACGCGTGGAACATCACCGTCGACGCGCACACCTACGTGATCGGCGGCAACAGCCAGGCGGAACACTTCCGGGCCCCCGACGCCATCGCCGGATACCTGCGTACCGACACCTGCGAGGCGTGCAACACGTACAACATGCTCAAGCTGACCAGGGAGCTGTGGACGCTGGAGCCGAACCGGGCCGCGTACTTCGACTTCTACGAACGGGCCCTGCTCAACCACATGATCGGCCAGCAGAACCCGGCAGACGGCCACGGCCACGTCACCTACTTCACGCCGCTCAACCCGGGCGGACGGCGCGGCGTGGGCCCGGCCTGGGGCGGCGGCACCTGGAGCACCGACTACCACTCCTTCTGGTGCTGCCAGGGCACCGGCCTGGAGACCAACACCACCCTGATGGACTCCATCTACTTCCGCGACGGCACCACGTTGACGGTGAACCTGTTCATGCCCTCGGTGCTCAACTGGACGAGCCGCGGGATCACCGTCACCCAGGCCACCTCGTACCCGGTCAGCGACACCACCACCCTGACCGTCACCGGCTCCGCGGCCGGCACCTGGACGATGCGGATCCGGATCCCGGCGTGGACGAGCGGGGCGACCGTCAGTGTCAACGGCACGCCGCAGATCGTCTCCCCGACGCCGGGCGGCTACGCCGCCCTGACCCGCGCCTGGACCTCCGGCGACGTGGTCACGATCCGGCTGCCGATGCGGGTCGCCATGGTGGCCGCCAACGACGACACGGCCGTGCAGGCGATCACGTACGGCCCGGTGGTGCTGGCCGGCAACTACGGCAACACCACCCTGGCCGGGCTTCCCTCGCTGGACACCGGCTCGATCCGGCGGACCGGCGGCGACACCCTGGCGTTCACCGCCGTCGCCGACGGCACCACCGTCGGCCTCGGGCCGTTCCACGACGCCCACGGACACAACTACACCGTGTACTGGAGGACCGGCGGTGGCGGTGGCGGGGCGAGCTTCCGCCTGGCCAACGCGGCCAGCGGGCTCGTGCTCGGCATCCAGGACATGTCCACGGCCGACGGCGGACCCGCCCTGCAGTGGGGCGACACCGGCACCGCGGACCACGACTGGCAGATCCTGGTCGACGGGTCGGCGATCCGGCTGCGCAACGTCCACAGCGGCAAGGTGCTCGGCGTGGAGAACATGTCCACCGCCGACGGCGCGCGCGTCCTCCAGTGGGCGGACAACGGCACCGCCGACCACCTCTGGACGGTCGTCGACGTGGGCGACGGCGGTCACAAGCTGCGCAACGTGCACACCGGCAAGCTGCTCGGCATCTCCGGTGGCTCCACCGCGCAGGGCGCCCCGGCGGTGCAGGACCCGGACAACGGCAGCCCGGACAACCAGTGGCGGTTCGTGCCGAACGGCAGCCGCCGCATCCAGAACCTGGCCAGCGGGCTGGTGCTCGGCGTACAGAACATGTCCACCGCCGACGGCGGGCTCGTCATCCAGTGGGGCGACAGCGGCACCGCCGACCACCTCTGGACCGCGATCGTCGACACCGGCGGCTACCTGCGGCTGCGCAACGCGCACAGCGGCAAGGTGCTCGGCGTCGAGGGCGGCGTCGGCACGGCCGGGGCCCGGATCGTCCAGTGGGCCGACAACGGTACGACCGACCACCGGTGGCGGCTGCGCCACGGCGGCAACGGCTACTTCCGCGTCCAGTGCGCCAACGGTGGCCGGGTCCTCGGCGTCAGCGGCGGCTCCGGCAGCCAGGGCGCGCAGGTCGTCCTCGCCGCGGACAGCGGTGCCGCCGACCAACGCTGGCGCTTCATCTGACCGGCCGGGTGCGGGCCGCCGGCCCGCACCCGGCCGCAACCGGCGCAGCGGGTCGGCCACCCGGCCGACCCGCTGCTCCCACCGGACGCCGTCCGCCCTGGGCGGCTACTCCAGGTGGAAGGTGGCGGAGGCACGCTCGGCGGTCGAACTCACCGCCTCCAACTGGAGCAGGCCATCCCGGTGGCGCACGTAGCGGCCCGGGAAGTTCTGCGCCTCCAGGGAGATCCCGGCGCCGGCGGCCAGGCCGGCCCGGCGGTGGAAGCTCGCGTCGCCGCGGAAGAGGGCCGAGCCGTCGTCCCGCTCCACGTAGAGGCCGAAGTCACGGTGGCGCAGGTAGTGACCCGGGAAGTTGGTCGACTCCAGCGACACGGTGCCGGCACCGGCGAGCCCGGTGACGATGCGGAACTGCGAGTCGGCCAGCACGGTCACGTTCGGCTCGACGCGGGCCCGGTGGTCGTAGTGCCGGATGTAGCTGGTGCTCAGGTCGTGCGAGCGCAACCGGACCGGTGTGGCGCCGTCCGGCACCGGAATGCCGAAATTCGGGGTGCCGTCGGCGTTCCAGTAGACCTTCTGGATCCTGGTCCGCCGGTTCGGGTCGTCGAGCGGGTCGCCGACGATGTCGCGGTAGTTGCGGTCGTGGTAGACCAGGATGTCGCTCTGCCCGTCCTCCGAGACGGTGAACGAGTTGTGGCCGGGACCGTACTGCCCGGTGGCCGCGTTGCTGGCGAACACCGGGGTCGGGCTCTTGCGCCAGGAGGCGGCGTCGAGCAGGTTCGCCGTGGCCGAGGCGCTCAGCATGCCGAGGCAGTAGTTGGCGTCCGTGGCGCTGGCCGAGTAGGTCAGGAAGAGCCGGCCGTTGCGCTGGATGACGGCCGGGCCCTCGGCGACCCGGTAGCCGCGGGTCTCCCAGTCGTACGTCGGCACGACGAGCCGGGTCACCGGGCCCGTGATCTGCCACGGATTGCTGCCCATCCGGGCGAGGTAGACGTTGGAGTTGGTGGAGATGCCGGGCTCCTGCTGCGCCCAGGTCAGATAGCGCACGCCGTTGGCCACGAAGGTCGAGGCGTCCAGGCTGAAGGTGTCCCACGGGGTCGTGATCCGCCCGCGTTCGGTCCACGAGCCGGTCAGCGGGTTCGGGCTCGCGTTCTCCAGCACATACATCCGGATCCGCCACACGTCGTCGGTCCGGCCGGCGGCGAAGTAGACGTACCACCGGTTGTTGATGAAGTGGATCTCCGGCGCCCAGATGTGGGCGCCCATCTCCCCGGTGGTGTGCCGGTGCCAGATCGTCGTCTCCGCCGCCGTCGCCAGCCCTTGCAGCGTGGTGGCCCGGCGCAGCACGATCCGGTCGTACTGCGGCACCGTGGCGGTCATGTAGTAGTAGCCGTCGGTGTGCTTGACGATGTGCGGGTCGGCCCGCTGGTTCGCCAGCGGGTTGGTGTAGTTCACCGCCGGTGCGGCGAGCGCCGGCTCGGCCGGCGGCAGGCCCGCCGACACGACGAGCAGCACCGACATGACGGTCAGGAGTGACCGCAGGCACCGTGGGGCACGACGGCCGGTGCGCTGCCCGTCGACGGGGCGGCGGGTGACACGGTCGCGGGGCTTGGGCGGTGGGGATGGTTGCATCTGTCCTCCGTGAGGTTGGGCGACCGCCGGTCAGTAGAGGTAGGGCCAGCCGGCCGCGTCATACCCGATCCGGTTGATGCCGAGCAGCGACGCGCCGTTGTCGGCGTAGTAGTGGTAGAAGAGGTGGTCGCCGTCGGTGTCGGCGAGCACGGCCTGGTGTCCGGGGCCGTGGACTGCGCCGTGCGAGGCCAGGAGCTGCGTGCCGCCGCCGGAGCGCATGTCGCGGCCGGCGCGGTCGACGAACGGCCCGGTCACCACGGCGGAGCGGCCGACCATCACGCGGTAGGTGCTGCTGGCACCCTGGCAGCAGCGGTCGAACGAGACGTACAGGTAGTACCAGGCGCCGCGTTTGACGATGACGGGTGCCTCGATCCCGGGCCCGTAGCTGGCGAGGCTGTGCATCGCGGTACCCAGCCGGCGCCCGGTGGTCGGGTCCAGCTCGATCATCCTGATGCCGGACCAGAACGAGCCGAAGCTCAGCCACCAGCGGCCCTGGTCGTCGACGACCAGGTTCGGGTCGATGGCGTTGAAGGTGTCGGTGGTGCGTGACTCGACGACCAGGCCCTGGTTCGTCCAGCTGCCCGACGCGCCGGTGGTGCTGGTGGCCAGGAAGATGGCCGACCGGTTCGAGCCGAAGGTCGACGCCGAGTAGTACAGGTGGTAGCGGCCGTCGTGGTACGACAGGTCGGGCGCCCAGAGGTTACGCGCACCGCCGGTGTAGGTGGTGGTCCACGGCGCTCCGCCGGGGAAGACCGAGCCGGCGTTGCGGAAGGTGACCCGGTCGGTGGAGGTCTTCAGCGCGATGTCGGTGCCGGTGTGGGCGACGAGGTAGCCGCCCCCGGGCCGCTTGACCACCGTCGGATCGTGCACGCCGATGTCGCCGGACACCCTGCCGGGCTGTGGATAGGACGCCGGGGGCGTGCCGGTCGGCGGCGCGGTCGTGGGCGGTTCGCCGCCGAGGCGGACGAGCTGCCACTGCTGGTTGGCGCCGTCGAGATCCCGGTAGCCGGCCAGCATCGCGCCATCGGCCGTGGACCAGTCCCACCCGTCGATGACCTTGCCACTGGCCCGGTTCACGAACCGCACGAACCCGCCCGCCGAATCCTGCAACCGGAACTGCTGCGACGCCACCCCACCGTCGCCCCGCTGCACCAACCGCCCACCATCCGCCGCGTCCGGCAGGTCCAGCACCTTCCCACTGTGCCGCGAACGAACCTTGTAGAAACCACCGCCCGCGTCCACGAACTGCCACTGCTGCACCGCCAGATCGTTACGCGCCCACTGATTCACCGGCGCGCCATCAGCCGTCGACCAGTCGAAGACATCCATCGCCTTGCCGCTGTGCCGATTCACGAACACGTACGTCGCCTGCGGGTCGACCACCGCCGCCCACGCCGACGGCAACCCCACCAGCGCACCCGAAGCCGCCAGCGTCGCCACCGCCACCACCGCAGCCGACAACCACCGCCAGCCGCGCCACCACCGCATCTCGTCCGCCAGTTCCACCGAGTTCCTCCGTTGGTCGGGCCGACGCCGGACGAGCGGGTCGCGACACCAGCGTGACGACGCCGCGGCGTGGCGGCCGGCGGCTCGTCCGGAGGGGAGCACGGGCGAACCGAGACACATGCGACGGCGTTTACCTGCGCGAAACAAGGCAATGTTTGCGTTAACATCGACGTCTGTCAAGAGGTCTCTCGAACTTCAGTCTGCCGCGCCTCCCGGATCGGCAGGGTGATCTACCGCGACGAAGCCACCCGGACGAACCGGCCGGGCGGACGGCTCGCCGGACCGGCTCGACCGAACGGTGTGATCGCTCACAAGCACGGGCGGAGGATCCCGACAGCGTCGGCGATCCGGGCGGCAAGGCCGCCGTCGATCAGCGCCGTGGTGGGGCGGCGACGCTGCGGCGGGCGACCAGCGAGGGTGCGATGGTCCGCCGCAGGGGGCCGGCGGCGTCCGTCTCCAGCTGGGCCAGCAGCAGGTCGAGGCTCGCGCGGGCGACCGCGGCGAAGTCGGGTCGCACCGTGGTCAGCGGCGGAATGAAGTAGGCCGCCTCCGGCACGTCGTCGAAGCCGACCACGCTGATGTCGTCCGGTACCCGCAGGCCATGCTCGTGCAAGGCCCGCAGCACCCCGAGCGCCAGGTGGTCGTTGGCGGTGAAGACGGCCGTGACCTCGGGCATCCGGGCCAGCATCTGCCCGCACCGGTACCCGGCCGCCGCCGACCAGTCCGCCGGCAGCAGCGGCGGCACCTCGGCGCCGGCCGCCCGCAGGGTCTCCCGCCACCCGTCGATCCGGCCCGCGCTGTCGAACCAGTCCGACGGCCCGGAGACGTGCCACACCGTCCGGTGCCCGGCATCGAGGAGGTGCTGCGTGGCGGCCCGGGCGCCCGCGACCTGATCGACCGTCACCAGGGGCACCGGACTGCGCGGATCGCCGTCGACCGTGACCAGCGGAACGTCTTTGGGGAGCCGTTCGAGGGCCTCCCCCGCCGACTCGACCGGCGCGATCACCACGATGCCGGCGACCCGGTGCGCGAGGTGCCGCTCGACCGCCGCCGAGATCGACTGGTGGTCGAGGTCGCGCACGCTGCCGACGCTGACGGCGAACCCCGCCTCGGCGGCCGTCTGTTCGAGGGCCGCGAGCAGGGACGCCGGGCCGTAGAGGGTGGTGTTCTGCGCGACCACGCCGATCACCTGGGACCGGCCGGTGACCAGCGCCCGGGCGGCCCGGTTGGGGCGGTAGCCGAGTTCGGCGATCGCGGCCTGGACCCGCAGGCGGGTCTGCTCGCGTACGTTGGGATGACCGTTCAGGACCCGCGACACCGTCTGGTGGGAGACGCCGGCGAGGCGCGCCACATCCGTCATCGCAGGAGCGCGCACCGCCACCTCACCCTTCCCCACCGGCCCCGTCGACGGCCGCGCCCGGTCGGCGTCGGCTGGATCGGCCCGGTTGGGCACGACGTCGCTCTCGCAGCCGCCACGGAGGTGCCCCGCTGGCCGACGCCGGATCGCGGCCAGTCTACGTCAGCCGCCGCGCACCACCGGGCGGACACCGCCCGCGACCTGCCACACCGGAGGCGGCCGCGGGGCCGGGGTGGGCACGCGGCGGATCCTCCGGCAGGTGCGCGGCCGGCGGGACACCCTCCGCCGGCGCTCGCCCGCTCCGGTGGGAACCCCGGACCGGCGTCCACGCGAACGGGACGGTCAGAACCCCCGGGCGAGGCGGTGGTACGCCTGGTTCCACCGGATCTCGTTGGCGAAGCGACGCGGCTCGGTGTCGGCGTCGATGACCACCAGCTCGGTGCGGGTCATCTCGGCCAGGTCGTGCAGCTCGTCCACGCCCACCGCCTGGGACAGGACGGTGTGGTGGGGCGCGCCGGCGGTGATCCACGCCTCCGCCGAACCGGCCAGGTGCGGGCGGGGCCGCCACACGGCGCGGGCCACCGGCAGCTTCCGCAGCGGGTGCGGCGGCGTCACCACGTCGACCTCGTTGGCCACCAGGCGGAAGCGGTCGCCCATGTCCGCCATGCCGAGCACCACCGCCGGGCCGGGCGCGGCGTCGAACACCAGCCGCACCGGGTCCTCCCGACCACCGATGCTCAGCGGGTGGATCTCGACGGTCGGCGTGTCTCCCGCGATCGTCGGGCACACCTCGAGCATGTGGGCGCCGAGGACGAGCTCCTCGCCCGGGGTGAGGTCATAGGTGTAGTCCTCCATGAAGGAGGTGCCCCCCTCGACGCCGACCGCCATCGCCTTGAGGGTGTGGACCAGGACGGAGGTCTTCCAGTCGCCCTCGCCGCCGAAGCCGTAGCCGTCGGCCATCAGCCGTTGCACGGCGATGCCGGGCAGTTGGCGCAGGCCGCCGAGGTCCTCGAAGTTCGTGGTGAAGGCCCGGAAGCCGCCCTCGTCGAGGAAGGTGCGCAGCCCCAGCTCCAGGCGCGCGGCGTAGCGCAGGGCGTCGTGCCGGGCACCGCCGGGCCGTAGCCGCGGGTCGGTCCGGTAGCTGTCTTCGTACTCCTTGACCAGGTCGTCGACCTGCGCCCCGGTCACCTGGTCGACGACCGTGACCAGGTCGTTGACCCCGTAGGTGTTGACCGAGACGCCGAAGCGCAGCTCCGCCTCGACCTTGTCGCCCTCGGTCACGGCCACGTCGCGCATGTTGTCGCCGAAGCGGGCCAGCCGCAGCGAGCGCATCGCCGAGTAGCCGAGGGCGGCGCGGGCCCAGGAGCCGATCCGGGCGGTCACCCGTGGGTCGCTGACGTGCCCGGCGACGGTCTTGCGGGCGACGCCGAGGCGGGTCTGGATGTAGCCGAACTCGCGGTCGCCGTGGGCGGCCTGGTTGAGGTTCATGAAGTCCATGTCGATGTCGTCCCAGGGCAGCAGGACGTTGGCCTGGGTGTGCAGGTGCAGCAGCGGTGTCCGCAGGGCGTCCAGGCCGGAGATCCACATCTTGGCCGGCGAAAAGGTGTGCATCCAGGCGATCACCCCGACCGCGCCCTGCACGGCGGCGTCCCGGCACGCCGTGAGGATGTCGGCGCTGGAGGTGAGGACCGGCTTCCAGACCACCCGGACGGGAATGCCGGGAGAGGCGTCGAGCTGCGCGGCGATCTGCCGGGACTGGTCGGCGACCTGCCGGAGGGTGTCCTCGCCGTACAGGCCCTGGCTCCCGGTGAGGAACCAGACCTCGGGTTCAGCGTGCGTTGCCATGGAATTGCCTTCCGCGAGAAGGGCGGTCACTTGAAGCGGATGCCGATGAGGCGTTGGAGCAGGATGAAGGCGAAGAGCAGCCCGCCGATGACGATCCTGGTCCACCAGGAGTTGAGGCTGCCGTCGAACGTGATCAGGGTCTGGATCACGCCCAGGACCAGCACGCCGAGCACGGTGCCGAACACGTAGCCCGACCCGCCGGTGAGCACGGTGCCGCCGATGACGACGGCCGCGATCACGTCCAGTTCCATGCCGATGGCGATCAGGGGCGCGCCGGACAGGGTGTAGAACGACAGCAGGATGCCGCCGACGGCCGAACAGAGCCCGCTGACCGTGTACACGGCGATCCGGGTGCGTCCCACCGGCAGGCCCATCAGCAGCGCCGACTGCGGGTTGCCGCCGATCGCGTACACGTTGCGGCCGAAGCGGGTGTACGTGAGCACGTACGCCGCGACGAGCACCACCGCGAACGCGATCAGCACGCTGATCGACACGAAGTTGCCGCGCGGGTCGCCGATGCGCTCCTGCGACATGGTGGTCCAGAACCCGTCGGTGATGGGGATGGACGCGTCGCTGATGAACGTGCACATGCCCCGGGCGAAGAACATGCCCGCGAGGGTGGCGATGAACGGCTGGATGTCGAAGAAGTGGATCGCGCAGCCCATGAGGAACCCGAGCGTCGGGCCGATCAGCAGGGCGACGACGAGCACCAGGGCGGCGGGCGTCCCGCCCTGGAGCAGGGAGGCCGACACCATCGCGGTCATGGCGACCACCGCCCCGACCGACAGGTCGATGCCGCCGGTGAGGATCACGAAGGTCATCCCGACCGCGACGACCAGCAGGAAGCCGTTGTCGATGAGGACGTTGAAGACGACCTGGACGTTGGAGAACGCGCGGTACTGGGAGACGCCGACGGCGTACATCACCAGCAGCAGGGCGAGGGTGGCCAGGACGGGGACGTGCCGCCGCGCCAGCGTGGGGCGCCAGGCGCGGCCGGTGGTCAACGACGTGCTGCTCATGCCGGCACCTGCTCCTTCTCCCGCTGCTTCGGCGCGGGCCTCGCCGTGCTCCCACGCCGACGGCTGAACCTGGCCCGGAACGCCGGTGACTGGATGAGGCAGACGGCGATGACGACGACCGCCTTGAACAACAGCGACGTCTGCGGCGAGATGTTCATGGCGTACACCGTGGTGGTGAGGGTCTGGATGATCAGCGCGCCGAGGACGGTGCCGCCGAGCGAGAACCGGCCGCCGGCGAGGGACGTGCCGCCGATGACCACCGCGAGGATCGCGTCCAGTTCGATCCACAGGCCGGCGGCGTTGCCGTCGGCGCTGGAGACGTTGGCGGTCATCATGAACCCGGCGAGCGCGGCACAGGCGGCGCTGGCGACGTAGACCAGGAAGACGATCCGGCCGGAGCGGATGCCGGCCAGCCGGCTGGCCTCGGCGTTGCCGCCGACGGACTCGACGATCAGGCCGAGGGCGGTGCGGCGGGTGAACGCGGCGACCAGCAGGGCCGCCGCGAGGGCGATGACGACGGCCAGGGGCAGCGTCAACACGTGCCCGAGCCCGATCGCCCGGTACGGGCCGGAGTTGATCGTGATGATCTGGCCCTCGGTGATCAGCTGGGCGAGCCCGCGTCCGGCCACCATCAGGATCAGCGTGGCGATGATGGGCTGGATGCCGATGACGGCGACCAGCACCCCGTTCCAGGCGCCGAGCACGAGCGCGACGCCGAAGGTCAGCGCGAGCGCCGTACACACGGTGGAGAGGCTGTTCTGGTCGGGGGCCTCGCTGATGTAGAGGCAGGCGATGGCGCCGCTGATGGCGCAGAGCGAGCCGACGGAGAGGTCGATGCCGCCGGTGGCGATCACGAGGGTCATGCCGAGCGCGACGAGGATCAGCGGCGCGCTCAGCCGGAGGATGTCGACCGGGGTGCCGTACAGGTGACCTTCCTTCACCTCCACCGAGAGGAAGCCGGGCCGGTAGACCGTGTTGGCGGCGATCATGGCCACGAGCACGAGGGCGGGCCAGAACAGCCGGTGGCCGGTCAGCGGACGGAGGCGGTCGGTGCGGGCGCTCATCGGTTCACCTCCTCGTGGGTTCCGCTGGCGATGGTCTGCATCACCCGGTCGGCGTCGAGGGTGTCGTCGTTGGTGAGCTGGGCGACCATCGCGCGGTCGCGCATCACGGCGACCCGGTGGCTCAGCCGGAGCACCTCCTCCAGTTCGGCGGAGATGAACAGCACCGCCATGCCGCCGTCGGAGAGTTCCACCACCAGCTTCTGGATCTCGGCCTTGGCGCCGACGTCGATGCCGCGGGTGGGCTCGTCGAGGATCAGCAGCCGCGGCTCGGTGATGAGCCAGCGGGCCAGGAGGACCTTCTGCTGGTTGCCGCCGGAGAGGTTGCGCACCGGCAGGTCGGGATCCGCCGGCCGGATGCTGAGCGCCTTCATGTACTTCTCGACCAGCTCGTCCTGCCGGCGGCGGGGAATCGGCCGCAGCCAGCCACGGGCGGCCTGCATCGCCAGCATCATGTTCTCGCGCACGGAGAGATCGGGCACGATGCCTTCCGCGCGGCGGTTCTCCGAGCAGAACCCGAAGCCGTGGTCGATGGCCTGGACCGGGTTGCGCAGCGCCGTCCTGCCGCCGTCGACGCGGACCTGGCCCTGGTCGGCGCGGTCGGCGCCGAACAGGAGCCGGGCCACCTCGGTCCTGCCGGAGCCGAGCAGGCCGGCCAGGCCGACCACCTCACCGGCGTGCACGCGCAGGCTGAACGCGGCGACCGCGCCCTTGCGCCCGAGTTCCGCCGTGTCCACCAGTGGGGTCGCGCCGGCCGGAGTGGAGCCGACCCGCTTCTGCTGCTCGTCGAGCCGCTCCAGCACGTCGAGTTCCTTGCCGATCATCTTCTCGACGAGACTGAACTGCGGCAGCTCCTCGGTCCGGTACTCGCCGACCAGGGTGCCGTTGCGCAGCACCGTGATGCGGTCGGCGATGCCGTAGACCTGGTCGAGGAAGTGCGTCACGAAGAGGATGGCGATGCCCTCGTCGCGCAGCTGCCGCATTACCCGGAACAGCTGCGCGACCTCGCCGGCGTCCAGGCTGGACGTCGGTTCGTCCAGGACCAGCACGCGGGCACGCACGTCGATCGCCCGGGCGATGGCGACCATCTGCTGCACGGCCAGCGAGTACGTTCCGAGCTGGGCGGTCACGTCGATGTCGAGGTCCAGCCGGGCCAGGAGTTGGCGTGCCCGTCGGCGCATCTCGCCCCAGCGGATCGCGCCGAGACGGCGGGGTTCCCGGCCGATGAAGACGTTCTCCGCCACCGACAGGTTGGTGCAGAGGTTGACCTCCTGGTAGACGGTGCTCACGCCGGACGCGGCGGCCTGCATCGGGCCGCGGAAGGCGACCTGCTCACCGTCGAGGGTGATCGTGCCCTCGTCGGTTCCGTAGACCCCGGTCAGCACCTTGATCAGGGTCGACTTGCCGGCACCGTTCTCGCCCATCAGGGCGTGGACCTCGCCGGGGAAGAGCCGGAAGTCGACGTCGTGCAGGGCGCGTACCCCGGGGAAGGTCTTGCTGATCCCGGTCATGGTCAGGACCGGACGGCTACCCGTCATCCCATCGGACCTCTTCTGGATGGTGTCGGTAAAAACGAGCGAGCGACGTGTCGGGGTCGTCGTCCGAGGACGGCGACCCCGGCGTCGGTCAGTACTTGCGGTTGGGCAGGGCCGCCTTGGCCTGCTCCTGGGTGAAGGTGGTCTCCTCGGTCTCGATGCGGGCGGGCACCTCCTCGCCGGCCTTGACCTTCTTCACCAGGTCCATCAGCTGCGGGCCGAGCAGCGGGCTGCACTCCGCGATGAAGTTGAACTTGCCGTCCGCGAGGGCCTGCATCCCGTCCTTCACCGCGTCGATGGTGATGATGGTGATGTCCTTGCCGGGCACCTTGCCGGCGGCGGTGATCGCCTCCAGTGCGCCGAGACCCATGTCGTCGTTGTGCGCGAAGAGCACGTCGATGTCCGGGTTGGCCTTGAGGAACTGCTCCATGACCTGCTTGCCGTCGGCCCGCTTGAAGTCACCCGACTGGGACGCGACGATCTTCAGGTTCGGGTTGCCGGCGATCGCCTTGGCGAAGCCCTCCTTGCGGTCGTTGGCCGGCGCCGAGCCGGTCGTTCCCTGCAATTCGACGATGTTCACCGGGCCGCTGGCGGTCTTGGTCTGCTCCACCAGCCACTCGCCGGCGAGGCGGCCCTCCTTGACGAAGTCCGAGCCGAGGAACGTCTTGTAGAGCGTCTTGTCGGCCGAGTCGACCGACCGGTCGGTCAGGATGACCGGAATTCCGGCGTCCTTCGCCTCCTTGAGAACCGTGTCCCACCCGGACTCCACCACCGGCGAGAAGGCGATCACGTCGACCTTCTGCTGGATGAAGTTCCGGATCGCCTTGATCTGGTTCTCCTGCTTCTGCTGCGCGTCGTCGAACTTGAGCTCGATCCCCGCCTGGCTGGCGGCCTCCTTGATCGAGATGCTGTTCGCCGTCCGCCAGCCGCTCTCGGCGCCGACCTGGGAGAAGCCCAGGACGATCTTGTCGTCGCCGCCGGAGTCGCCGCCGGTGTCGCTGTTGCCGCAGGCCGCCACGCTGCCCGCGAGCAGTACGGCGGCGAAGGCCGCCACGACGGTGCGCGCTGTTCTCCTGGTTCTCATCGGTTCTCCTCGGTTGGGTGATCCGGACCGCCGTACTGCGGGAACGTGCGGCCCGGCGGTGGTGGTGGGAGTTGGTACGACAGGAGGGCTCCGCCGGACGGGTGGCGCCCGTCGGGAGGTGGCCGTCGTCGGGTCACCCGGACGTCGGGCGTTGGCCGTAGACGTTCTGGTACCGCTGGTGAAGCGCGTCGACGTCGGCCTGCGCGATCGTCAGCGGCTGCCCGAGCGCGCGGGCCAGGTGCGCGGTGCGGGCGACGTCCTCGCACATCACCGCCGCCTTGACCGCCGCGCGGGCGTCCCTGCCGATCGTGAAGACCCCGTGGTTGCGCATGAGCACCGCCGGCGAACGGTGCCCGGAGAGGGTGCCGACGATCCCCTTGCCGATGTCGTCGCCGCCGATCAGCGCGAACGGCCCGACCGGGATCTCCCCGCCGAACTCGTCGGCCTGGGCGGTCAGCCAGCACGGGATCGCCTCGCCCCGGGCCGCCCAGGCGGTGGCGTAGCGGCTGTGCGTGTGCACGACGCCGCCGACCTCGGGCATCGCCCGGTAGACGTAGGCGTGGGCGGCGGTGTCGCTGGACGGCGAGCCGCCGCCGTCGACCACGGTCCCGTTCAGGTCGCAGACGACCATGCTCTCCGCCGTCAGGTCGTCGTAGTCGACCCCGCTGGGTTTGATCACCAGGAGGTCCTGCCCGGGGACCCGCGCCGAGACGTTGCCGGCCGTCCACGCCACCAGCGCGTACCGGGTCAGTTCGCCGTGCAGGTGGGCCACCGTGCGCCGCAGGGCGCTCACCTGCCGGGCCGTCTCGGGGTTCATCGGACCACCTCCAGGATCGTGTCGGTCGCGCTGGCGGTGGCCTGCACCGCCGCGTTGCGGATCGCCCGTAGCCGGAGCATGGCGTCGGTGGCACCCCGGCCGAAATGGTCGTGCAGCGCGCGGTACTCGGCGTACAGGGCGTCGTACGCCCGCACGTTGGCCGGGTCCGGCCGGTAGACGCCCTCGTCCACCCGGCCCATCGCCGCCGAGGCGTCGTGGACGGTCCGGTACGCGCCGGCGGCCACCGCCGCGTGGATCGCCGACCCCAGCGCCGGCCCCTGGGCGGAGCCGATGATGCCCAACGGCCGGTTGGTCACGTCGGCGTAGATCTGCATCAGCAGCCGGTTCGAGGTGAGGCCGCCGGCGACGACCAGGTCGGTGACCGGCACCCCGGCGGCCACGAACGCCTCGATGATCATCCGGGTGCCGAACGCGGTGGACTCCAGCAGCGCGCGGTAGATGTCGGGCGGCCGGGTGGCCAGCGTCAGGCCGACGACCAGGCCGCTCAGGTCGTGGTTGACCAGCACCGACCGGTTGCCGTTCCACCAGTCCAGCGCCACCAGGCCGTGGGCGCCGACCGGCTGGGCGGCGGCCAGCTCGGTCAGCCGCTCGTGCGAGTCCAGCCCGGCCGGTGCGGCGTGGTTGACGAACCAGGCGAAGATGTCGCCCACGCCGCTCTGCCCGGCCTCGTAGCCCCAGCTGCCGGAGCTGATGCCGCCGTCGACGACGCCGCACATGCCCGGCACCTCCGCCGGGTGGGTGCCGTTGACGACGTGACAGGTCGAGGTACCCATGATGGCGACCAGGCGGCCGGGGTCGAGGGCCCGGGCGGCGGCGGCGGTGACGTGCGCGTCGACGTTGCCTGCCGCGACCGCGACGCCCTGCGGCAGGCCGGTCCAGGCGGCGGCCCGGGCGCCCAGGGCGCCGGCCCGGGCGCCCAGGGGCAGCAGCGGGCCGTCCAGCTTGGACACGAAGTCGGTGAAACCGGGGTTGAGCTGGCCGAGGAAGTCCGCCGACGGGTACCGGCCGTCCTGCCGGATGCCCTTGTACCCGGCGGTGCAGACGTTGCGGGTCTCCGCACCGCACAACTGCCACACGATCCAGTCGGCCGCCTCGATGAAACGCTCGGCACGCCGGTAGGTCTCCGGGTCCTCCTCGAGGATCTGCAACCCCTTGGCGAACTGCCACTCGGCGGAGATCCTGCCGCCGTAACGGCCGATCCAGGGTTCGCGCCGGGCGTGGGCCAACGCGTTGATCCGGTCGGCGTGCGACTGCGCGGCGTGGTGCTTCCACAGCTTCACCCAGGCGTGCGGGCGGTGACGCAGCCCCGGCAGCTCGCACAGCGGGGTGCCGTCGGCGAGCGTCGGCAGGACCGTGCAGGCGGTGAAGTCGACGCCGATGCCGATCACCCGCGACGGGTCGACTCCGGCGTCGGCCAGGGCGGCGGGGACGGCGTGGCGCAGGACGTCACGGTAGTCCTCGGGGTCCTGCAGCGCCCAGTCGGGAGGCAGCGCCGCACCGCCGTCGGGGAGCGCCGCCTCGATCACGCCGTTGCGGTACTCGTGCGTGGCCGTGCCGACCTCGGCCCCGTCGTGGACCCGGACCACCAGAGCCCGCCCGGAAAGGGTGCCGTAGTCGACCCCCACGACGTACCGCTCGTTCACGCCGTCGACACTGCCCATGACCACCTCCACGCGATGACCGGCCTAGTGTTAACGCTCACATACATGCGCGTCAAGACGCTGACCGGAAACAGCTACGTAACGGAGGCCGGACCGCCGGGCCGGACCCGAACCGAGCCGTCACGACGGGTGACGGTCGGTGGGCCACCCGGCGCACACGGGCACGGAACGGCCGCGCACCGGAGAACGGCGGCGGCGGCGACACCGAGGACGCCGGCCCGGCGGAAGCGGCTATGTTAACGTAAACATGATCTATCCGGCGGGATCTCCCTGCGCGCCAACTTCCGTTCGGCACACCCGCTCGACACCGGGCGAACCGTCGCCGCCTCCGACGATCTGAGCTGCGGGCAGGCGGGCATGGACGAGTGCCGCCCCGGCATCCGCCGGGCGCGCGCAGCGAACGACATCGCCGATCGGGATCCACAGCTACGGATGTCAGCGATAACATGATCGCCCCCGCGCTCGCCCCGACAGCCCGGCCGGCCGGAACCGGACCGGGACGCCGGGCGGGCCACGACGACATGACCGGGCACGCCGCCAGCCGAGGCCACGGTGACCGACCGTCGGGTGGAGGCGCTCCCCCACCCGGCCGGCCACCCGGTCAACGGTCGCCGGCGGCGCGCCGCTTGTTGTAGACGTCGAACGCCACGGCGACGAGGAGCACCAGGCCCTTCACCACCGACTGGACCGACTGGTCGACACCCATGAGCTGCATGCCGTTGCTCATCACGGCCATGATCAGACCACCCACCATGGCGCCGACGACCGTGCCGACGCCGCCGGTCACCGCCGCACCGCCGATGAACGCCGCCGCGATGGCGTCCAGCTCGAACATGTTGCCGGCGGCGGGCTGGGCGCCGTTGGAACGCGACGAGTAGATCACGCCCGCGACCGCGGAGAGGAAGCCCATGTTGACGAAGATCCAGAAGTTGACCGTCTTCACCCGGATCCCGGAGAGCGCCGCCGCCGGGAGATTGCCGCCGATCGCGTAGACCTGGCGGCCGAAGACCGTACGCCGGGTGAGCAGGCCGTAGCCCAGCACGAGTACGGCCAGGATGATCAGCACGATCGGCAGCCCTCGCGCGTGCGCCAGCTGCCAGGCGAAGTACATGACCACGGCGCCGACCGCCACCACCCGCGCCACGAAGAGCGGGAAGGACTCCACGGGCTGCGCGTAGCGGATGCGCGCCACCCGGGTCCGGAAGACGCTCACCGCGTAGCCGACCACCGCGAACGCGCCGATGAAGAGCGTGAACGCGTCGAAGCCCTGCCCGCCGAGGAGCCCGTTGAGGAAGCCGGCGGCGACCCGCTGGTACTCGGCCGGAAACGGCGACAGCGAGATGTTGTCCAGCACCCGCAGGGTGAGACCACGGAACAGGAGCATGCCCGCCAGGGTGACGATGAATGCCGGGATCCCGGCGTACGCGACCCAGAGACCGTGCCAGGCACCGACCGCCAGGCCCACGGCGAGCGCGGCGAGGACGCCGACCCACCAGGGCTGGCCCTCCCGGATGACGAGCACGGCGGAGACCGCACCGGTGAGCGCCACCACCGAGCCGACGGAGAGGTCGATGTGCCCGCCGATGATCACGATGACCATGCCGATGGCGAGCACCAGGATGTAGGAGTACTGCAGGACGACGTTGGTGATGTTGCCCGGGCTGAGCGAGACGCCGTCGGTGAGTACCGCGAACAGCGCGACGATCACCACGAGGGCGAGGTAGATGCCGCTCTGCCGCAGGTTGCCGAGGATCAGCGTCCGCGGATCGCTGGTCCCGGTGTGCAGGGCGGCGGCGGGGGCCGCGTCGGTCGGGCCGCTCTTCGGGGTGCTGGGGGGTTTCGTGCTGGTCATCCGACGCGGTCCCTGTCCTTCGTCATGAGTTCCATGAGGTTCTCCTGGGTGGCCGCGCCCACCGGCAGCTCGCCGGTCATCCGGCCGGCCGCGAGGGTGTAGATGCGGTCACACATCCCGAGCAGTTCGGGGAGCTCGGAGGAGATGATGATGACGGCCTTGCCGCCGGCGACGAGGCGGTTGATGATCGTGTATATCTCGAACTTCGCGCCGACGTCGATGCCCCGGGTCGGCTCGTCCAGGATCAGCACGTCCGGATCGGTGAAGAGCCACTTCGACAGGACGACCTTCTGCTGGTTGCCGCCGGAGAGCCTGCCGACCACCGCCATCACCGTCGGGGCCTTGATGTTCATGTCGCGCCGGCCCCGCTCGGCGACCTTGATCTCCTCGTTGCCGTCGATCCAGCCGAGCCTGGCGAGCTTGCCCAGCGCCGCGGCCGAGATGTTGCGCCGGATGTCGTCGATCAGGTTGAGGCCGTAGCGCTTCCGGTCCTCGGTCGCGTACGCGATGCCGTGCCCGATCGCCTCGGCCACCGTGCGGGCCCTGACCTCCCGTCCGCGCACGAACAGCCGGCCGGAGACGTACCGACCGTACGAGCGGCCGAACACGCTCATCGCCAGCTCGGTGCGGCCGGCCCCCATCAGCCCGGCGATGCCGACGACCTCGCCCGCGCGGACGTGCAGCGAGGCGCCGTGCACCACGAACCGGTCCTGGACGGGGTGCCGCACCGACCAGTCCTCGATGCGGAGCACCTCGCTGCCCGGGGAGGACACCCGGTCGGGGTAGAAGGCGGCGAGGTCCCGGCCGACCATGCCACGGATGATCCGTTCCTGGGTGGCCGTGTCGTCGTTCATGTCGAGCGTCTCGACGGTCCGGCCGTCCCGGATCACGGTGGTCGAGTCGGCGACCGAGGTGATCTCACCGAGCTTGTGGGAGATCATGATGCAGGTGATGCCCTGATCCCGCAGCCGGCGCATCAGGTCCAGCAGGTACGCCGAGTCGTTGTCGTTGAGCGCGGCGGTCGGCTCGTCCAGGATCAGCAGCCGCACCTTCTTCGACAGCGCCTTGGCGATCTCGACCAGTTGCTGCTTGCCCACGCCGAGCTGCACGACGGGCGTCACCGGGTTCTCCATCAGGCCGACCGTCTCCAGCAGGCGTGCCGCCTCGGCGTTGGTCCGGTTCCAGTCGATCAGCCCGCCCGGCCCGCGCCGCTCGTGGCCGAGGAAGATGTTCTCCGCGATCGACAGGTGCGGCACCAGCGCCAGTTCCTGGTGGATGATGACGATGCCGCGCGACTCGCTGTCACGGATGCCACGGAAGTGGACCGGCTCGCCGTCGAAGACGATCCGGCCCTCGTAGTCACCCGCCGGGTGCACCCCGGACAGGACCTTCATCAGGGTGGACTTGCCGGCACCGTTCTCGCCGCAGATCGCGTGGATCTCCCCGCGCCGCACGGCGAGCGAGACGTCGCGCAGGGCCGTCACGCCGGGAAAGGTCTTCGTGATCCTGTGCATTTCGAGGATGTTCTCGCGCATGGGAACCGTCCTGCTCGTGGCCGTCGTCAGCGATGCCGGCGGGCCCGGCGGCGTTCGTCGCACCGCCGGGCCCGGACGGCGGTTCAGCCCTTCGCCTGCCCGGCGGCGACCTCCTCGGCCGTCCAGTAGCCGGAGTCGACCAGCACGGGCTTGATGTCGTCCTTGTAGACGGTCTGGACCGGCAACAGGAAGGAGGGCACGACCTTGACCCCGTTGTCGTACGTCCTGGTGTCGTTGGCCTGTGGTTCCTTCTTCTGCAGGAACGCCTCGGCCACGACCACGGCCTGCTCGGCCAGCAGGCGGGTGTCCTTGAAGATGGTGGAGTTCTGGACGCCGTCGTTGATCAGCTTGGCCGACGCGATCTCGGCGTCCTGACCGGTCACCACCGGCATCTTCCTGCCCCCGGCGCCGTAGCCGGCGTTCTGCAGGGCGGTGATGATGCCGCGCGACAGTCCGTCGTACGGCGAGAGCACCCCGTCGACCTTGCCGCCGTCGTTGTAGCTGGAGGTGAGCAGGTCCTCCATGCGCTTCTGCGCCGTCTCCTGCTGCCAGCGCAGGATCGCCGCCTGCTCGATCTTCACCTGTCCGGACCTGACCTTGAGCGTGCCGGCGTCCACGAACGGCTTGAGTGTGTCCATCGCGCCGTCGAAGAAGAAGTGGGCGTTGTTGTCGTCCAGCGAGCCGGCGAAGAGTTCCACGTTGAACGGGCCGGTCGCGGTGCCCTTCGAGCCGTCCTTCTTCTTGAGCCCGAGGCCGACCAACAGCGCGTCGGCCTGGGCCACGCCGACCTTGTAGTTGTCGAAGCTGACGTAGAAGTCGACGTGGGAGCTGCCCCGGATGAGCCGGTCGTACGCGACGACGGGGATCTTCGCGTCCGCCGCCGCCTGGAGTTGGCCGCTGAGGGCGGTGCCGTCGATCGCCGCGATGATCAACACGTCCGCGCCCTGTGTGATCATCTGGTCGACCTGCTGCGACTGTGTCGGGATGTCGTCCCCCGCGTACTGGAGGTCCACCCGGTATCCCTTGGCCTCCAGCTTCTCCTTCACGGCCTTGCCGTCCGCGATCCACCGCTCCGAGGTCTGCGTCGGCATCGAGACGCCGATCGTCAACTCGGTGGGCCGCTCCCCCGCGGTGTCGCCGCCGCCGGCTCCCTCGCCGCCGCAGGCGGCCAGGCCGATCGCGAGCACCGTCCCACCGAGAGCGGCCAGAATTCGTCTGCGCACAGCTTTCTCCCCTCCGTACTCCTGGATGAAGAGCCGGTCCCGACGCACGAGGGCGTCGGCGCGACCTCGCCCTCCCGCCCGTGCCGCGCCGCAGCCGTCGCGCTCCCCGGCGGCTACCGGCGTCCCCCGCCCTGGCCGCGACAACGGGGTCCGCCATCGGTCGGCCAGGTCGTGATGCCGCATGTTAACGTTAACAGCAGGTTACGTCAATGGCTGCGGGGAGCCGGACCGGCCGAAGTCGGCACGGCGGGCCACCCCCGCCGGGTGACGCCGCCCAGCGGCGCACCGCGGATCGGCGACGGGAGGCGGCGGAGTTCCATGACCCCGCAGTGCCGAGCGGGTGGGCCCGGACTGGATCCACGGTGGCGCCGCGGCGCCGCGTGGACGCATCCGGATTGATCAATGAATTGTAGGGTGGGCCCGTCGTCACCCGACCCCGGAAGGGAAGTGGACATGCCCAGACTCACCGTTCGCGTGCTCGGCGCCCTCGGCGCGAGCGTACTCGGCGCGACCCTCGGCCTCCTGACGGTCACCGCGCCCGCCCAGGCGGCGTCCCGCGACGGGATCTGCGACGCCGGCGAGTTCTGCTACTACTACAACAGCGGCCACACCGGATCGATCTCCGACCACGCGGGCTCGCTGGCCGACTACGGGTCGACGCAGCCGGGCTGCTACGAGTTCAAGGGTGCCGGCAGCGGCCGGGGCCAGTGCGTCAAGAACAACGCCGCCTCCGCGTGGAACCGCACCGGCAAGACGGTGCGGGTCTACTACAACAGCGGCTACGACGGTTCCCACGCCTACCAGAACCTCGCGCCCGGCGCGAAGGCGAACCTGAACGCCACGCTGAAGAACAACAACGCCTCCCACCAGCTGCTCTCCGCCGGGACGACCTATCCGGCCAGGGACGACTACCCGTACAAGGGCCAGGGCACCGGCATCGACCCCTGGAACTTCTACAAGGGGCAGTGCACCAGTTTCGCGGCCTGGGCGCTGCGGAGCCGGGTCGGCGTGCCCTTCCACAACCAGTACCTCGGCCAGGCGCGGTGGGGCAACGCCAAGGAGTGGGTCGCCGCGGCCGGACGCGCGGGGGTGCCGGTCCACAACACCCCGAAGGCCGGTGACATCGCGGTCCGCCTGGGCGGCACCTACGGGCACGTCGCCTTCGTCACCAGGGTGAACCCGAACGGCACCTTCGAGATCGACGAGTACAACTACGTCCAGGCCGACCGGTACAGCCACCGCACGGTGTCGGTGGGGACCGCCAACAGCCAGTTCTCCAAGTTCATCCGCTTCAAGTGACCTGTCGCCCCGACTGAGGACGTGGGCACGCCAGCACCCGACGGGTTGAGCGTGCCCACGTCGCGGGCAGGCCGTCAGCTCCACGACCTGGGCAGAGCCCCGGCCGGTGGCCGGGGCTCTGCTGGTCAGGACGCCTTACGCCGGGGAGAGACCCTCGACGAAGTCGTAGAGGCTCTTGATGTCGTTGTCGAAGTACGGGCCGTCGAATTGGCCGTTGCCCGGATTGTCACCGTGGCTCACGACGCTGTTGATGAATCCGAGACCGTTCTGGTCGTTGTATTCCTGCAACCAGGGACCGCCACTGGAGCCGTAGGTCATGTTGCAGTACATCCGGATCTGCTGGGCGCCGGCGTGCCAGGTGCCGCTCTGGCAGAAGTACTGGCTCTCGCCACCGCCGAGGTTGGACGGATAACCGAGGGCGGTCATCAGGGGAACGCTGTAACCCCAGTTCCAGCGCATTCCGTGGCCGCCGACCGTCTCGACGACCTTCAGGCCCCAGTTGCCGCCGTTGTGCATGATGGCGATGGCCATGTCCTCGTCGTAGCTGCTGCTGTTGATCCACGCGGTGCGGGCCGCGAGCTGGTAGGCCACGAACGTGCCGAACGGGCGCGCGCCGTCGCGGTAGCGCGGCACGAACTGCCAGTTGCTGTACCACTGCCCGCCGGCGCCCTGGTGCACGCAGTGCCCCGCGGTCATGACCAGTCGCGCCTTGCCACTGGCGACCGCGCTCGCCGAGCACGAGGCCGTGCCGCCGTTGGGGGTGGTGAAGTAGACCTTGCCGACGGTCGCCGACTCGTTGAGCTGGATGCCGACTCCGTCGCGGCTGGCGACGCGAGGCTGCACCGGCGCGACCGAGCCCGCCGGCCCGTCCGGCTTCGTCGCCCGGCTCGGCGCCTCGGTGGCGCCCGCGGGCTTCGCGATGTCCAGGTCGACGGCGCTCGCCATCCGTTGCGGCGTCCAGAACGCCGCGACCTCTCTGGCGACGGCCTCGTTGGTGATCGCTCGACCGTCGCTGGTGCGGGCGACCGTGGTGGTGTTGCCGTTCTTCTCGACCGGAGCCGGCTTCGCCTCGGCGGCCGCCGGGCCGGTCACGACCAGCGCCAGCGCCAGGCTGGTCATCGCGGACCAGCGCAGGGATGATCTCAAGGTTCCCCCTTGTCGTAGGTGCCCGATCTGGGCCACAAAAAGGTATCGACAGATTCCCATTCATCGCAACGCATTGAATTGGCGGGTAGCTGACACCGCCTTTCCGTTGACCGGAGGCGCCAACCGTACGACTGCGACGGACAAACCGTGGCCAGATCGAACAGAGACGGCGCTATTGACGCGCAAATCCCATGGCCCGCGAATTCGATTTATCAGCTTGAGAACGCTTCTCTTGTCGGCAGCGGGAATTGCGCTTCCGCCAGCCGGCGAACTCCGGCACGGGCCGCGACGGCCGGCCGCGTACCGGCAACCCGTCAGCGGGTCAGGCCGACCAGCGTCGCCAGCCGCGCCACGCCGGCCGGCGCCGGGTTCCCGCGGGCGACCTCGGCGAGGACCGTACGCGCCAGCGGCCGGCACCGGACCTCGGCCGGCGCGACGCCGTCCGCGTCGACCAACGCGCGCCCGGCCCCGGGCAGGTCGCCGACCCGGAGGTACGCCCGCGCGGCGTCCACCAGGTAGGCGGCCCGGTGCTCGGCCGGCAGCCGCCGCCACTCCTCCCTCCGCACCGCCCGCTCGTGCCGGCGCACCGCCTCCCCGGCGTCCCCCAGCTCGACCGCCGCCACCACCCGGGCCAGCTCGACGGCGGCCGGCCCGAAGCCCGTCCGGTGCGGGTCGTCCCCGGCGACCCGCGCCGCCACCTAGACGGCCCGCTCGGTCAGTTCCTCGGCCCGGTGGCCGTCGCCGCAACCGGCGGCGGCCAGCGCGGCCTGGAGCAGCAGCGTCCCGTACACCGGCGCCGGCGCGACACGACGCGCGGCGGCGACCGTCGCCAGCCGATCCCGGCCCAGCGCCCGCAGTGCCTGGCCGACAGACACGGCCGCCGCCCCCGCCAGCGCCGGATCGCCGCCGGCCGCCGCCATCGCACGATCGGCGGCCAGCCACCCGAGGTCCGGCTCGCCGAGTTTCACCAGCGTCGACGAGGCGACCCGGTACGCCTGCACCAACAGCCCCGGCTTCCCCGTCCGCAGGCCCCGCGCGGCGTGCAGCAGCCCCGGCAGCAGCCGCACCACCTGGGCGTAGTGCGCGTGCTGGTAGCCCAGCCAGGCGTGCGCGAGGTGCCGGCCCGTCTCCGCCACGGACGCCGTCGCCCGGGGATCGTCGTAGCGGGCGAGGGCGGCCCGGATGCCGTCCACCCCGTCCACCAGGCTGACCCCGGTCGGCGTCGGGTGGTGCTCGCCGAGCAGCACCAGCGGGTCGACCCGCAGCACCCGGGCGATCTCCTGGATCACCGGGTAGCGGTCCAGCGGCCGTACGCCCCGCTCGGTCTTGTCCACCCAGCTCTTCGATCTGCCGAGCCGGTCGGCGAACATCTGCTGGGTCATCCGCCGCCGCGTCCGCCAGCGCGCCACGCGGCGGCCGATCGGCCCGTCAGCGCTGGTCACGCCGCCACCGCCGGTCCGGCACCGCCCGGGTGATCTCCCCCACCGGTACGCGCTCCGCCTCGGCCCGTTCCCGCAGGCGTTGCCTGGCTGCCTCCCGCTCGGCCGCCTCGACCTGCTCACCCCGGCTCGCCGACCCGTCGGTCCCCATCCGCACCTCCATCGATCGAGGAGCGCGACGACAGGGCCTGAAGCACCCGTGTCGCCGCGCCCACGGTCTCCGCATAGGCTCGTCACCGCTGGTAGTCGCTCGATACCCGGAGGCTCATCCATGGCGCGGCCGTGCCCGCCTTCCACGCCGCCGCAGGAGCGCTCATCACCGACCCGGCAGGAAGCGTTCTGCTCGTGAAGCCCACGTACCGCGACCACTGGGCCTTCCCGGGCGGATACGTGGAAGAGAACGAGTATCCGCACCACGCCTGCACCCGTGAGGTCCGTGAGGAGCTGGGCCTGGCTGTCGCTTCAGGTGACCTGCTCGTCGTTGACTGGGCACCTTCCGCGGGACAGCGGCCACGCGCCTTGGTCCACTTCACCTTCGACTGCGGGACACTCGTCGGTCTTGAGGGCATCGACCTGCCCGGACATGAGCTGGAGGACGTTGGCTTCTTCACCCTTCAGGAGGCTGAGCGGCGCCTTCCGGTCGACGTCGCTCCCCGGGCGCACGCGGCGATACGCGCCCGCGCCCGACAAACCCCGGTGTATCTCGCCAGCGGCACCGCGCCGCACCGTTGAGGCGAACGACCAACGACCGGCCACCACGACACCGTGGCATACGTCCACGTAGGCGTCCTCGGCCGGACAGGTCAGGGCGCTCTCGCCGTCGACGGACGCAGCGGCCCGTACGCGATCAGGTCCGTCCTCGTCCGGGCTGACGTCCGGCTCGGCGGCCTGCCTCGCGCCGAGGCCGAGCGCCAAATCCGGGAGCTGGGCTCGTCGAAGGCGCGTGACGCGCAATCTGTCACCCGTCGGCCGTAGGCTCGCCGACATGACGGAGAAGCAGACGCGCACCCTCGCCGCGCCCGGCGTCGACCTGGTCTACGACGTCCGCGAGCCGCTCGCCGGCTCCCCCGGGCACCGCACGTTGCTCATGATCGGTCAGCCGATGACCGCGGAGGGCTTCGACGCGCTCGCCGCCCACTTCACCGACCGCGCGGTCGTCACCTACGACCCGCGGGGTCTGGGCCGCAGTGTGCGCACCGACGGCCGGTCGGAGCACACGCCGCAGCAGCAGGCGGCCGACCTGCACCTGCTGATCGAGGCGCTCGGCGCCGGCCCGGTCGACGTGTTCGGCAGCAGCGGCGGTGCGGTGACCGGGCTCGAACTGGTCGCGGCCCACTCCGGCGACGTCGGCACGCTGGTGGCGCACGAGCCGCCGATCAACGCCGTGCTCCCCGACGCCGAGGCGGCCGAGCGCGCCCGCGCGGCCTTCCACGAGGCGTATCAGGCGAAGGGCCCCGGTGCCGGCATGGCCGCGTTCATCGCGATGACGTCCTGGCAGGGCGAGTTCACCGACGACTACTTCGCCCAGCCCGCGCCCGATCCGGCGGCGTTCGGTCTGCCGACCGACGACGACGGCTCCCGCGACGACCCGCTGCTGTCGAAGGTCTCCTGGGCGGTGAGCGACTACCGCCCCGACGCGGCGGTGCTCACCGCCGCACCGACCCGGATCGTGATCGCGGTCGGCGAGGAGTCGGCGGGGACGTACACCGCCCGTACGGCCGTCGCCACCGCGGCGCTGCTCGGCCGGGAGGCCGTGGTCTTCCCGAGCCACCACGGCGGGTTCCTCGGCGGCGAGTACGGCTACGCGGGCAAGCCCGCCGAGTTCGCGGCGCGGCTGCGCGAGGTGCTGGACGCCAGCTGACCGTCGCCGGGCTGATCCGCTGCGGCTCGGCGGCGGATCAGTAGACGATGCGGCTGCGGATGCTCAGGTTCTCCGCCTCCAGCACTTCGAGCCGGACGAGGGAGCCGCCAGGGCGGTCGAAGAGCCGCACGCCGTCGCCGAGGAGCACCGGCGTGATGTAGACGAGGATCTCGTCGAGCGCGCCGATCTCGATGCACTGGCGGGCGACGTCGGCGCCGAGCACGCTCACCAACCTGCCCCCGGCGGCCTCTTCGCCACGGAGATGGCCTGTTCGAGGTCGTTGACGAAGGTGACGCCGACTTCGGCGACCTCCGGTACGTGGTGGGTGAGCACGACGGTCGGGCCGACGTACTGACCGTCGTAGCCGCCTTCCCTCTCGGTGCCGGCGTTCGGATCGTCGCCACGGTAGGTGCGGTTTCCGGTGAGTACCGCACCGACCTGCGCCACGAGGGGATTGGTGGTTCCGGCCTCGGACACGTCGGTCGGGGTGTCAGCGGACGCGTAGCGGCCGCTGAGCCAGGACATGTCGCCGTCGGGGCCGGCGATGAAGCCGTCGAGAGACATGGCGCACTGGTACTGCAACCTGCTCATCGCCTGGCTACCCCGCTTCCTGGGTGGACTGTCGGGCGCTCGAAGTATCCGCGACTGAGCGGCCGGAGCGGTGCATGGGGGCGGCCCCTCGGTGGGGGCCGCCCTCACAGCGACACGATCGCCGCGGTCTCCGCCGGCAGGTCGATCCGGTCGCGGGTCACCGTGACCCCCTCCCCCGTGGCCAGCAGCACCCGCCGCGCCACTCCTGGCAGGGTGATCCGCTGCGGCTTGGCGGCCAGGTTCGCCGCCACCAGGCACCCGCCCCGGCGCATCACCAGGAACCGGTCGCCGTGGCGGACGTCGACGGCGTGCAGCCGCGGGTCGGACAGGTCGGGGTGGCTCTTGCGCAACGCGATGAGCCGCTTGTGGAACTCGTACATCTCGCGGTGTTCGGGCTTGTCCAGCTCGGCCCAGTCGAGCCGGGAGCGGGTGAAGGTCTGCGGGTCCTGCGGGTCCGGCACGTCCCCCTCCGGCCAGCCGTGCGCGGCGAACTCGCGCCGGCGGCCGGTGGCCACGGCGGTCGCCAGCTCCGGCTCCGGGTGGCTGGTGAAGAACTGCCACGGGGTGCTGGCCGCCCACTCCTCGCCCATGAAGAGCATGGGGGTGAAGGGCGCGGTGAACAGCAGCGTCGCGCCGACCCGCAGCAGCCCCGGGGAGAGGGTGGCGGAGATCCGGTCGCCGGTGGCCCGGTTGCCGATCTGGTCGTGGTTCTGCAGGTAGGCGACGAACCGGTGGCCCGGCGTGCGCTGCCGGTCCACGGGTCGGCCGTGCTGCCGGTTGCGGAAGCTGGACCAGGTGCCGGCGTGGAAGAAGCCGCCGGTCAGCACGTCGGTGAGGCAGTCGAGGGAGCCGAAGTCGCCGTAGTAGCCCTGCCGCTCGCCGGTGAGCAGCGTGTGCAGCGCGTGGTGGGCGTCGTCGTTCCACTGGGCGTGCAGGCCGTAGCCGCCGGCCTCCCGGGGTGTGATCAGCCGGGGGTCGTTGAGATCCGACTCGGCGATCAGCGACAGCGGCCGGCCGAGGTGGGTGGAGAGGGACTCGACCTCCGCCGCCACCTCCTCCAGCAGGTGCGTGGCGCGCGAGTCCGGCATCGCGTGCACGGCGTCGAGGCGCAGCCCGTCGACGTGGTAGTCGCGCAGCCACATCAGCACGCTGTCGGTGATGTAGCGGCGTACGCCGTCGGAGTGCGGGCCGTCGAGGTTGACGGTGCGGCCCCAGGTGTTGCTCTGCTCGGTGAGGTACGGCGCGAACATCGGCGCGTAGGCCCCGGAGGGCCCGAAATGGTTGTAGACGACGTCGAGGATCACCCCCAGCCCCTTGGCGTGGGCGGCGTCGACCAGCCGTTTCAGGCCGTCCGGCCCCCCGTAGGGCTGGTGCGGGGCATACCAGCAGACCCCGTCGTAGCCCCAGTTGTGCTCGCCGTTGAAGGCGTTCACCGGCAGCAGCTCGATCATGTCGACGCCGAGGCCGACGAGGTGGTCGAGGCGGCCGATGGCGGCGTCGAAGGTGCCCTCGGGGGTGAACGTGCCGACGTGCAGCTCGTAGAGGACGCTGCCGGGCAGCTGCCGGCCGGTCCAGGCCTGGTCCGTCCACTCGAACGCCGCGTGGTCGTAGCGCCGGCTCGGCCCGTGCACGCCCGCCGGCTGCCAGGCCGAGCGGGGGTCGGGCAGCGCCCGCTCGTCGTCGAGCAGGAAGGCGTAGTCGGTGCCGGGGCCGGCGGCGGGCACCTCGACCCGCCACCAGCCGTCGGGGCCGGAGCGCATCTCGTGGTCGGCGATGTCCGGCAGGCGCAGCCGGACGCGGGCGGCCTGCGGCGCCCACACCGTGAACTCGGTCATGACGGGGCCTCCACGGACTCGGTGGTGGGAGCCAGCAGCGCGACGGGATAGGTGGCCAGCAGGTCGGCCAGCGGGGTCTGCCCGCCACTGTAGGCGCGACCCGTGAACAGGTCGGTCACCTCGTGAACGGGAAGTGACAGGGTGGTGTCGCCCCAGCCGCCGGCGCGGGCCAGCCCGAGCGGCAGCCGGGTGGCGACCACGACCGCGCCGCCCCGGTCGAAGGCGAACGCGTGCCGCCCGGCGGGCCCGTGGGTTGGCAAGGGCCGGTAGCCGGTGAACAGCCGCGGGCGGTCGCGACGCAGCCGCAGGGTCCGCGACACCACGAGCAGCTTCGCCGCCCCGCCCGCGTCGACCGGCGGGCGCGGGCCGGCGTCGAGGCGGGCCAGCAGCTCCCGGCGTACGGCGAAGTCGACCGGGCGGCGGTTGTCCGGGTCGACCAGCGAGTTGTCCCACAGCTCGGTGCCCTGGTAGGTGTCCGGTACGCCGGGCATGGCGAGCTGCACGAGCTTCTGCCCGAGCGAGTTGGACCAGCCGGCGGGGGCGATCTCGTCGGCGAAGGCGGTCAGCTCGGCGTGCAGTTGCGGGTCGTCGTACATCGCGTCGACCACGGCGTGCACGGCCCGCTCGAACCCGGGGTCGGGGTCGGCCCAGCTCGTCGACACCGACGCCTCCCGGGCGGCCTTCTCGACGTACGCGTGCAGCCGCTCCCGCTCGATCGGCCAGGCGCCGACGGCGGTCTGCCAGAGCAGGTGCGCGAAGGCCGGGTCGGGCAGCGGCGCGCGGGTCGTCCACCGGGTCACCAGGTCGGCCCAGCGCCCCGGCAGCTCGCTGAGCACGGCGAGGCGGGCCCGGACGTCCTCGGAGCGCTTGGTGTCGTGGGTGGAGAGCGTGGTCATGCTGGCCGGCCAGCGCGCCTGCCGGCCGGCGGCGAACCGGTGGAACTCGGCCGGCGGCACGCCGAAGTGCGCGGGGCTGCCGCCAACCTCGTTGAGCGCGACGAAGCGGCTCCACCGGTAGAAGGCGGTGTCCTCGACGCCCTTGGCCATCACCGCGCCGGTGAACTGCGGGAAGCGCTTCGCCAGCTCGTCGTCGGGGTCACGCAGCCGGCGGGTGAGCGCGTCCAGCGTGCCGGTGAGGTCCGGGCGGCGGCGGCCGGCCTCGGCGCGGGCGGCGGCCAGGTGGCGGGTGCCCTCCGGCGGGTAGCCGCGGTAAACGGCGAAGGCGGCGGCCAGCTCGGCCAGCGCCGCCCGGGCCGCGTCGCGCTCGACGTCACCGGCGAGCGCGGCCAGCCGGGTCAGCTCGGCCGAGAGCAGCCGGGTCGCGGCGGCGAGCTTCGTGTCGTGGGTGAGGTCCTGCCAGGAGGTGTGCCGGCCGACCAGGTGGGTGTCCAGGGCGGTGAGGTCGCCCTCCGCGTCGGGGTCGACGAAGAGCCCGCAGACGGCGGCGAGGGCGTCGTAGCCGGTGGTGCCGTCCACCGGCCAGTCCGGCAGCTCCTCGCCGTACTCCAGGATCTTCTCCACCACCAGCCACGCGTCGGGCGCGGCGGCGCGCAGCCGGGCCAGGTAGGCGGAGGGGTCGCGCAGCCCGTCCGGGTGGTCGACGCGGATGCCGTCGACCTCCCCGGCCGCCGCCCACCGCAGGACCTGCTCGTGGGTGGCGGCGAAGACCTCCGGGTCCTCCACCCGCAGCCCGGCCAGGTCGGAGACGGCGAAGAACCGGCGGTACGTCAGCTCGGCGTCGCCGCGCCGCCAGGAGACCAGCTCGTAGTGCTGCCGGTCGTGCACCTGGCGGGGAGTGCCGTCGCCGGTGCCGTCGGCGACCGGGAAGCGGTGCTCGTGGTAGCGCAGCTCACCGTCGGCGAGCTTGAGGTCGTCGAGGGCGTCCGGGGAGTCGGCCAGCACCGGCAGCAGCAGCCGGCCGCGGTCCCAGTCGATGTCGAACCAGCTCGCGTACGCCGAGTCGCGGCCGCGACGCAGCACGTCCCACCAGGCCGGGTTCGCGGCGGGCACGGCCACCCCGGCGTGATTGGGCACGATGTCCACGACCAGGCCGAGGCCGGCGGCGCGCAGTGCCCGCAGCAGCCGCTGCCGGGCCGCCTCGCCGCCCAGCTCGGGGTTGACCGCGCGGTGGTCGACCACGTCGTAGCCGTGCGCCGAGCCGGGGGTGGCGGTCAGCAGGGGCGCGCTGTAGAGGTGGGTGACGCCGAGGCCGGCCAGGTAGTCGGCGAGCTCGGCGGTGGTGTCCAGGTCGAATCCGGGGCGCACCTGCACCCGGTAGGTGGCACCCACCCGGGGCGCGTCGGGTCGAGGGGTGGTCGACATGTCAGGCGGTCCTCTCCAGCACCACGACGCACCGGTCGGGGACGCGCAGGGTGCCGCCCGCCTCGACCACGGTGGTCTTCTCCGGTTCGGGTTCCGCGGTGCTGATCACCAGTTCCCAGCGCTGGCCGAAATCGGGGCCGGGCACGGTGAAGTCCAGCGCCGCGTCGTGGGCGTTGAAACAGAGCAGGAACGAGGCGTCCAGGTGGCGCTGGCCGTACTGGCCGCGTTCGCGGATGCCCTCGCCGTTGACGAAGAGCGCGACCGAGCGGCCGAAGTCGTTGCCCCAGTCCTCGGCGGTCATCTCCCGCCCGTCGGGGGTGTACCAGGCCAGGTCCGGCAGCGGCTCGTCGACCAGCCGGGAGCGCACCGGCAGGCCGGTGAAGAAGCGCCGGCGGCGGAACACCTGGTGGCGGCGGCGGAAGTCGACCAGCCGGCGGGTGAACTCCAGCAGCTCGGTGTCGGCGTCGTCCCAGTCGATCCAGGCCAGCTCGCTGTCCTGGCAGTAGGCGTTGTTGTTGCCGCGCTGGGTGCGGCCCAGTTCGTCGCCGTGGCCGATCATCGGCACGCCCTGGGAGAGCACCAGGGTGGCCAGGAAGTTGCGTCGCTGACGGGCCCGCAGGGCGCGTACCGCCTCGTCGTCGGTGTCGCCCTCGACGCCGCAGTTCCAGGACCGGTTGTGGCTCTCGCCGTCGCGGTTCTCCTCGCCGTTGGCCTCGTTGTGTTTGTCGTTGTACGACACCAGGTCGTGCAGCGTGAACCCGTCGTGGCAGGTGACGAAGTTGATGCTGTGGAACGGGCGGCGCCCGTCGTCCTGGTAGAGGTCGGCGGAGCCGGAGATGCGGGAGGCGAACTCGGCGAGGGTGGCCGGCTCGCCGCGCCAGAAGTCGCGCACCGTGTCGCGGTACTTGCCGTTCCACTCGGTCCACACCGGCGGGAAGTTGCCCACCTGGTAGCCGCCCGGCCCGACGTCCCACGGCTCGGCGATCAGCTTGACCTGGCTGACCACCGGGTCCTGCTGCACCACCTCGAAGAAGGTGGAGAGGCGGTCGACCTCGTAGAACTCCCGGGCGAGGGTGGCGGCGAGGTCGAAGCGGAACCCGTCGACGTGCATCTCGGTGACCCAGTAGCGCAGCGAATCCATGATCAGTTGCAGGGAGTGCGGGCTGCGCACGTTGAGGCTGTTGCCGGTGCCGGTGTAGTCGACGTGGTAGCGCCGGTCCTCCTCGCTGAGCCGGTAGTAGCTGGCGTTGTCGACACCCTTGAAGCTCAGCGTCGGACCGAGGTGGTTGCCCTCGGCGGTGTGGTTGTAGACCACGTCGAGGATGACCTCGATGCCGGCGGCGTGCAGCGCCTTGACCATGCCCCGGAACTCCTGCACCTGCTGGCCGAGGTGCCCGAGCGCCGAATAGCCGTGGTGCGGGGCGAAGAAGGCGATGGTGTTGTAGCCCCAGTAGTTGCGCAGCCCCAGGTCGGTCAGGCGGTGGTCGTGCACGAACTGGTGCACCGGCATCAGCTCGATGGCGGTCACCCCGAGCTTCGTCAGGTGCTCGATCATCGGCGGGGAGGCGAGGCCCGCGTACGTGCCGCGCAGCTCCTCGGGGATGTCGGGGTGGCGCATGGTCAGGCCGCGCACGTGCGCCTCGTAGATCACCGAGTGGTGGTAGGGGATGCGGGGCGGCTTGTCGTTGCCCCAGTCGAAGTACGGGTTGACGACCACCGACTTCGGCATGAACGGCGCCGAGTCGGCGGTGTTCATCCGCTCCGGGTCGCCGTGCTCGTAGTCGTAGACGGCCGGGTCCCACCGCACGTCGCCGTCGACCGCCTTGGCGTACGGGTCGAGCAGCAGCTTCGCCGGGTTGCAGCGCGGCCCGTTCGCCGGGTCGTACGGCCCGTGCACGCGGTAGCCGTACCGCTGCCCCGGCTCGATGCCGGGGATGTACGCGTGCCAGACGTACGCGTCGACCTCGCGCAGCTCGATCCGCCGTTCCGCCCCGGTGTCCCACTCGTCGAACAGGCACAGCTCGATCCGCTCGGCCACCTCCGAGAAGATCGCGAAGTTGGTGCCCATCCCGTCGTAGGTGGCCCCCAGGGGGTACCGCTCTCCCGGCCAGACCTGCATGTCGCTCCTTCGTGCAAGATCATGAGCGCACACCGCACCATGAGCGCACCACACGGCGAGGGCCGGCGCGCGCGTGCGGGTATTGCCCCGCGACTTCCGCCACCAATCCACCCGATCGGTGGATGACCGGGACACCCCCGACTGGTAGCGGCGGAAGGCTCCCGCGATGCCCGTCACCTCGGCCCTCCCCCGGGCCCGCAGCGGGTCATGCCGCGGACACCGTCTCGCGTCCGCACTGGTCAAGTCGATGATCGTCGGACAGACTCGCAGGATCCGACTGGGACGAGGTCCGGGGGGATGGACGTGCGGGTACTCCTGGTGGAAGACGACCTTCGCGTGGCGTCCGCCCTCGCCAAGGCCCTGCGCCGTCGGGGACACGAGGTGGTGCCGGCGCTGACGGCCGCCGAGGCGGTCCGGGCCGACGCGGTCGACCTGGTCCTGCTGGCCCTCGACCTGCCCGACGGCGACGGACTGGAGGTCTGCCGGCGGCTGCGCCAGGCCGACGAGGACGTGGCCATCATCGCGCTCAGCGCCCGGGCCGAGGCGTACGACCGGGTGGCCGGCCTGCGCGCCGGCGCGGACGACTACGTCGTCAAGCCGTTCTCCTCGGTGGAGTTGCAGGCCCGCATCGAGGCGGTGCTGCGGCGCACCGCCCGCAGCGTCCGGGCCACCAGCGAGCTGCGGGTCGGCCGGCTGCGCATCGACGTGCACGCCCGGCGGGCCTGGCTGGGCGACCGGGAGGTCGGGCTGGCCCGCAAGGAGTTCGACCTGCTGGTGGCGCTGGCCCGGCAGGCCGGAACGGTGGTGCCCCGGGACCGGTTGCAACTGGACGTCTGGCAGACCACCTGGGGCACCCGGCACAACCTCGACGTCCACGTGGCGGCCCTGCGCGGCAAGCTCGACGACGCCGGTCTGGTGCAGACGGTCCGCGGCGTCGGCTACCGGCTGCGCGCGGGCTGACGACGGGCGGCGGGCGACCGGGGTGACCCGGGCCGGCCGACCCGGAGCGGAAATCTCAGGTGATCCTCAAGAATCGCGGGTTGAGCGCCAACGGCGGGCCGGGCGCGGGTGTGCTGGGCGCATCCAGCCATCCCTCCTGTTTGGAGATCCCTTTGAGATACGGACGGACAACGGCCGGTGTGTTCGCCGCGCTGCTCGCCGCCGCCCTCGTGGCGACGGCGGTGCCGGCGCAGGCGCAGGGGCAGCCCGGCACGGCCCGCCAGCAGGCCGAGCCGAACCAGGTGCAGGACCTCACGGTCGTGCAGGGTGACGGGTACGCCACGCTGGCCTGGACCCGGGTGGAAGGGGCCACCGACTACCAGATCGAGCGGACCCCTCTCGCCGCGGACGGTACGCCCGGCACACCGGTGATCGCCGGAGTGTGGCGCCCGAACCGGCAGGTCAACAACGACGAGCCGACCTTCGCCGACGCCGGCTTCGCCCCGGGCAACGACTTCCGGTGGCGGGTGCGGGCCCGCTCCGGCACCGAGACCCGGCCCTACTCCGCGCCGGTCGGCGGCACCACGCGGGGCCACTGGGGCGACCCGGGGACCCCGGGTGAGAGCCTGCGCACCCAGTGGGAGGAGACGCTGGGCGCCCAGTACACCAGCGACGTCGACGAGTACGCGTACACCGCCGCGATCGACGCCGCCAGCGACCGGGTCCGGGTCGTGGAGATCGGCCGTACCCTCCAGGACCGGCCGATCAACATGCTCGTCATCGGCTACCCCAGGCCGCCGGCGACCCCGCAGGCGGTGGCCGCGACCAACCCGCTGATGGTCAACTGCAACGTGCACGGCAACGAGCCGGGCGACCGCGAGGCCTGCCTGATCATGGCCCGGCAGCTGGCCTTCACCAGGGACGACAGGACCCTCGCCCTGCTGTCGAGGACCACCATGCTGATCGTGCCGACGCTCAACGGCGACGGGCGGGCGGCCAACACCCGGGGCAACTCCACCGGTCAGGACCTGAACCGGGACTACTCGCTGATCCGCCAGCCGGAGACCCGCTCGCTGGTCGAGATGGTCCGCGACTACCGGCCGGTCGCCGGCTACGACGGCCACGAGTACGGCAACAGCAACACCGGCGACCTGCCGATGCTGCCGCCACGGCACCAGAACGTGGCGCAGGGCGTCTTCGACGAGTCGCAGAAGATGATCGAGGGCCACATGTACACCCAGGGCGCCCGGGACGGCTGGTGGGCCTGCCCGTACGGGTGCACCGCCGGAGCCACCGTGGGGCTGAGCGAGGAGACCATCCTGCGCAACACCCTCGGCCTGAAGAACGTGGTCAACTCCCTGCTGGAGCTGCGCAGCTCCGGCGGCCCGACGCGGCCCGACGAGACCAACACCGCGAACAACCGCCGGCGCAAGACCTACTCCGCGCTCTGGACGTTCCACGAGTTCCTGCGATACCACGGCGCCAACGTCGGGAGCATCACCAGGGCCCGCGCCGAGGGGATCACGTCGCAGTCCGCCAACGAGGGACGGATCGTGTTCCGGGGCTCGCGCGAGATCGAGGCGTACCCGGCCCCGCACCCGGGCGAGGCCCCGCCGCCCGTGGACGCGCCCACCCCGGAGCGGATCCTGGAGCAGCCGCCGTGCGCGTACCGGCTCACCGAGGAGCAGTACCACGGTGAGCGCACCGACGGCCCGACCGGCCAGCGCACCACCGTGGCCCGGCGGCTCGCCGCCCACGGCTGGAAGGTGATCAAGGTCGCCGACGGCTACCTGGTCCCGCTCGCCCAGCCGGAGCGGGGCCTGATCCCGCTGCTCCTCGACGAGCAGGCCGTCGAGGGCCTGGTCGCCGGCGAGCGGGTCGCACCCACCCTGACCGGCACCCGCAACGGGCCGCTGGTCGTCTCGGGCCTCGCCTGCCTGGACGGGGCCACCGTCCGGGGCCCGGTCCAGGTACAACCCGGCGCCGCGCTGATCGTCAACGGCAGCTCGATCAGCGGACCGGTGAACGCCACCGGGGCCGCCGGGGTCGTCGTCACCGACAGCACGGTCGCCGGTCCGGTGCTCGCCACCGCCACCCGGGGCCCGGTCGTCCTGGTCGGCAACGACGTGACCGGCCCGGTCGGCGTGGTCGCCAGCAGCGGGGTGGCCCCGCTCGTCGCCGGCAACACCGTCCGGGGCCCGCTGGCCTGCGCCGGCAACTCCCCGGCGCCGGTGAACCTGGAGGTCGCCAACTCCGCGCGGGGCCTGGCGACCGGCCAGTGCGCGCGGCTGTGACCTGCTGAGTCCCGCCCGAACGAGGCGCCGGCGGCGCCGGTCTCGCCGCCGACCCGCCGGCGCCTGCCGTACCGGTTCACGGAGTGGAGAAGACCATGTCCGACACCCTCGTCCCGGGGCCGCGCCCCGGGCCCCCGTACCGGGCCGTCCGCCGTCGGTGGGCGGCGGCCGGGCTGGCCCTGGCCCTGCTGGTCGCGGCGACCGGGTGCACCGGCTCGCGGGAGCGGACCGCCGCGACGGAGCCCACCGGCGACGCCACCCCGGTCGCGGTCACCGGACCGCTCTGCGCCGCGCTGCCCTCGGGAGCCGAGCCGGGCAGCCCGGGCTCGCTGGTGGGTCTGCCCCCCGACCGGGCCCTCACCTGGATTCCCGTGCTCACCACGTTCGAGGCGGCGGTGCGCGCCACCGGGATGGCCGGCGAGTTGTCCGCCACCGCAGGGGTGACCATCCTCGCCCCGACCGACGACGCCTTCCGGGCCAGGTTCTCCACCGCCAACCTGGACCAGTTGCTGCTCAAGGAGACCGACACGCTGCGCGCCCTGCTGCGGGAGCACCTGGCGACCGGGGCCCGCCCGGTCGCCGAACTGGTGGCCGCCGGCACCGTCACCACCCGGGCGGGCAGCACCCTCGCCGTCACCGCCGCCGGTTCGGGGGCCCGGGTGGCCGACCGGGCCGAGACGGTCTGCGCCGACTACCGGGCCGCCGGGGCCCGCATCCACGTCATCGACGAGGTGCTCGGCGACCTGCCGGTGACCGCACACGAGGAGGAGCACCACCACTGAGTGGCCCGCCGGCCCCGCAGCCGGACGCGCCGGCCGCCGACCCGCCCCGCGGGTGGCCGACCCACGTCACCGGCCGCCGACCCCGCACCCCGGGCCGGCGGCCGGTGACGTCCGCGCCCGTACCCGCCGCCCGGTCGGCCGATCGGCCGATGCCCGGAATCCGCCTGACTGACCCGACCCGGACCTTCGGGTGTCCTCCGTCACCTTGGCCCCTTTCGAGATGCGGTATCGGGCGCGATGCCCTTTGCTTGTTCCTGGGGCACGCCCGCGTGCCTCCGCCCGGCCCCTCGGCCACCCCCCGCCACCCTTCCGCCGTCACCGCTGCCGGCGCGTTCCACCACGCATGGACGGAGATCGATGTGACGACCCTGCGGGTCGGCGAGCAGCCCACCATCAATCCGGGTCGGGTCCACCGGCCCACCCTCACCTCCCGGCCCCACGTCCCGACGCAGGCCGGGTCCGGCACGCCCCCGCAGACTCGCCGCATCCTCATGCTCTCCTGGGAGTACCCGCCGGTGCTGGTCGGCGGGCTGGGCCGGCACGTGCACGCCCTG
>NZ_JBAKHV010000029.1:0-75707 GCF_036906775.1 Micromonospora sp. CPCC 205561 | reverse complement strand
CCCAGGCACTCCGGCCCGCCGATGCCCGGGCCCGGGTCCGCCGCGACGGGGGGACCCCCGCCGGCGCGGCCGCACCCCGGACCGGTGCCGGCGGCCATCCGCGCGGCCGCGCCCGCCGCACCCGGCGGTACCCCCGGCGCGGTGCCCGTCGGGTTGCCGACGCCGGCCGCCACGGCCGCCGACGAGGCGCTGGCCGAACCCTGCGTCGGGGTGCCGGCGAACGGCGGGGCGCGGTGCCCGGCCGGGCGGGGCTGCTCGACGAACGCGACGTGCCGCCACGAGTTCGCGGTCAGCGCGCCGGTGTTGTCGTACGACATGCCGAGCAGGTCCAGCCCCGAGCCGGGCACGTCGTTCCACTCCTTGCAGGCCACCTCGCACGCCTTGCAGCCGATACAGACGCTGGTGTCGGTGAAGAAGCCCATCCGGGGCGGCGCGTCGGTCCAGCCCGCCTCCGGGGCGGGATCCAGCGGACCGGAGAGGCTGTTCGGGTCAGGAAGCATCGCGGCCCTCTCCGGCGCCGTCGGCGGGGACCGGCGGGGCGATCGCCCCCGGGGTGAGCGTCGGGGCCGGATGACCGGGCACGATGCCCGCCCGCCGCTGATATTCGGCCACCAGCTCCAGCAGGGCCGGGCCGGTGGGCCGGCGGCCCGGACGCACGTCACAGGTGCCGATCTTGCTCTCCTGGATCAGCACGTTCGGATCCAGGGTGATCCCGAACAGGTCGTTGGCCGAGTCGCCGGTCACCAGGCCCTCGAACCCGAAGTGGTACGGCAGCCACACCTGGTGGATCACCCGACCGTCCACCCGCAGCGGGCTGAGCCGGTCGGTGACGAGCACCTTCGCCTCGATCACCGCCCGCCCGCTGACCAGGTGCGCCCAGCCCAGGTGCGCCAAACCCACCTCCGCGGCCAGCTCCGGGGAGACCTCGACGAACATCTCCGGTTGCAGCTCCGCCAGCGGCCGCACCGTACGGCTCATCCCGCCGGCCGTGTGGTGCTCGGTGAGCCGGCTGACCGTGAACACGTACGGGAAGACCTGGCTGTTTTCCTGCGGCGGGCTGGGGTTCACCGAGTTGACCGGGTGCGCGTACACCTTGCGGGTGGGGTTGGCCTGCTGGCGGTAGAACGGGTTGCGCACCGGCGACTCGGCCGGCTCGTAGTGCGTCGGCAGTGGGCCGTCGAGCACGCCGCTGGGGGCGTACAGCCACCCCTTGCCGTCGCCCTGCATGACGAACGGGTCGTCGCCGGCGATCCCCTCCGGGCCCGACGCGCCCTGCGGCGGACGGTAGGTCGGCGGCTTGGTCCGCTCGAAGTCCGGCACGTCGTAGCCGGTCCACTCCCCGGCCGCCGGGTCCCACCAGACGTAGCGTTTGCGCTCGCTCCAGGGCCGGCCCTGCGGGTCGGCGGAGGCGCGGTTGTAGAGGGTGCGCCGGTTCGCCGGCCACGCCCAGCCCCACTCGGCGGCCACCCAGTCCTGCTCGTGGCGCGACCTGCGCCGGGCCGCCTGGTTGACGCCCTCGGCGTACACCCCGGAGTAGATCCAGCAGCCCACGGCGGTGGAACCGTCGTCGCGGGCCTCGGCGAACGTGGAGAGCGGACGGCCGGACGCCACCTCGTAGCCGTTGATCTCGCGCAGCACCGCCTCGGCGCTCGGCTCGGCGTGCGGGCCGTGCGTGGGATAGTCCCAGGCCAGGTCGAGCAGCGCCCGGTCGCGCGGCAGGTCGGAGGCGGCCAGCTTCTCCCGCAGCCGCCGCCCGAGGTGGTAGAAGAACCACAGCTCGGAGCGGGCGTCGCCCGGCGGCTCGACGGCCTTCTCCCGCCACTGCAACAGCCGCTGGGTCTGGGTGAAGGTGCCCTCCTTCTCCACGTGCGAGGCGGCCGGCAGGAAGAACACCTCCGTCCCGCACCGCTCCGGCACGATCTCGCCGGTGGCCACCTCGGGGCTGTTCCGCCAGAACGTGGCGCTCTCGATCATGAAAAGGTCGCGGACCACCAGCCACTCCAGGTTGGCCATGCCGAGGCGCTGGGCCCGGCCGTGCGCCGAGCCGACCGCCGGGTTCTGGCCGAGCAGGAAGTAGCCCCGCACCTTCCCGTCGATCATGTTCAGCACCTGCTGGTACGTGCCGTGGTCGCCGGTCATCCGGGGCAGGTAGCCGTAGCAGAAGTCGTTCTCCGGCGTCGCCGCGTCCCCCCAGTACGCCTTGAGCAGGCTCGCCGCGTACGCCCGGGCGTTGCCCCAGAAGCCCTTTTGACCGGGGTGACGGATGCTGTCCACCCACTCGTCGAAGGTGGGGTGGTCGGCGTGGTGCGGCATCGGCAGGTAGCCGGGAAGCAGGTTGAACAGCGTCGGGATGTCCGTGGAGCCCTGGATGCTGGCGTGCCCGCGCAGCGCCAGGATGCCTCCGCCGGGGCGGCCCATGTTGCCCAGCAGCAACTGGATGATCGCGCCGGTGCGGATGTACTGCACGCCGACGCTGTGCTGCGTCCACCCCACCGAGTAGATCAGGACGCCGGTACGCTCCCGGCCCGAGTTCTGCGTCCAGGCCTGGGCCAGCTCCAGGAACCTCTCCCGTGGGATGCCGCAGACCCGTTCCACCATCTCCGGGGTGTAGCGGGCGAAGTGCCGCCGGAGGATCTGGTAGACGCAGCGCGGGTGCCGCAGCGTCTCGTCGCGCTCGACCTGCCCGCCCACCTGGGCGCCGTGCGACTCGTGGCGCAGCCCGGCGGCGGTGTCGCGCTCCTTCGCGGTGTGCCCGCTGCCGGAGTCGCTCTCGTGGCCCGCGTACTGCCAGGAGTCCTGGACGTAGCTGCCCGTCTCCGGGTCGAAGCCGGAGAAGAAGCCGTCGCCGTCCTCGGTGTCGACGAAACGCTCGCTGACGATCGTCGCGGCGTTGGTGTACGCCAGCACGTACTCCCGGAAGTCCAGCTCGTTCTCCAGGATGTACCGCACCACGCCGCCGAGCAGCGCGATGTCGGAGCCCGCCCGGATCGGCAGGTACGTGTCGGCCAGCGCGCTGGTGCGGGTGAACCTCGGGTCGACGTGGAACACCTTTGCGCCGCGCCGCTTGGCCTCCATCACCCACTGGAAACCCACCGGGTGGGCCTCGGCCATGTTCGAGCCCTGGATGACGATGACGTCAGCGTTGGCGACGTCCTGCTGGAAGTCCGTCGCGCCACCGCGACCGAAGCTGGCCCCCAGACCGGGGACGGTGGCGGAGTGTCAAATGCGCGCCTGGTTCTCGATCTGGAGGGCCCCCATCGCCGTGAACAGCTTCTTGATGAGGTAGTTCTCCTCGTTGTCCAGCGTCGCGCCGCCCAGGCTGGAGATGCCCAGCGTGCGGTTGAGCGGCCGGCCCTGGGTGTCGACGTCCTCCCAGGTCTCGGCGCGGGCGGCGAGGATCCGGTCGGCGATCATGTCGAGCGCGACGTCGAGTTCCAGGTCCTCCCACTCGGTGGCGTAGGGCCGCCGGTAGCGGACCTTCGTCTGCCGCAGCGGGCTGGTGACGAGGCTCTTGCTGGCCGAGCCCTTCGGGCAGAGCCGGCCCCGGGAGATGGGGCTGTCCGGGTCGCCCTCGATCTGGGTGACCAGGTTGTCCTTGACGAAGACGCGTTGACCGCAGCCCACCGCGCAGTAGGGGCAGACCGAGCGGACCACGCTGTCGGCGGTCTCGGTGCGCGCGGTCAGCCCCGCCGACCGGTCGGACCGCGCGGCGGCGCCCCGGCCCAGCGGGTCGGTGCCGGTGAGCTGCCGGTAGACCGGCCAGCCCTGGATGAAGGTCCGCAGGCCCACGCGCGACACCCCCTCTCCCGGCCCGTCCGCCACAGCCACCATGAACATAGGCCAGGCCGCGCGGCACCGCGACCCGTGCCGCCGGATCACCACCCCGACGGTCGTCGCCCGCTCCCCGCGCGGGCGCGAGACAGCGCCGCCCCCGGGCCCGCGGGCCCGGGGGCGGCGCTGTCGTCGGTGTGCAGGTCGCCTCTCGGCGAGTGGCGCGACGCGGCTCCAGCCAGACGGTATTCCGTAACGACCCCGCCCCCGCCACGATTCCGCCCCCACGGTGCCCCCGGTCACACGCCGAAACGGGCAACCGCGCCGTGACCAACCCAGGACACCCGAGGGCCGCGATGCCGCACCGGACAGCCGCCCCGAAACCGGACACCGGTCACGGGGGCGGGTCGGTGGTGGAGATGCTGGTCCGCCTGAACGCAGCCCGGCGCGCGGGCGCGGCGGTGGGCGTCGACGGGAAACCGAAACCATCCCGACCTCACCCGGTATACCGCGACACCGGCGAAACGGCGATCCCGAGCGGCCCGACCTGGGGTTACCCTGACAGCATGCAGGCCCTCTCCCCCGCGCCGACCCGCACGGCCCACCTGGCCCGTCCGGGCCGGCCGGCCGTGGTGGCCCGCACGCTCGCCGAACTCACCGGCCCCACCCGGGGCGTGGTGGAGCTGCCGGTGCGGCTGATGTGGAACGCGGAGCGCACCTTCGACCTGGGCGATCCGGACGAGCTGCTCTGGATGTACGAGAACGTGCTGCGGGAGACCACCCGGGTGGAGGATCTCCGCCTGCTCGTCAACGGGCGCACGCTACGCCGGGTGTGGCGGCTGCTCAACCTGCCCCGCGGCGTACGCCAGGCGTGGGAGAGCCGGCACCGGGGGCTGCGTACGGCGTGAGCGCCCCCCATCCGCACGAGTTCTACCGCGAGGTGGCCCGGGTGGCCCTCTCCGCGGCCGGACCGTACCGGTTCGTGCTCGGCGGCGGGGTGGCCTGGGCGGCGCACGGGCTGGTGACCCGCCCGACGGAGGACGTCGACCTCTTCGCCGACGTCGAGGGGGCCGCCGCCGCCGCGGCCGACGTGGTCCGCACGGCGCTGGAACGCGCCGGGTTCGAGGTGACCGACGCCGATCCGGACAGCGAGCTGGCCGACCTGTTCGAGGGGTTCGACCGGGACCTGAAGGACTTCGTGGTGGGCCGGGGCGGGCGGCGTATCCGGCTCAGCCTGGCCCGCCTCGACCGGCACCGCAGCCCCGTGGTGATGGACCTCGGGCCGGTGATGGACGTGCGCGACCTGATGGCGAACAAGACCGCCGCCCTGGTCAACCGGCGGGAGGTCCGGGACTACATCGACGTGGCGGCCGCCCTGGAACACCACGACGTGGCGGACCTGCTGGCCCTGGCCCGCCAGCTCGACCCGGCGCTGGACGACGACGACGTCCGGGCAGCCGGCCGCTATCTGGACCGGCTGCCCGACCGCCGTTTCGCCCGCTACGGGCTGGACCCCGCCGCCGTCGCCCGGGTACGCGACCGCCTGGTCCCCTGGCCCCGCTGACGGCTCCCGACGCCGCGACGGGTGGCCGCTACTTGGTGGGGCGTCCGCCCGTCACACCCAGGATCTCCCCGGTGACGTAGCTGGACTCCTGGGAGGCGAAGAAGACGTACGCCGGAGCGAGCTCGGCCGGCTGACCGGGCCGCCCCTGCGGGGTGTCCTGGCCGAACTGCTCGACCTTCTCCTCCGGCATGGTCGCCGGAATCAGCGGCGTCCAGATCGGACCGGGGGCCACCGCGTTCACCCGGATGCCCCGCTCGGCGAGGTCGGCGGCGAGCGCCTTGGTGAAGTTCGCGATCCCCGCCTTGGTGGTGGCGTAGTCCAGCAGCTGCGGCGAGGGGTCGAACGCCTGGATCGACGCCGTGTTGATGATGGTCGAGCCCTCGGCCATCCGCGGCACCGCCGCCCGGCACAACCAGAACATGGCGTACAGGTTGGTCTTCAGCACCCGGTCGAACTGCTCGTCGCTGATGCCGAGGATGCCCTCGTCCTGCGACATCTGATAGGCCGCGTTGTTGACCAGGATGTCGATGCCGCCGAGGTCGCGTACGGTCCGGTCGACCAGCTCCCGGCAGTGCCGCTCGTCGGTGATGTCGCCGCGTACCGCGATGCCCTTGCGGCCGGCCTCCTCGACCAGCCGGACGGTCTCCCGGGCGTCCTCGTCCTCCTCCTCGCCGAGGTAGGAGATCAGCACGTCGGCGCCCTCGCGGGCGTACGCGATGGCGATCGCCCGACCGATGCCGGAGTCGCCGCCGGTGATCAGCGCCCGCCGGCCGTCGAGCCGGCCGCTGCCCCGGTACGTCTCCTCGCCGTGATCCGGCCTGGGGGTCATCTCCCCGGTCGAGCCGGGCGGCGTCTGCTGCTGCTTCGGTTGTCCCTCCTGCTGGCCGTACTGGCGGGTGGGGTCCTGCTGGGTGTGCTGGTCCTCGCTCACCGACATCTCCTCGCACCGGTCTGATCCGTCTCCTCCACCGCCCTACCCTGCGGCGGCGGGCGGAAACGGTCGCCACGGTGTTACACCCGCACGGGGGTCGACGGCGGTGGGGCGAAACACCACGGGCCGCTGTGGCAGGAGCGACGACGGCTCGTTTATGGTGCGCTCGGGTGCTCACCGGGCGCCCCGAACCCCCATGGAAGGGCACTCATGACCTCTCCCTCCGGCCCGTCGCGTCGGACGGTGCTCGCCGCCGCCGCGGCCGCGGCGGCGAGCGTCCCGCTGATCGCCGCCGCACCCGCCCAGGCGGCCGGCGCGGCCCGGTCGCGGACCTGGGACCTCACGGTCCTCGGCACCTCGGACACCCACGGCAACGTCTACAACTGGGACTACTACTCCGACGCCGAGTACGACGACAGCAAGCACAACGACGTCGGCGTCGCCAAGCTGGCCGCCCTGGTCACGCGGATCCGCGCCGAGCGGCGGGGCAGGGAGACGCTGGTGCTCGACGCCGGCGACACCATCCAGGGCACGCCGCTGGCGACGTTCTACGCCAAGCAGGAACCGATCACCACCACCGGCGAGACGCACCCGATGGCCAACGCCATGAACGTGCTCGGCTACGACGCGGTGACCCTGGGCAACCACGAGTTCAACTACGGCCTGCCGCTGCTCACCAGGTGGATCTCGCAGCTCGGCTTCCCGGCGCTGGCCGCGAACGCCGTCAACGTCGCCACCGGCAAGCCGGCCTTCCTGCCGTTCGTCATCAAGAAGGTCTCCCTCGGTCCCGCCGCACCGCCGCTGCGGGTCGGCATCCTCGGCCTCACCAATCCCGGCAGCGCCATCTGGGACAGGGCCAACGTCGAGGGCCGGCTGCGCTTCGACGACATGATCGCCACCGCCGCGAAGTATGTGCCGATCATGCGGGCGCGCGGCGCGGACATCGTGCTGATCTCGGCGCACGGCGGCGACAGCGGCACCTCCAGCTACGGCCCGGAGCTGCCGATCGAGAACCCGACGGCGCTGATCGCCCGGCGGGTCCCCGGCATCGACGCGATCCTCTTCGGTCACGCCCACGCCGAGGTCGCCGAGAAGTTCGTGGCCAACGAGCGCACCGGCGAGCAGGTGCTGCTCACCGAGCCGTCGAAGTGGGGCCAGCGGCTGAGCCGGATGGACTTCACACTGGCCCGCGAGCGGGGCCGCTGGAAGATCGTCAAGAAGACCGCCGCCCTGCTCAACACCAACACCGTGACCGAGGATCCACGGGTCCTCGCCGCCGTACGGGCGCAGCACCGCAAGACCGTCGCGTACGTCAACCAGGTCGTGGCCCGCTCCACGGTGGAACTGTCGGCGGCGGAGAGCCGGTACCGGGACACCCCGATCCTCGACTTCATCAACCACGTCCAGACCGAGGTGGTCGGCCGGGCGCTGGCCGGCACGCCGTACGCGGACCTGCCGCTGCTGTCGATCGCGGCGCCGTTCAGCCGGACGGCGGTCTTCCCCGCCGGCGACGTGAAGATCCGCGACGTGGCGGGGCTGTACGTCTTCGACAACACCCTCGAGGCCGTCGTGCTCAGCGGCGCCGAGGTGCGCGCCTACCTGGAGTACTCGGCGAAGTACTTCCGGACCCTGGCACCGGGCGCCCCGGTCGATCCGACGGCGATCAGCGACCCGGCCGTACCGGACTACAACTACGACGTCTTCTCCGGCGTGGACTACGACATCGACATCGCCAGGCCGGTGGGTCAGCGCATCACCCGCCTGGTGCTGCCCGGAACCGACACGCCGGTGGCGGACGACGCGCGGTTCGTGGTGGCGGTGAACAACTACCGGCGCAGCGGCGGCGGCAACTTCCCCGGCATCGTGAGGACCCAGGTCTACAACGAGCAGCAGGAGATCCGCCAGCTGTTGATCGACTGGGCGCAGGCCCGGGGCACCATCGACCCGGCCGACTTCCACCAGCCGAACTGGAAGCTGGTGCGCGAGGGCGTGCCGGTCTTCTGATCCCGGGCACCGGACGGGCCGTGGGCGGATCGCCCGCGGCCCGTCCGCGTCCGGCGGCCGTCAGGCCCCGTGCCGCAGATCCCACCGGTCCCGCCCGTCGCCGGGGTCGGGCTGGTCCCGGCGGGGGTCGGTCTCGGTCAGCGCCGTCCGCTCCTCCGGGCGGGCCGTCGGCGGCATCTCGCCGAAGCGGACGTGCCGCAGGAACGCGTACTCCTCGTCGGTGAACGACGGGCCGGCGTGGTCGGTCATCGGCGTCTCCCCTCGATGTGGCCATTCTCCGCCGCTGGCGGGGTTCGTGTCGCCCGCAGGATCGGCGTCACCACCGCTAGAGCATCCTAGGATCCTGGGTGACGGGAGTTGCGTCGGCGGTCGGGACGGGACGGGACGGGTCAGCGTCCGGCGCCGGCGGGGAGCCGGTCCAGCAGCGCCAGGGCCGCCCGGACCGGGGCCCGGTGCAGCGTCTCCTCGAAGCTGGCCCGGCCCTGGCAGAACCGGACGAACATCCGCCAGCCCGGCGGGCTGGCCAGCAGCGCGTGGAAGACCCCGGGGTGCCGGGCGAAGACGTCGAGCAGCCGGTGCCCGGCGCGCATCGACGGCACCAGCTCCCGCTCCACCGCGCGGTCGTAGCCGGCGAGGTCGCCGGAGGCGACCGCCGCGCCGGCCAGCTCACCGGAGCGCAGCGCGTAGCTGATGCCCTCCCGGCTCCACGGCTCCAGCAGCCCCGCCGCGTCGCCGGCGACCAGCACCCTGCCCCGACGCAGCGGGGAGTCCCCGGCACGGCAGCGGGTCAGGTGACCCGAGTCGTGCGCCGGCCGCACTCCGGACAGCCCCAGCCGGTCGACGAAGCTTCGCAGGTAGGCGCGGGTCCGCTCCCCCTCGCCGCGCGCGGCGATCACGCCGACCGTCAGCCGGTCGCCCTTGGGGAAGACCCAGGCGTACGAGCCGGGCAACGGGCCCCAGTCCAGCAGCAGGCGACCCCGCCACCGGGCCTGCTCCCCCGGCGACACGGGCAGCTCCAGTTCCAGCCCCAGGTCGACCTGCCGGTGGCGGACCCCCACGTGCCGCGCGGTCACTCCCGACGAGCCGTCCGCCCCGACCACCGTCCGGGCGTGGACCGTCTCGCCGTCGGCGAGTCTGAGGCGTACGCCGTCGGGGTCCTGCTCGACGGAACGGACCGCGACACGCTCGCGGACCTCGGCTCCCGCGGCGACCGCGGCGGCGCGCAGCCGGTCGTCGAACTCCTCCCGGCGCACCATGGTCACCAGCGGACCCGCGGCATGCCGGCGGGTGAACCGGCGCCGCCCGTCGCGGGTGAACGTCACCCGGTCGACCCGGTCGTGCGCGGGCACCTCGATGCGGTCCGCGACCGCCGCGAGCGAGGTGCCGATCAGACCGCCCCCGCAGGTCTTGTAGCGCGGGTGGGCGGCGCGCTCCACGACCAGCGTTCGCAGGCCGGCGCGGGCGGCGGCGTGCGCGGCGGAGAGCCCGGCGGGGCCGGCGCCGACGACGGCGAGATCCCAGACGATCACTGGTGCAGCCTAGGGCAAGCCACGCCGCGCGGCGTCGCCGGCGCGGCCCGGGTACCGCCCGATCGGGTGGGCATCTTCGGCCGGGCACCGGGTAACCGCGCGAGGAAACCGCCCGGCCCGGGGCGGGGAGGCGAAGGAGGAAGGCCATGCGGCAGGTGCGACTGTCGGATGTCGAGGAACGCGTGTACGACGCGGTCGCGGCGCTGGAGGCGCGGGGGGACGTGCCGTACCCGGACCTGATCGCCGAGGAGACCGGTCTCAGCGAGGAGCAGCTGCGCGCGCCGCTGCACCAGCTCACCGAGAAGAACCTGTTGCACCGGGAGGACTCGCCGATGGCCGGGCTGGACTTCGGTCCCCGGTTCTGCGCCCGCCAGATGGCGTGAGGCGCCGGGCGCCGCGTTCGCGCGCCGCCGGCCCGGGTGGCGCGCAACGGTGCCCGGTCACCGCCGCGCGGCGCACGCCGCCATGAGCCCCGCCGACGCGGCACCGGCCGACGCCGGCGCGCCGCCGGACGAGGGGCGGCGCTGGCAGGCCCTCGGCGTCGGCCTGGTCGCCGCCTTCATGACGCTGCTCGACGTGAGCATCGTCAACGTGGCCGTCCCGTCGATCGACCGGGCCCTCGGGGCCTCCCCCAGCGACCTGCAGTGGGTGCTCTCCGGGTACGCGCTGACGTTCGGGCTGGTGCTGGTCTCCGCCGGGCGCTTCGGCGACGCGCACGGCCGACGCGGCGCGTTCGTCTTCGGAATCGCCCTGTTCACGCTGGCCAGCGCGCTCGCCGGGCTGGCCGGCTCCCCCGAGTGGCTGATCGCGGCCCGGTTACTCCAGGGCGCCGCCGCCGGCGTGGTCAACCCGCAGGTGACCGGCCTGATCCAGGAGCTCTTCCGCGGGCCCGAGCGGGGTCGCCCGTTCGGACTGCTCGGGGCCACCATCGGCATCTCCACGGCGATCGGCCCGCTGCTCGGCGGTCTGCTGATCGCCACCGGCGGCGAGGAGCACGGGTGGCGGTGGGTGTTCTTCGTCAACGTGCCGGTGGGCGTCGTCGCGGTGGTCCTGGGCCGGCGGTTGCTGCCCGGCAGCCCGGCCCTGCCCCGGGAGCGCCGCCGGCTGGACGTCGTCGGGGTGCTGCTGCTCGGGGCCGGCGTACTGCTGCTCCTGCTGCCGCTGGTGCAGCAGGAGTGGCACGGCCGGGGCAGGTGGCTGCTGGTGCCGGCCGGGCTGCTCGTCCTGGCCGCCTTCGCGGCGTGGGAACGGTGGTACGCCCGGCGCCGGGACCCGCTGTTCGACCTGCGGTTGTTCGGGTTGCGGTCGTACACCCTGGGCGCGCTGATCGCGCTGGTCTACTTCGGCGGCTTCACCGCGATCTTCTTCGTCTTCACGCTCTACCTCCAGAACGGTCTCGGCCGCAGCGCGCTGGTCGCCGGCCTCGCCATCACGCCCTTCGCGCTGGGCTCGGCGGCGGCGTCCGCGCTGGGCGGCCGGATCGTCGACCGCCTCGGCCGCCCGCTGGTCGCGGTCGGGCTGCTCACCGTGGTGCTGGGGCTCGTCGCGGTGGTCGTCGTGCTCTGGTGGGCGCCGAACGACGCCGCCGTGCCGTGGCTGACCGCGGTGCCGCTGCTCGTCGCCGGGCTGGGCAGCGGACTGGTGATCGCGCCGAACCAGACGCTCACCCTGTCCGAGGTGCCGGTGCGGCAGGCGGGCAGCGGCGCGGGCATGCTCCAGACGGGGCAGCGGATCGGGTCCGCCGCCGGGATCGCCGCCGTCGGCTCGGTCTTCTTCTCCTCGCTGGCCGCCAGCGCCGGGGACTTCACGGTCGCGTTCCGGCACGCGCTGCTGCTGGCGGCCGGGGTCATCGCGCTCGCCCTGGTCGCCGCCCTGGTGGACGTCGCCCTCGGCCACCGCCGCTGACCGCCCGGAACCGCCCGTGCCGCGTCCGGAGCCGACGCGACCGGCCGGCCCCGGGGCGGGACCGGCCGGTCGTCGTGCGAGTCACCAGCTCGTCGTGCGGTGTCACCAGAGCTCGGAGACGATGTCCGCCGCCTGCTCCTCCCACTGGGCGTAGGCGAACGGGTAGGCCGAGACCTGCACCGTCTGCGCGGCGGAGGTCAGCGGCATCTCCTGCCAGCCGCCCACGTTGCTGAGCGCCCGGAAGAACGCCCGCGAGGCGTACTCGGGGTCGGTGATCTGCTCGGGCGAACCCCAACCCGACGACGGGCGCTGCTGGAACAGCCCCTGCGAGTCGTGGTCGTTGTACGCGCCCAGGTGGCCGAGGTTGTAGAGCTTCGACTCCTGCAGCGAGGTGGCGATGCCGATGACGGCGCCGCGCTCACCCACGCCGGTCTCCTTGGCCTGCTCGATGATGGCCCGGGCGTTGGCGAGCTGCGCGTCGTCGAGCGGGATGCGCGACTGCGCGCCCTGCACGCCGTGCGGGATCAGCGCCTCGCGGCCGGGCTTGTCGGCGGCCGGCCGGGTGGTGCTGCCGCCCGTGGTGAGCGCCGACTCCTCGGCGGCGCCGGGCCTGCCCTTGCCGGTGGCCTGCGCGATGGCCGCCACCGCGCCCTCGTGGGGGGTGCTCGTGACCGGGGCGGCCACGGCCGTCGGTCCGAAGGCGAGGCCGCCGAGTGCCGCCACTCCCACCACGCTCAGCGCGATCCTGCGTTTCGGGTCCTTCGAGTCCTTCGCGATGGCCGGGAGCCATCGAGTGAAGTCGTGCCTCACGATGGTTGCCCTTTCGGTCAGTGCGAAGCGCTCCCTGGATGAGCACTCCTGGGGGGAACTTCCGCGCCGGGGCGGGTTTCGTTTCCGGCGGTACGGGGGATGCAACCAGGTTGTCTTGTCGGTCATTCCGGATATCGCGGGGTGCCGGCCGGCTGCGATCCTGCTCACCCGCCGATCCGGACGATCGGCGCCCGTCGCGCGTGACCGCCACCCGGAGGCGAACGGGACAGGCCGGCCTCGACCGCCCAGGCGTCGCGCGGGGCGCCGAACCGGACCAGGACGTGCCGGAGCTGCGTGAGGTGCCGGCGGGTGAGGAAGCCGGCGCGCCGGCGCAGGGCGAAGCCGTGTCGGCGGGCGAGTGCGGCGAGGGTCCCGCCGAGCCCGCCGACGGCCGTGGCCGGGCGTGCGCGCGCCCGGCCTGCGAAGTCGACGATTCACCCGGTGAGCAGCCCTCGGCAGCGGCTACTACAGTGAGGCGCCGAGCGGGAGGAGACGAATGACCGGTGGTGGTGCGGTGGTCGGGCAGGCGCCCCTGGCGGACCACCCCTGCGGGACGTACGGCGACGCGCCAGCGGCTCTCGACGCCGCCGGCCGCCCCGTCGCCGGTCCGCGCCTCGGCCGGCGGCTCGGCCGTCTCCTCGACGTCCCCGCCGCGGGACGGCCGACGTGAGCGCCGGGCCGGTGCCGGTGGCGGGCGCCTTCGTGCACGAGGGGTTGTTCTACCGCGACGCGGACGAACTGCTGGCGGGCACGGTGCCGTTCGTCACCGACGGGCTGCGCGCCGGGGAGCCGGTGCTGGTCGCGATGCCCGAGGCCAACCTGCGGCTGGTCCGCGACGCGGTCGGCCCGACGGACGAGGTGCGCTGGGCGGACATGACGCGCGCCGGCCGAAACCCGGGCCGGATCATCCCGTGGGTGTTGCAGGCGTTCATCGAGCGGCACGCCGGCCGCCGGGTGCGGATCATCGGCGAGCCGATCTGGGCCGGGCGCAGCGAGACGGAGTATCCGGCGTGCGCCCAGCACGAGGCGCTGATCAACATGGCGTTCGCCGGCCGCGACGCCACGGTGCTCTGCCCGTACGACAGCGGCGGGCTGGACGCCGACGTGCTCGCCGACGCCCATGCCACGCACCCGATCCTCGTCGACGGCGCCGGGCGGCGGCCGAGCCCCGGGTACGCCCCGGCGGAGGTGGTCGCCCGCTACAACGTCCCCCTGTCGGCACCGGCGGAGCCGGTCGCCGTGCTGGCCTACCGGTTCGACAACCTGGCCGCCGTGCGCCGGTTCGTGACCGGGCACGGCGAGGCGGCCGGGCTGGACCAGGACCGGCTGGCCGACCTGCAGATCGCGGTGACCGAGCTCGCCACGAACAGCGTCGCGCACGCCGGTGGGGGCGGCGTGCTGCGGGTGTGGCGGACCGCCGAACACCTGGTCTGCGAGATCCACGACGAAGGCTGGCTGGCCGACCCGCTCGCCGGGCGGCTGACCCCGGCCGCGGACGGCGTCGGCGGCCGGGGGCTGGTGATCGTGCAGGCGCTCTGCGACCTGGTACGCGTACACAGCACGGCCGCCGGGACGACGGTGCGGTCGTACGTACGCCTGCCGGGGTGATCCGGGGCGGCGCCGCCGACCGGGCCCGGACGGACGCCGAGCGGCCTCCGGGGCCCGGTCGACGACGGACGACGCGGGTCAGTGCCCGCGGGCCAGCCACTCGTCGAGATGCGGTGCCTCCGCACCGACGGTGCTGCTCTCCCCGTGCCCGGTGTGCACGACCGTCTCCGGCGGGAGGGTGAGCAGCCGGTCCCGGATCGAGGCCATGATCGTGGCGAAGTCGCTGTACGAGCGCCCCGTCGCGCCCGGCCCGCCGGCGAAGAGGGTATCGCCGGTGAACACCACGCCGAGCCCCGGCGCGTGGAAGCTGCACGCGCCGGGGCTGTGACCGGGAGTGTGCAGCACGGTCAGCGAGATGCCCGCCACCTCGACGTCCTGCCCGTCGCGCAGCTCGCCCCCCGGTGCCTCGTCCGGGTGCACCATGTCCCACAGCACCCGGTCGGCGGGGTGCAGCAGCACCGGCGCGCCGGTGGCCCGGGCCAGTGCCGGCGCCACCCGGACGTGGTCGTCGTGCGCGTGGGTGGCGAGGATCGCCCGCACCCGGCGGCCGCCGACGGCCGCGAGGATCGCGTCCACGTCGTGCGGGGCGTCCACGACGACGCACTCGGCGTCGTCGCCGATTACCCACACGTTGTTGTCCACGTCGAAGGTCTGCCCGTCGAGGGAGAACGTGCCGGAGGTCACCGCGTGGTCGACCCGGGCGGCCATCAGAGCAGCACCACCGAGCGCAGCACGTCACCGCGGTGCATCCGGGCGAACGCCTCCTCCACCTGGTCCAGGGCGATCTCCTCGGTGACGAAGGCGTCCAGGTCGAGCCGGCCCTGCAGGTAGAGCTCGGTGAGTACGGGGAAGTCCCGGCTGGGCAGGCAGTCGCCGTACCAGCTGGACTTCAGCGAGCCGCCGCGGCCGAAGACGTCGAGCAGCGGCAGCTCGACGCTCATCTCCGGGGTCGGCACGCCGACCAGCACGACGGTGCCGGCGAGGTCGCGGGCGTAGAAGGCCTGCTTCCAGGTCTCCGGGCGACCGACCGCGTCGATCACGACGTCGGCGCCGAACCCGCCGGTCGCCGCGCGGATCGCCTCGACCGGGTCGTCCTCGCGGGCGTTCACGGTGTGGGTGGCGCCGAACTTGCGGGCCCAGTCGAGCTTGCGGGGGTCGGTGTCCACCGCGACGATCGTCGTCGCGCCGGCCAGCGCCGCGCCGGCGACCGCCGCGTCCCCGACGCCGCCGCAGCCGATCACGGCCACCGAGTCGCCCCGGGTGACCCCGCCGGTGTTCATGGCCGCCCCGAGCCCGGCCATCACGCCGCAGCCGAGCAGCCCGACGGCGGCGGGGCGGGCCGCCGGGTCGACCTTGGTGCACTGGCCGGCGTGCACCAGGGTCTTCTCCGCGAACGCGCCGATGCCCAGCGCCGGCGTCAGTTCCGTGCCGTCGGTGAGGGTCATCCTCCGGGTCGCGTTGTGGGTGGCGAAGCAGTACCACGGTCGGCCCCGGCGACAGGCCCGGCACACCCCGCAGACGGCCCGCCAGTTGAGCACCACGAAGTCGCCCGGCGCGACGCCGTCGACGCCCTCGCCGACCTGCTCGACGACTCCGGCGGCCTCGTGGCCGAGCAGGAACGGGTAGTCGTCGTTGATGCCGCCCTCCCGGTAGTGCAGGTCGGTGTGGCAGACCCCGCAGGACCGGATCCTGACGATCGCCTCGCCCGGCCCCGGGTCCGGCAGCACGACCGTGGTCACCTCGACCGGCGCGCCCTTGCTGCGGGAGATGACTCCCCTGACCTCCTGGCTCACGGTTCCTCCTGCTCCGGGCCGACGCGCGCCGCCGTCCGGCGGTGCGCGTCGGCGGCACCTCGATCATGTCCCCCGGCCGAAACTACCCCCGATCGTCGCGGACGTCCCGGGGCCGCCGGATGGCCGTCCCCGGTGGCGGGGTGACGGGGCCCGGTTCGACGGGATGGCCGCCGGCGCCGCGGCTCGGGCGGTGCGACCCGGACGCGCGCGGCGCGGGGTCGCTCAGGCGGGCGTGGCGGTGCGCGCGCGGGCGGCCGCGTCGCGGCGGGCCGCGTTGCGGTAGCGGAGCACCTGGACCGCCCCGAGCGCCCAGAGGACGTACTGCACGGCGAAGGCCCAGCGGAAGGCGGCCAGGTCGGGGGCGGTCCGGCCGGCGGGGGTGGCCAGGTCGAGCACCACTCCGACGGCCAGCACCAGCAGGATCGAGGCGACGAAGCCACCGACGTTGACCACGCCGGTGGCGCTGCCGATCCGGTTGACCGGGTTGAAGGTGCGGGCGTAGTCGAACCCGATGAGCGAGGCCGGCCCGTTGACCGCCAGCACCAGCACCAGCGTGACGAGCAGCCAGGCCGGCGACCGGCCCGGCCAGGCGAGCACGACCGCCCAGACCACGGCCGTGGCGCCGGTGATGGCGAAGACCAGCGCCGAACGGTGGAACGGGTGCCGGGCGCAGAGGTGCGCGACCACCGGCCCCGTCAGCAGCATCGCCGCCGTCATCAGGGTGAGCAGCGACGCGGCGGCCGTCGGGCTGAGTCCCTGCCCCTGTACCAGGAACGGATACCCCCAGAGCAGGGCGAACACGGCACCGGAGAACTGGGTCACGAAGTGCGTCCAGAGCCCCAGGCGGGTGCCGGGCTGGGCCCACGCGGCAGCGAGCTCGCGGCGGACGTCGGCCAGCGCGGGCGGCGGCGCGCCCGGGGCCTCCCGGCGCGGGGCGTCGCGCACCACGACCACGACAGTCAGCAGCACGGTGGCCCCCACCGCCGCGGCGGTCAGGAACGCGGGGGTCCAGCCGGCGCGGTGCAGCAGCGCCACCAGCGGTACGGCGCCGAGGATCGCCCCGAGCTGGCCCAGGGTGCCGGTGAGCTGGGTCATCATCGGGTAGCGCCGCCCCGGGAACCACAGCGCCACGATGCGCAGCACGCTGATGAAGGTCATCGCGTCGCCGAGCCCGATCAGCACCCGGCCGGCGATGGCGAGGGGCACGTCGGTGGCCAGCGCGAAGCAGAGCTGCCCGGCGACCATCAGCGCGCCGCCGGCGAGGAGCAGCCGCCGGGAGCCGAACCGGTCGAGCAGTACGCCCACCGGGACCTGCATGGCCGCGTACACGGCGAGCTGGGCGACGGAGAAGGTGGCCAGCGCCGAGGCGCTGACCTCGAAGCGGTGCGCCGCGTCGACGCCGGTGACGCCGAGCGAGCTGCGGTGGAACACGGCGGCCACGTACGCGCCGACCGCCACGCCCCAGACGAGCGCGGCCGACCGGTACGGCGCGGTCGCCGGGGGCGCCAACCCTGTCACCGCAGGCCCCGCAGCACGGCAGCGGCGTTGTCGATGTGGGCGGCGACGGTGGCCAGCCAGCGCTGGGGATCGTCGGAGTCGAGCGCGGCGAGCTGCTCGGCGTGCTCGGTGAGCGCCGTCTCGGCCCAGCCCGGCGAGAGCCGGAGGCCGGCCTCCCCCATGCGCAGCTGCCGGTCGCGCAGCCGCTGGTAGAGCTCGGCGAGGATCTCGTTGCCGGCCGCGTCGACGACGGTGGCGTGGAACGCGCGGTCGGCGCGCGTCAACGCGGCCAGGTCGCCAGCGGCGTGGGCGGCGCGCATCTCGGTCAGCCGGGCGGCGAGGTCGGCCCGCAGCGCCGCGCGTCGGGGCCAGACCCGCTCGGCGGCGTGCAGCTCCACCAGCCGCCGCGCCTCGATCACGTCGCTGATCTCGCGGGCGGAGACCGGCCGGATCAGCGCGCCCCGCTTGGGGTAGAGCTTCACCAGTCCCTCCGCCTCCAGGCGCAGCAGCGCCTCGCGGACCGGCGTACGGGAGACGCCGGTGGCCTCGGCGACCTGCCCCTCGCTGACCAGCGACCCGCCCGGGTGGATCTGCTCCAGGATCTCGCGCTTGAGGTGCCGGTAGGCGCGTTCGGCGGCCGAGGGCGCGGCCGTCCGGCCCGGCGCGGAGGGATGCGTCATGTATCTATCGTGGTGCCGGCCCTCCGGCGTGCCGGCGCGCCCCGGCCCGGGGTGGCGTGGACCACGACCGGGCGCGCGACGCCGCGCCGCGACCCCCCGGAGTTCTTCTTCGTGGTCGCGGTGGCGCAGGCGGCGGCGGGCAGTCAGCCCGGCTCGGCGTCCGGCGCCGCCACACCCCAGAAGTCGACGAGCAGGCGGTGGAACTCCTCGGCGCACTCGATCTGCGGCATGTGCCCGCAGTTCTCGAAGAGGTGGGTACGGGCCCGAGGCAGCCGCGCGCGGGCGGCGTCGAGGTGCGCCGCCGGCAGGATCAGGTCCCGGTCGCCCCAGACGACCAGGGTGGGCACGTCCAGGCGTTCCACCTCGGCCAGCAGTTCCTCGCGCCAGTGCGGGCTCACGCCGCGGAAGGTGCCGAGGCTGCGGGCGGTCTCCAGCATGACCCGGGCCGTGTACGGCTGGCGGGCGGCCTCCAGCGCGTGGGCGACGCGCTCGGCGGTGGCGAGGGCCGGGTCGTGGAAGAGGGAGCGCTCGGCACGGCGGGCCGCCCAGCGGGTGGGCCGCAGCAGCAACCGCCCCAGCGGGCGCAGCGCGAGCAGCCGCAGCGCGATGGTCACCTCGCCGCCGAAGCCGGCGCTGTTGACCAGCGCCAGGCTCGCCACCCGGGACGGCTCGGCCGCCGCGAGGCGCATCGCCACCGCCCCGCCGAGGGAGTTGCCGACCACGTGCACCGGCCCGTCGACGCCGACGGTGTCGAGGTAGTCGGCGGCGAACCCGGCCAGCGCCGGCAGGGTGCAGGGGCGCGCCATCGGCAACGAACCGCCGTAGCCGGGCAGGTCGACGCTGTGCACCCGGAACCGTTCGGCCAGCAGCTCGTGCAGCTCGGTGAAGTCGCGCAGGGTGCGGCCGATGCCGTGCAGCAGCAGCACCGGCGGCCCGTCCCCGTCGACGCGGTGGCGGACCCGCCGGCCGTCCACCGTGACGTGCCGGGGCCGGGGTGCGGCGGGGGCGCTCACGCCGGCTCCCCGGCCGGGTCGGCCGGCGGGGCCGCCCCGGGCTGCCGCCGCGCCCCGGTGGGCGACCCGGTGGTGATCCGGCGGGCGGGCTCGCCCCCGACGCGCTCGAGCGCGAAGGCCAGCACCCGCTGGTACGACGCCGGCGCCACCCGGGCCAGCAGGTCGGGCAGCTTCGCCGACCAGCCGATCAGCACCCGGGCCCGGCGGCGGCGCACGCCGCGCAGGATCACCTCGGCGGCCCGCGCCGGGTCGATGGAGAGCAGCTTCTCGAACTGCCGGCGACCGGTCTCGAACTCCTCCGCGGAGACGCCGGCGCCCACCCGGGCGTTCTGGGCGATCCGGGTGCGGATCCCGCCGGGGTGCACGCAGGTGACGCCGATGCCGTCGCCGGCCAGTTCCTGGCGCAGCGCCTCGGTGAAGCCACGGACGGCGAACTTGCTGGCCGCGTATGCCGCCTGCCCGGCCGGGGCGATGATGCCGAAGAGGCTGGAGACGTTGACCAGGTGCGCGCCGGGCCCGGCGCGCAGGGTGGGCAGCAGCGCGTGCGTCAGCTGCACCACGGCGCGGAAGTTGACGTCGACGACCCAGCTGAACTCGTCCAGGGTCACCTGGTCGAAGCGCCCGCCCAGGGCCACCCCGGCGTTGTTGACCAGCAACCGGATCGCCGGGTGCCGCTGCCGGATCTCCTCGGCCACCCGGGCGGTGGCGGCGGCGTCGGCCAGGTCGACCAGGTAGGCGGCGAGCTGCCGGTCGGGGTGGGCGGCGCGCACGGCCGCGACGACGGCGTCGAGCCGCGCCGCGTCGCGGTCGAGCAGCACCAGGTCGCTGCCCCGGGCGGCGAGCCGGTGGGCGAGGGCCTCCCCGATCCCGCTGGCGGCCCCGGTGACCACGGCCGTGCCGCCGGTGAAGACGAACCTACGCACGGACGGTCCTCCTCTGCGGTGTGCCGGCGCGCGAGAACCGCACGCCGGGGTCGGTGAGCCGGCCGTGCCGCATCAGCAGCAGGTCGCGGGGATAGTTCTGGTGCAGCCGCCACGGCGGCCGGGCGCCCTGTCTGGGCAGGGCGTCCACGCTGCGCAGGACGTAGCCGGCCGTCAGGTCGATCAGCGGCGCCAGCCCGCCGTCGGCGGGCGGGAGCGGGGTGACGACCTGCTGGCCGGTGCGGTCCAGGTGGCGCAGCAGCCGGCAGACGTAGGTGGCGACCAGGTCGGCCTTGAGCGTCCAGGAGGCGTTGGTGTAGCCGATGGTCATCGCGAAGTTCGGCACGCCGGAGAGCATCATGCCCTTGTAGGCGACGGTGCCGGGCAGGTCCACCTCGGCGCCGTCGACGCTCAGCGTCATCCCGCCGAGGGCTAGCAGGTTGAGCCCGGTGGCGGTGACGACGACGTCCGCCGCCAGCTCCTCGCCGGAGGCGAGCCGGATGCCCCGCTCGGTGAAGGTGTCGACGGTGTCGGTGACCACCGACGCACTCCCCCGGGCCACGGCGGCGAACAGGTCGCCGTCGGGCACGACGCAGAGCCGCTGGTCCCAGGGGTCGTAGCGGGGCGAGAAGTGCCGGTCGACGTCGTAGCCGGCCGGCAGCCGGCCCCGGGCGGCGCGCAGCAGCAGCCTCTTGACCAGCGCGGGGGCGCGTCGGCTGAGCTGGAAGTTGGCGGTGGAGAGCAGGACGTTCTTCCAGCGCACCACCGGATACGCGGCCCTCGCCGGCAGCCAGCGCCGCAGCGCGTCGGCGAGCACGTCGCGCGAGGGCAGCGCCAGGACGTACGTGGGTGAGCGCTGGAGCATGGTCACGTGGGCGGCGCGCTCGGCCATCGCCGGCACCAGGGTCACGGCGGTGGCGCCGCTGCCGATCACCACCACCCGCCGGCCCGTGTGGTCGAGGTCCTCGGGCCAGTGCTGCGGGTGCACGATCCGCCCGGCGAAGCGCTGCGCGCCCGGCAACGGCGGGGTGTAGCCGGCGTCGTAGCGGTAGTAGCCCGCGCAGTTGAACAGGAAGGAGCAGGTCAGCGTCACCGCCTCGCCGGTGTCGTCGCGGTGGGCGTGCACCGTCCAGCGGGCGCGTCCGCTGTCCCACTCGGCGCGCACGACCCGGTGGCGGAAGCGGATGTGGCCGGTGACGCCGTACTCGTCGGCGGTCCGGCGCACGTAGTCGCGGATGGCGTCGCCGTCCGCGATGGCCTTCGGGTCGGTCCACGGCCTGAAGGAGTAGCCGAGGGTGAACATGTCGGAGTCCGACCGGACGCCGGGATAGCGGAACAGGTCCCAGGTGCCGCCGCTCGCGGCGCGGGACTCCAGCACCGCGTACGTCTTCTCCGGACGCTCGCGGCGCAGGTGGCAGGCGGCACCGACGCCGGAGAGGCCGGCCCCGACGATGAGCACGTCGACGTGGTCGGTGGCCATCTCGTCTCCCGTCCGCCGGTGTGACCGGACACTAGCCACGGCCGCCGAGGCTCGTCAACACCCTGTCGAGTCCGTTCGACAGGGTGTCGAGCCGGTGTAGAGTCACCGGGCATGACACCCGCCCGTACGGCCAACGAGAGCGCCACCGGGCGCGGCCGGCGCGCGGCGCGCTCCGCCGGTGACGAGCGGGAGCTGGCCATCCTGGCCACCGCCGAGCGGCTGCTGGGGCAGCGGGCCTTCGCCGACATCTCCATCGACGACCTGGCGCGGGGCGCGGGCATCTCCCGGCCCACCTTCTACTTCTACTTCCCGTCGAAGGACGCGGTGCTGCTGACGCTGCTGGACCGGGTCACCGAGGAGGCCGACGCCGCCGCCGGGGACGTGCTGGAACGACTGGCCGAGGACCCGCCGGCGCGCTGGCGGGAGCTGATCGGCCGGTTCCACGAGACGTTCGGCGCGCACCGCGCGGTGGTGCTGGCCTGCGCGCAGGTGCGCGGCACCAACGCCGAGGTGCGCCGGCTCTGGGCGGCCGTGCTGGAACGCTGGACGCACGCTATCGAGACCGCGATCGAGGCCGAGCGGCGGCGCGGCGCGGCCCCCGACGGCGTGCCGGCCCGCGACCTGGCCGTCGCGCTCAACTCGATGAACGAGCGGGTCTGGTACGCCACGTTCGCCGGCGACGGGCCGGCGGTGGCGGAGGGCCAGGTGGTCGACGTGCTGCGCGACGTCTGGCTGGCGGCGATCTACCGCGGCACCACCGCCCCGCCGGCCTGAACCCGCCGGGCGCCCGGCGGGCTGTGCCGGCACGACGTGGCGGTCGTGCCCGCCCGCCCACCCGACTAACGTTGGTCGTCACCCGTCGGCGCCGACCGGCCCGGGCCCCGCGTCACCCTGGAGGAGACATGAGCCTGACCCGCACCGCGTTCTCGGCCGAACTACGGGCCGCCAGCAGGGAGGCCCACCAGGGTGCCGAGTCCCAACGGTACGTCTCCGCCCTGATCGCCGGGGAGCTCGACCGCGCCGGGTACGCCGCGCTCGTCGCGCAGCACCACGTGATCTACGAGGCGCTGGAGGCCGCCGCCGAGGCGATGCGCCGCGACCCGCTGGCCGGCCCCTTCGTCGACGACGCGCTGACCCGGCTGCCCGCCCTCGCCGCGGACCTGGAGTTCCTGCACGGGCCCGACTGGCGCGCACGGATCGAGCCGACCCCGGCGACGCTCTCCTACGCCGGGCGCCTCCGCGCCGTCTGCGCGGGCTCACCGGAGCGCTTCATCGCCCACCACTACACCCGCTACCTCGGCGACCTCTCCGGCGGCCTGTACATCGGACGGTCGCTCGCCCGGCACCACGGGCTGACCGGGGACGCCGGCGCGGCGTTCTACCGCTTCGACCGGATCGGCGACCCCAGGGCGTACAAGGACGCGTACCGGGCCAGGCTGGACGACCTCCCGCTGGACGGGGCGGGACGAGCCACGCTGCGGGCCGAGGTGCTCGTGGCGTACCGGCACAACACCGAGGTCCTCGCCGCCCTGTCCCACCTCGTGCCGGCCACCGACGCGGAGGTGGCCGCGTGAGCGCCCCGTTCGGCCCCGACGTGGTCGCCGCCGTCTGTCGGCACATGAACGACGACCACCCCGAGGACTCGCTGCTGATCTGCCGCACGCTCGGCGGGCACCCGGCGGCCACCCGGGCCCGTAGCACCGGCCTGGACGCCGAGGGGATGGAGTTCGCCGTCACGGTGGACGACATCGAGGTGCCGGTGCGGGTCGCGTTCGCCCACCGGCTGACCGAGCGCGCCCAGATCCGGCAGGAGGTGGTGCGCATGTACCGGGAGGCGTGCCAGCGGCTCGGGCTCCCGCCGCGCCCGGCCGGCTGACCGCCGGGGAGGTCCCCCTGACCGGGGGGACCGCCCCGGACGCGTCAGGCGGCGGTCGCCCGGGTGAAGTCCATGACCCAGTTGGTCTCCCAGCTCCGCTCCCCGTCGGTGGAGAACGCCTGCTCCCAGCGGCAGGACGTCGCGGTGACCGCCGACCAGAGGAACCGGCAGCGCACCGGGCGCCCCTCGTCCACGTCGTCGGCGAGGAAGGTGCCCACGCCGTCGGTGAACCGGCCGACCACCGGCGGCAGCTCCAGCAGCCCGCGCCGGCTGTTCATCCAGTAGATCGACCAGGTCCCCGTCACCGGGTCGTGGATCCGCACGGTGGCGCCGGAGAAGCCCCTCGTCGGGAAGGTGATCTCGTCGAAGCTGCCGGCGCCGCCGAAGAAGCTCCGGGCGACGGAGACGCCGGGGAACTCGTCCCAGTCGTCGCCACCCACGTGCCGCTCACGCAGCCGCCGGTTGGCCACGTGCCAGGAGCCGTCGAGGAAGTCGAAGTCGCCCATCAGCGTCCCACCGGCCCCTCGGCGCGGTTGTCGGCGAGCCAGCCGGGCAGGTCGGGGCGCCGCGGCGCCAGCACGTGCCGGATCCAGGCGGCGCGCTCGTGTTCCAGCACCCCCAGCTCCCAGACGCAGCCCGCCCAGGGGCGGTCCAGCTTTACGAAGCGGGTCGGGTCGTCGTCCGGGCAGTCGAGGGCGGGCTGGCCGGCCGCCGCGATGCGCACCTCGACCACGTTGTCCCAGACCCAGCTGTACGCCAGCAGGTACGCCCCGGTGTCGGCGCCCCGGTGCAGCACCACCCAGCCCGCCGTCGGCGTGCCGTCACCGGGGCCGGCGGGCAGCAGGCGGGGCAGCACCGCGTACGCGGCCCGCTCCACCGCCGGCTCGATCCGTTGCCGCGGCTGGTCGACGTGGTAGCGCTTGAGCTGACGGCCGGCGACCGTCACCGGCTCCGGCGCCCGTAGTTCCTTGTCGTGAAAGGTCATGCCCGGACGGTACGGACGCTCCACTGACAACTACTGTCAGCGAAGTGCGCGCGAGTCGGCTCCTCTCCCTCCTGCTGCTTCTCCAGGCCCACGGGCGGATGACCGCGGCGCAGCTCGCCGAACGGCTGGAGGTCTCCACCCGCACCGTCTACCGCGACGTCGAGTCGCTGCACGCCGCCGGCATCCCGCTCTACGGCGAGGCCGGGCACGCGGGCGGCTACCAGCTCGTCGACGGCTGGCGGACGAGGCTGACGGGGCTGACCGCGCAGGAGGCGGAGCGGCTCTTCCTCGCCGGGTTGCCCGGTCCCGCCGCCGAGCTGGGTTACGGGGCGGCGGTGGCCGCGCTCCAGCTGAAGCTGCACGCCGCGCTGCCGCCCGAGCTGGCGGACCGGGCCGCGCGGATCCAGCAGCGCTTCCACCTGGACACCCCCAACTGGTACGCCGACGGTGACGCCTCGCCGCACCTGGCGCAGGTGGCCGAGGCGGTCTGGCGTCAGCGGCGGATCGCGGTGCGCTACCGCAGCTGGACCGGCGAGGTCGACCGGGTGCTGGAGCCGTACGGGCTCGTCCTCAAGGGTGGGCGCTGGTACACGGTCGCCGGCCGGTCCGGGCGGGACGGGCCGGCCGCCTACCGGGTCAACCAGATCCTGTCGCTGGCCGCCCTCGACGAGGAGTTCCCGCGCCCGGCGGGCTTCGACCTGCCGGGCTGGTGGCGGGCGCACGTGGTGCGCTTCCGGGCCGGCCTGCACCGCGACGACGCCACGGTCCGGCTCTCCCCCCGGGGACGCGGCCGGCTCCGGGAGATCGCCAGCGAGCTGGTGGTCGCGGCCGTCGACGAGAGCGCGGGTCCGCCCGACGACGCCGGCTGGGTGAGCGCCGTCGTCCCGATCGAGTCGCTCGCCCACGCCCACGGCGACCTGCTGCGGCTCGGCGCGGACGTGGAGGTGGTGGCCCCGGCGGCGCTGCGCGAGCGGCTCGCCGCCACCGCCGCCGACCTCGCCGCTCTCTACGCCCCGCGCCCGGCCGGGCGCGACGCCGGCGGGCGGGTCCCGGCCTGAACCGCACCCTCCAGGCCGGACGGTGGTGGGGCGCCGGTTGTCGCCCGGTTGTGCGACCCTGGGGGCGACTGCCCGGGTCACGGGAGGTGATGGCCACGTTACGGCTCCGCGAACTCGTCGCCGTGTCCGGCACCGCCCCGGTGACCCTGGAGGTTCCCGCCGGCGCCTGCGCCGCCCTGGTCGCCGCCCCGCCCGTCGGCACCGCCGTCGCCCGGGTGGTGAGCGGGTTGGCCGCCCCGCTCACCGGCCTGGTCCTGGTCGGTGAGCGCGACGTCACCGCCCTGCCGCCGCCGCGCCGGCGCGTCGCGTACGTGCCGGCCGGGGGCGCGCTGCTGCCCCACCTGACCGTGCGCCGCAACATCGCCTACGGCCAGCGCCGCCGGGAACGGGTGCGGCAGGTGGCCGACGACTGGACGGCGGCGGTGGTCGACCGGCTGGAGCTGGCGCCGACCCTGGCGTTGCGGCCGCACCTGCTGTCGGAGGCGCAGCGGTTCCGGGTGGCGCTGGCCCGGGCGGTGGTCTGCCTGCCCGAGGTGCTGGTGGTCGACCTCCCGTCCGGGCCGGCCGACGGGGGGCGCCTCACCGACCTGGTCGGCCGGCTCTCGCCACCGGACACGCCGGGGGTCGCGGTGCTGGTCTGCACGGCCGACCCGGGCGCGCTGCCCGACGTGCCCGTCGCCGCCGAGGTGGGCGCGTGACGCCGGCGGGGCGGCTGCGCCGCCGTACCCTGTTGCGGGCCGCCGTCGCCGCGACCACCGCGACCACCGCCGCCGGCTGCGCGGGGGCCGACCCGGCGGTCCAGGTCGCGGTGGTGTGGAACGGTGGGGAACTGGCCCGCTTCCGCGAGGTGGTGAAGGGCTACGGCAGCGGCGTGCAGGTGATCAGCGCCGGCAACGACATCGACGCGTTCCTGCGCGCCCGCAAGCTCGCCGGCACCAGCCCCGACGTGGCGATCCTGCCCAGGTCGGGGCTCGTGATCGAGTACGCGCGCAGCGGCTGGCTGCGCGAGCTGAGCCCGGCCAGCAGCTACGCCGTCCCGCCGGGCATGGCCGACCTGCTCTCCGTCGGCCGCCGGCCCTACGGCGTCTGGGTGAAGGCGGCCCACAAGTCGCTGTTCTGGTACTACCCCTCGACGGTGCCCGATCCGCCCCGCACCTGGGACCAGCTGGTGGCGCTCACCAAACGGCTCGGCGCCCGGGCCCGCGCGGGCGACGGCCCGGCGCCGCTGGCGATCGGCGCGGCCGACGGCTGGGTGCTCACCGACTGGTTCGAGAACGTCCTGGCCGACGTGGCGACGACCGAGGAGTACGAGGCCCTGGCCCGGGGCGAGGCCGACTGGCGGGGCCCGCCGGTGCACGCGGCGCTGGACCGGCTGGCCGAGCTGTGGAGCGTCGCCGGGGCGTTCCCCGGCGGCGGGCGACGGGCCCTGCTCACCCAGTACGAGGAGTCGGTGATCCAGGTCGTGCACCACCGCCGGGCCGTGCTGCTCTTCGAGGGCGACTTCGTCGACGACGTGGGCCGCCGCTTCCAGCGGGGCTCGGAGCAGGTGGAGACGTTCCGCTTCCCGGCCTCCCGGGTGGCCGACAGTCCGCTGATCGTCGGCGGCGACGCGGCGGTGGCCTTCGCCGGCTCGACCAGGGGCGTCGAGCTGGTGCGCTGGCTCAGCGGCGGGTCCGCGTTCACGCCGTGGCTGCGCGCCGGGGGCTACCTCTCCCCCAACGTGTCGGTGCCGCTGGCGGAATACCACGACCCGGTCCGCCGGCGCCTCGCCGCCGAGCTGCGCACGGCCGGGGTGGTGCGCTTCGACCTCTCCGACCGGCTGCCGGGGCCGCTCACCGGCTCCGACGGGGTGGGCATCTGGCGGATCATGCAGGACTTCTTCGCCGACGTGACCGACGGGGTCACGGCCGGCGAGGCGGCGCGGCGGGCCACCCGGCAGCTGACGACGGAGGCGGCCCGGCAGGCGGAGGCGGCCCGGCCGACGGAGAGCGGCCGGTGAGCCGGGTGCTGGGTGAGCTGGCGGTCCTCGACGACGTCGGGCCGCCGCGGCGGGGACGGGCCTACCCGGCCACCGGGGCCGCCTCGGCGCTGCTGCTGCCGGCCCTGCTGCTGCTCGGTGGGCTGTTGGCGTGGCCGGTGCTGCGGACGCTGCACGCCAGCGTCACCACCGAGGGCCACTGGGTGGGCACGACGCACTTCCGCACCGCGCTGTCCGCCCCGGACACCGGCGCCGTGGTGGGACGCACCCTGCTCTGGGCGCTCGTGGTGCCGGCCGTGGTCACCGTGCTGGGCTACCTGCTCGCCGCCGCCTCGCGCCGCCCGCAGGAGGGTGGACTGGTCCGGCTCGTGCTGGTGGTGCCGACCGCGCTGCCGCTGGTGGTCACCGGGGTGACCTTCCGGCTGATGTACGACCCCGACCCGGAGCGCGGGGTGGCCACCCTGGTCGCCGCGGCGCTGACCGGCCGGCCGGGGGCCGCCGCGCCGCAGCTGCTCGGCCCCGGCCTGGTCACGGTCGCGCTGATGTCCGCGTTCGTCTGGGCATGGGTCGGACTGGCCGTGCTGGTGTTCCGGGCCGCTCTCGACGCCGTCCCGCCGAGCCTCGCCGACGCGGTGCGCGCCTACGGCGGCAACCGCCGCGACGTGCTCTGGGACGCGCAGTGGCGGCCCCTGCTGCTGCGTACCGTGGCGGTGGTCTTCACCCTGGCGGCGCTCGGCACCTCCCGGACGTTCGACCTGATCCTGGTGATGGCGCCCGGCTCGGTACGCGACGAGGCGTCGGTGCTCGCGCTGCGGGTCTGGCAGACCTCGAACGGCGCCACCACCGGCGAGGGCGCCGCGCTCGGGGTGGTGTGGCTGGTCGCGGTGGTCGCCGGCATGCTGGTGGCGGCCCTGTTCGTGCGGCAGGCGTGGCCCCCGCCACGGGACCCGGTCGAGGTCGCGCCCGCGCCGGCGGCGCCCGCCCCGCGCCGGCTGACCCGGCTGCTGGCGGTGGGCGCGGCGCTCGCCTGGCTGGTGCCGCTCGGCGTACTGCTGGCCACCTCGCTGCACTCGACGGTGGACGCGGCTGCCCGCGGCTGGTGGCGCGGCCCGCTGAGCCTCGACTCCTACCGGGACCTGGTCACCGGCTCCGAGCTGTGGCGCACGCTGGGCTTCACGCTGGTGCTGGCGACGGTGGTCACCGCCGCGGTGCTGGGCGTCGCGCTGCTCGCCGCCTACCCGCTGGCCTGGCTGACCGGGCCGCCGGCGCAGGCCACCGGGCTGCTGCTGATGGCCGCCAGCATCGTTCCGGTGCAGGTCATCGCCGGGCCGGTCAACGAGGTGCTCGGCGTGGTGCTCTCCTCGGGCACGGCACGCGGCCTCGCGCTGGTGCACGTCGCGCTGGGCGTGCCGTTCGCCGTGCTGGTGCTGCGCAACGCGTTCGCCGATCTGCCCGCCGAGCAGGTACGCGCGGCCCGGCTGGGCGGGCGGCACTGGTGGAGCACCCTGCGGCTGCTCGCCCGGCACAACCGCCCCGCCGTGGTCGCCGTCGCGGTGCTGGAGTTCGTGCAGGTCTGGAACGACCTGGTCGTCGGCCTGCTGTTCAGCGGCCCCGGGGCGGCGCCGCTGGGGCTCTTCCTGGCCGGGCAGACCCGCGGCTTCGTGGCCAACAGCGGGGCGCTCGCCGCCGGCTCGGTCATCGCGTCGGTCCTGCCGGTGCTGCTCGTGGTGCTGGCCCGTCGCCAGCTCGTCGCCGGCCTGGTCGCCGGGGGCCTGCGGTGAGCGGGCCGGGACCGGCCCGCCGCTCGCGGCGGCCGCGCCGGCTGAGCCTGCTGCTCGCCATCGGCGGCGTGGTCGGCGGGACGGTCAGCGCGGTACTCGGCAACGTCACCGGCAACCTGCTCTCGGAGCTCTCCGTCGCCCAGCTCGGCTCGGCCAGCGCCGGGGTGATCGTGCTCGGCCTCGCCGCCGCCATGCTCGTCGAGTGGCGCCGGCAGCGGCAGCCGCCGGCGACGCCGGACGACACCGAGGCGGCGCCGGCCGCCGGGGCGCCCAACCTGCCGTGGCCCGCCGGGTTCACCGGCCGGGACGGGCACGTCGACGCGATCGGCGAGCTGCTGTCGAAGGAACACGCCGTCGCGGTGGTCGGGCGACGCGCCGTCGGCACCTCGTCCTGCGCGCTCCAGGCCGCCACCCTGCGCCGGGAGGACTTCCCCGACGGCCAGTACTACCTGGACCTGCGCCGGGGCGGTCGGGCGCACGACGCCCGGCAGGTGCTGGCCGCGCTGGCCCGGGTCCTCGGCACCCGCCCGCCCGCCTCGGGGCGCGGCGACGACCTCGCCGACGCCGCCGACGAGCTGAGCGGTCAGCTCGACGGCCGCGCGATCCTGCTGGTGCTGGACAACGTGGACGACCCGGCCCAGGTCCAGCCGCTGCTGCCGCCGACCGCGCGGACGTGCCGCCTGCTGCTGGCCGGCACCGGCGCGCTGGCGGCCCTCGACGGCGTGGTGGCGCACGGGCTCGCCGAGCCGGACGCGGACGACGCCGTGGAACTCTTCGCCGCCGCGGGCAGCACCGCGCCCGTCGCCCGACCGCACCGGCCGGACCCGCGCACCGATCCGGCGGTGCGCGCCGTCGTCGAGCTCTGCGGCCGGCAGCCCCGCACGGTCGCCGAACTCGGCCGGCGTACGGCCCAGCACGGCTGGCGGCACGCCGACGTGCTCGACGCGCTGCGCCGCGCCGTCGACACGCCCCCGCACCAGCACCTGGCCCCCTCCCCGGCGACCCTGCTGGTGACCGCGCGGGACATCGCGTACCACGCGCTGGGCGGCGAGGCGCGGCGGCTGTGGCGGCTCATGTCGCTCAGCCCGGTGCCGCTGGACCGACCGACGATCGCGGCGCTCGCCGGGCGTCGCCCCCGCCGGGTCGCCACCCTGCTGCACGAGCTGGCCACCGGGGGGTTCGTGACCGGCGCGCCCGGGGACCGCTACGAGGTGCGCCCGCTGCTCGCCCCGTACGCCCGGATGCACCTGCGCGACGCCGAGCCGGCGCGGCGGCGGGTCGCGGCCCAGGCCCGGCTCACCCGGCACCTGGCCCGCCGGGCCGAGCGGCACGCCGCCGGCCTGGCGGTCGCCGCCTCACCGGGGCGGGAGCCGACGCTGGCGCTGGACGACGACCCGTACGGCTGGTTCGGCCTGCACCAGGAGCTGCTGCTGGCCGTGGTGAAGGTTCCGGCGGGCGCGGTGGAGACCCTGCCCCGGCGGGTGCGCCGCTGGTGGTTCCGGCTGGCGGTGGCGCTGTGCGGGTGGTTCGCCCACGCCGAGCGGCTCGACGAGTGGGCGGAGGTGTGCCGCACGGTGCTCGCCACGCCCACCGCCGACGACCGGCCGGAGATCGCCGGCTGGGCGCACAACGAGCTGGGGGTGCTGCGCCGCCGCCGGCACGATCCGCAGGGGGCGGCCACGGCGCTCAGCCTGGCGGTGGCGGAGCGGGGCCGGCGCGGCACCGCCCAGGCGCGGATGAACCTCGGCCTGGTGCTGCTCGACCTGGGGCAGCTCGACGACGCTGTGGAGCACCTGGAGCTGTCGCGGCGGCACCGCTCCGCGGCGGACCGGGCGGGGCACGCGCTGACCGACCTCGGCCTGGGCGCCGCCCGGCTGGCCCGGGGCGAGCTGGAGCCCGCGCACCACCACCTGGTCCGCGCGGCGAACGCCTTCCGCGCGCTCGGTGACGCGCGGGGCTACGCGGCGGCCCTGACCAACCTGGTGCTGGTGCACGCCGGGCTCGGCGAGCACCTCGACGCGGCGCAGTCGTGGCGGGCGGCGCTGCGCGAGTACGACTCCGTGACGGACCCGACGAACCGGGCCGCCGCGCTGCTCAACGCGGGGGCCGCGCTGCTGGCCGCCGCGCCGGCCCAGGCACGGCAGGCGTACGGGCTGCTGGAGGAGAGCCGGCTGGTGCGCGGCGGTCGGCCGACGGCCGGGCTGGGGCGCACGCTGCTGCACCTGGGCGACGCGGCGGCGGCCCTCGGCGACGCCGAGCAGGCCCGGCGGCACTGGACGGAAGCGGCGGGCGTGTGCGAGCGGGCCCGGGACGCCGACGGCCGGGCCGCGGCGGACGCCCGCCTGGCGAGCGGCGGAACGCCGGCCTGAGCGGAGCCCCTGCCGCGTCCCGCCGCGCCCGTCGGCGGCCGGGGCTCAGCCGTCCAGCCGCCGGACCATGTTCATGATGGTCTCCACCTGGGCACCGCCCTTGATCGGGTAGTTGGTCGCTCCCAGGTAGCCCCACCAGTCCCAGCAGCCGTTCGGGTTCGTGACCGCGCTCACCGCCTGGGGATAGAGCACGATCAGGTTGTTGGTGTCGGCGTACTGGTTGAGGTTCGCCCGGTCGACGAACGCGGTGCCGACCTTGGAGTGGCCCTGGAGGCAGCCGTGCAGGGCGACCAGCAGCCGGCACGACTGCCCGGCGGCGCAGGACGCGGGCACGTAGGCGAAGCCGTTTCCGTCCATGCTCAGCGCGCCGGCCAGGCCGTTGACCGCGTAGGTGTGCTGGCTGAACCGGATCAGGGTGCCGCTGAGCGGGCCGGTGTTGGCCGCGCCGACCCCGCCGAGCAGCTTGCGCAGCAGGGCCTGCTGCGGGTCGGTGCCGCAGTCGTTGAGGAACGGCGAGGCGGTGGCGGTGCACCCCGCCGTGCCGTAGGGGGTTACCCAGGCGTGCCCGGCCGGGGAGCCGCTGTCGTACTGCACGCTGGCGCCGAAGTGCTGGTAGTAGCGGACCAGGTCGTCGGTGACGGACTTCTTGACCACGGTGTCGTTGCCGCCGTGGAAGACGTACACGGGATCGCCGGAGAGGTTGCCGACCGGGTCGACCCAGCCGTAGGAGGCCCACGTCCGGGTGTACGCCTGCAGGGCGGAGACGTTCGTCGGGTACAGGTTGTCGCCGCAGCCGTTGAGCGCCTGGGCGACGTTGTTCTGCGCGCAGTAGTACGGCCCCGCGGCGAATACGGCCGCGCCCCGGATCCGGGACGAGTAGGCGACGTGCAGCTGGGTGGCGAGGTAACCGCCGGAGGAGACGCCGGCGACGTACACGCCGGAGACGTTGTAGGGGCGCAGCGACCCGGCCACCGGGGCCTTGGTGGCCGGGGTGGCGGCCTGGGCGGGGGCCGCGGCGAGGAGGAGCAGCAGGGCGGTGACGAGGGCGGCGCAGGCCCTCAGAGGTCTGATCATGGCGCTCTCCTGTCCGGGAGCGGCGGCGGTGGTGCCGGCGTGCGCCGACGCTAGCGTGACGTCACACACAGCGACCACGGGTGGCGTCGACACCCCCGGCGGCGGCCGGGTGTCGACGATCGACACCCGGCGGCCGACGACTGCCCCGACGGCCCGGCCCATCCGGCCATTGCTCAGGTGTTGACCTAAGCATCGCGGGACGGCATACTTAGGTACATGCCTAAGCGATCGGGTGATCGGGACGGGGCGGTCGGGGGGAGCCTCGACGGGGTCTTCCACGCACTGTCGGATCCCACCCGCCGCAAAGTCGTCGAGCGTCTCGGCCGGGGGCCGGCCACCACCAGCGAGCTGGCCCGCGCGTTCGACATGGCGCTGCCGTCGTTCACCCAGCACCTGGGCGTCCTCGAACGCTCCGGCCTGGTGACGTCGGAGAAGAAGGGGCGGGTGCGGACCTACCGGCTCACGCCCGAGCCGCTCGACGGCGTCGACACCTGGCTCGCCGGGCAGCGCGCGCTGTGGTCCCGGCGCCTCGACCAGCTGGACGCGTTTCTCCACGAACTGAAGGAGCAGCAGAAATGACCGCATACACCACGGACCCGCAGGTCGACCTCGTCCTGGAGCGCACCGTCGACGTCGCGCCCGAGCTGGTGTGGAAGGCCTGGACCACGCCCGAGCTGCTCGTGAAGTGGTTCGCTCCGCGGCCCTGGTCGACCTCGGCCTGCGAGATCGACCTGCGCCCGGGTGGCAGGTTCCACACCGTCATGCGCTCGCCGGAGGGCGAGGAGTACCCGAGCACCGGCTGCATCCTGGTGGCCGAGGAGAACAGGACGCTGGTCTTCACCTCCGCGCTGGGCCCCGACTTCCGGCCGCAGCCCGCCGGGGACGGCCTACCGTTCACCGCGGTCGTCAGCATCGAGCCCGCCGGAAGCGGCACGAAGTACACCGCCACGGCGATCCACGCCGACGCCGCGGCGAAGAAGGCGCACGAGGAGATGGGCTTCGCCGAGGGCTGGGGCGCGGCGCTGGACCAGCTCGTCGAGGTCGTGAAGACCCGCTGAACGAACGCCCACCCGGTCGCCTGACGGGCGGTGGCGGGGCCGGCCCTCTCCCGACGGCCCGCCCCGCCACCGCCCGTCAGGCGTCAGCGGGGCGTCAGCCGAGCAGTTCGCGCCAGGTCGGATGGTTGCCACGCCAGGCGCTGGCGAGAATGGCAGCCGAGGTCCGACTCGGGCACTCCTGCACCTTGGACCGGCCCGATGCGCCGCCGATCTGTACCTGCACGTCCCAGCGCTGCCCGTCCGTACGGACATAGACGTCCCGGCGCCCGCGGGTAGTCGTGTCGCCGTTCCACCAGTGCTCTTCAACCCTCACCCAGCGACCGTATAGCAATCCTCCCGCAGGCGGTACGGCCGAGCCTCCCCCACGACCGCCGACGAGCCCCGGTGAGCTGCGCCGGCCCGGCTCCCGCCCCGGGGACGGGCCGCCCAGCCAGGGCCAGACGCACACCAACCTCCTCCGATCACCCGAGGGGCCGTGCACCACCGGCCACTCATCGAGGACCTTCCGTCGTGACTGTCGGTCAATTTCCGATACGGACGGTGCCCGGGGGGTGCCGGCAGTCGTCGCCCGCCGCGGGCAACGCTGTGGTGCGGGACACATCCGCCCCGGCGCGACCCGGTGTCGCCTCTGCGCCCCACGGTGGGCAGGAGCGACGGCGGTCGGGACCGGCGGCCATGATGGAGGGGTGGATGTCGAAGCGGTGACGGCCGAGGCCGCCCGGCCGGTGCGATGGCCGGTACTCGTGCAGAGCTGGCACGACCTGGCGTTCGTGCACTGGGCGGTCGACCCGGCGGTCGTCGCGCCGCTGCTGCCACCGGGCACCCGCCCGGACGTCCTCGACGGGCGCACGTACGTGGGCCTCATCGGGTTCCGGATGGTCCGGCTCGGCCCGCTGGCGGGGCCGGGCCTGCCGTACCTGGGAACGTTCTGCGAGACGAACGTCCGGCTGTACAGCGTCGACGGCGCCGGCCGGCGGGCGGTCGTGTTCCGCTCCCTGGACGCGTCCCGGCTGCTGCCGGTCCTGGTGGCGCGGGTCGGGCTGGGGCTGCCCTACATGTGGTCCAGGATGCGCCTGCGGCGCGACGGCGAGGTGCGCACCTACACCTGCCGGCGACGCTGGCCCGGGCCGCGCGGTGCGGCCAGCCTGCTCAGCGTGCGCGTCGGCCCGGTGCTGGCCGAGCCGAGCCCGCTGGAGCACTTCCTCACCGCCCGGTGGGGCCTGCACGTGCACGCCCACGGGCGGACGCTGCACATGCCCAACGTCCATCCGCGGTGGCCGCTGCACCGGGCCGAGCTGCTGGCCCTCGACGACGAGCTGGTGCTCCGGGCCGGCCTGCCGGCGCCCGGGACGGAGCCGGTCAGCGTCCTGTACTCACCGGGCGTCCCGGTCCGCTTCGGCGCACCCACGACCGTCCGCGTCGGCGGTGCCGGTCAGGCCGACTCACCGGGGGCCAGGAAGCGGTAACCGGGCACCGTCTCGGCGAACCAGCCGTTCACGCTGGCCAGGCCGCGCTCGTTGAGCTGGGCGTCGTGGATGGGGAACACCCGCTCGGCCCCGACGGCGACGGCGAAGTCGATCGCCTCGGTGAGCTTCAGCCAGGACGCCTGCGCCGGGACGAGCAGCGTCCGCACCGGCCCGTCGGGCCGGTGCAGGGAGTCGCCGGGGTGGTAGACGTCGTCCCCGACGAGGTAACCGAGGTTGACGCAGTCCGGCTGACCACCGTGGATCGTGGCGTGCCGGCCGCCGACCGCGCGCACGGCGAGGCCGGCGGCGGTGAAACACTCACCGGCGCGCACCCGGGTCACCGGCAGCGGGGCCAGGTCGGGCAGCGCGGCGCCCTCCGGCGCGAGGACCGGCACGCCGAGGCCCGCCAGCCGCAGCACGTCCACGTGGTCGGTGTGCTCGTGGGTGACGAGCACCGCGTCCGCGGCGGCCAGCGCACGCGGTTCGCTCCAGGTGCCGGGGTCGACGACCAGCACGCCGCCGTCGTGCTCCAGCCGGACACAGGAGTGGGTGAACTTCGTGATCCGCACCCGCCGACCGTACGCCGGTGGCCCCTCGGGCTCGGCCCGCACGGGCCCGAGGCTCCGTCCGCCCGGATCTTCGTCGGGCGGGCGTGAGAGGCTGCGGGACGGGAAGGAGTGCCGACATGAGCGACTACGGCCATCCGCTGGCCTTCGGGGCCTTCCTGACGCCCGGCAACGCCGATCCCGGGCGGGTGGTCGGCCTCGCCGTGCTGGCCGAACAGGTCGGGTTCGACCTGGTCACCTTCCAGGACCACCCCTACCAGCCCGCGTTCCTCGACACCTGGACGCTGATCAGCTTCGTGGCCGCCCGCACCTCCGCGGTGCGCCTCGCCGCCAACGTGACGAACCTGCCGCTGCGCCCGCCGGCCGTACTGGCCCGCAGCGTGGCCAGCCTCGACCTGCTCAGCGGTGGCCGGGTGGAGCTGGGCCTGGGCGCCGGCGCGTTCTGGGAGGCCATCGAGGCGATGGGCGGGCGCCGGCTCTCCCCCGGGCAGGGCGTACGGGCCCTGGCGGAGGCGATCGACGTCATCCGCCAGGTCTGGGACGTCGACGCGCGCGGCGGCGTCCGGGTCGAGGGCGAGTTCCACCGCGTGGTCGGCGCGAAGCGGGGCCCCGCGCCCGCCCACGACGTGGGCATCTGGCTCGGCGCGTACAAGCCGCGCATGCTGGCCCTGACCGGCCGGCTGGCCGACGGGTGGCTGCCGTCGCTGGGCTACCTGCAACCCGGCGACCTCGGCCGGGGCAACGGGATCATCGACGACGCCGCGCGGGGGGCCGGCCGGGACCCGGCCGACGTACGCCGGCTGCTCAACGTCACCGGCCGCTTCGCCCCCGTCGGGCGGGGACCGCTGGACGGCCCCGCCGAGCAGTGGGCCGAGGAGCTGGCCGACCTGGCGCTCAGCGACGGGATCAGCACGTTCATCCTGGGCAGCGACGACCCGGAGGACCTGCGGCGCTTCGCCGCCGAGGTGGCCCCCGCCGTACGCGAACTCGTGGCCGGCGAGCGCGCGGTGGCCGCCGCGCCCGCCCCCACCACCCCGGTACCGACGAGCGTCCCGGCGGTGCCGGCGGCCGGGCGCCGCCCGCCCGCCGGCGCGGGGGCCCTCGCCGTCGTGGCGACGCCCGACGACGGCACCCGCCGCAGCGCGATCCGGGTCTGGGACGAGGGTGCCCGGCCCACCGGCCCCGCGCCGGACCCGGCGCGCACCTACACCCCGCACGACCAGGCCGGCGCCCAGCACCTCGTGGACGTGCACGACGGGCTGCGCGCCGAGCTGGCCCGCCTGTACGACCTGGTGGAGCAGGTGGGCGCCGGGCTGCTCGACGCGGGCACCGCCCGCTCCCACATCAACACCATGACGATCCGGCAGAACAAGTGGACCCTCGGGACGTACTGCGAGTCGTACTGCCGGGTCGTCACCACCCACCACACGCTGGAGGACCGGGGGATCTTCCCGCACCTGCGTCGCGGCGACGCCCGGCTCGCCCCGGTGCTCGACCGGCTGGAGCAGGAGCACCACGCCATCCACGACGTGCTGGAACGGGTCGACCGGGCGCTGGTCGCGTTCGTCTCCGTCTCCGACGGGATGGCCGAGCTGCGCGCGGCGGTCGACCTGCTCAGCGACACGCTGCTGTCCCACCTCGCGTACGAGGAACGGGAGCTGGTCGAGCCCATCGCGCGGCTCGGGCTGGGCTGAGCCGCCGGCGCGCGGTGCCGCCACGGCGCGGGACCGGGCCTGCCGCGACGGCCCGGGCGGGGACACCGCCGAGGTGCCGGCGGCCGCCCGGGCGGGCGGTCCCTACATCCGTGCGCCGGCGGCGGCCGGCCGCCGCATCGCCCAGAGGTCGGGACCGCCGTCGGGCACCCGCGCCTGACCGGTGACGGCGAAACCGAGCCGCCGGTAGAAGCGCACGTTCGGCTCCGACGAGGTCTCCAGCACCGCCGGCAGACCGGCCCGGTCGGCCTCGGCCAGGCCGGGCCGCAGCACCCGGGCGCCCAGCCCCCGGCCCTGGTCGGCCCGGCGCACCCCGACGGTGGCGAGCAGGAACGCCGGCTCGGCCGACCGCAGCGAGGCGGTGGCCTCTTCGGCGGCGCGCAGTGCCGGCCGCCGGTCGCCGGCGAGCTCCGCGTTGCGCGCCGCGACGCCGGCCCAGACCTCGTCCGGCACCGGCCGGTCCGGACGCAGCCAGACCGCCACCGCCGCCGGCCGTCCGGCGGCATCGACCGCCGCCCAGACGTCACCGTAGGGCAGCCCGACGGCGTCGACGGTCCCGGCGAACATCGCCTCCAGCCGCTCCCGGTGCCGGTCGGCCGCCACCGTCCAGGCCATCCAGGGGTACCCGTCGAAGGCGTCGGCGAGCACGGCCGCCGCCCCGGCGACCGACGCCGGCCCGATCCGGCTCACCTCGAACCCCATGCCGTCCTCCTCGCGCGCCGCCACCGGCCGGCGCAGTGCGCGAGCATGTCACGGCAGTCGGGGCCGACGCCCGCGATTATCGGGCTCGCCGGGTCCTCACAGCCGGTAGAACGCCCGGTAGCGGCGGATCAGACGCCACTGCACCAGCACCGCGGCCACGGTCAGCAGGATCATCACCAGGGTCGCGGCGGCCGCGTAGCCGTAGCGCAGGTACTCGAAGCCGGTGCGGTAGACGAAGAGCGACAGGTAGGTGGTGGCGTACGGGGGCGGGCCGCCGTCGGTGACCACGAAGGCCGGCACGAACGAGAAGTGCAGGCTCTGGATGGCGTCGCGCACCGCCAGCAGCCCCAGCACCGGCGCCATCAGCGGCAGCGTGACGCGGCGGAACACGTCCCAGCCGGTGGCGTCCTCGATCGCCGCCATCTCGTAGACGTCGCGGGGCAGCGCGCGGCGGGCGGCCAGCAGCACCACGAAGGTCTCGCCGACGGTGAACAGACTCATTCCGATGATCGCCGCGCGGGCGTCGGTCGGGTCGGTGAGCCACTGCGGCGGGGTGCGGCCGAGCATGGTCAGGCCGTTCTCCCCGCCGGTGCGCAGCAGCTGGTTGATCGGGCCGTAGAGCGGGTTGAGCAGCCAGAGCCAGAGCAGCCCGTAGGCGATCTCCGGCACCGCGGTCGGCAGCACCGCCGCGGTACGGGCGCTGCCGACGCCGACCGCGCGGCGGTGCAGCAGCAGCGCCAGGCCGAGCGCGAAGAGCATCCGCAGCGGTACGGCCACCAGCGCGAAGACCAGCGAGTTGGTCAGCGACACCCGGAACACCGGGTCCTCCGCGAGCGCGGCGAGGTTCGCCAGCCCCGCCCAGCGCGGCGGGCGCAGCAGGTCGTACTCGGTGAAGGCCAGCGCCAGGGTGACCGCGGCGGGCAGCAGCACCAGCCCGACGAGGCCCACCAGGTACGGCGTCAGCATCAACGCCAGCTGCCGGCGCGAGCGGCGGTCCGTGGCCGTCACGGGGCGTACCGGCGGCCCGAGCCGGCGTGGAAGACGTGCACGTCGGCCCAGCGCACGCCGACGCGTACCGCCGCGCCGCGGCCGGGCCGGCGGGCGGCGGGCACCCGCGCGACGACGGGGTGCCCGCCGGCCAGGGTCAGGTACGCGTACGCGTCCTCGCCGACCACCTCGACCCGGTCGACGCCGGCCGCCGCCCCCTCGGTGGAATCCAGGACCACGGCCTCGGGGCGGAACCCGAGCTCCAGCTCCCCCGCCCCGGCGGCCAGGGCCGGCCCGGTGCCGGTGGGCGTCAGCGGTCCCGACGCGGGGAGCAGGTTCATCGCCGGGGAGCCGACGAAGCGGGCGACGAAGGTGGTGGCCGGGGTGCGCCAGATCTCGTCGGGGGTGCCGACCTGCTCGACGCGCCCGTCGCGCAGCACCGCGATCCGGTCGGCCAGCACCAGCGCCTCGGTCTGGTCGTGGGTGACGTGCACCATCGTGGCGCCCAGCCGGTCGTGCAGGGCGCGCAGCTCGGCGCGCATCTGCACCCGCAACGCCAGGTCGAGGTTGGACAGCGGCTCGTCGAGCAGGAACACGTCGGGCTCGCGGACCAGCGCCCGGGCCAGCGCGACGCGCTGCCGTTCGCCGCCGGAGAGCTGCCCGGGGCGCCGGTCGAGCAGGGTGGCGCAGCCGACGGCCTCCGCCGCCGCGCGGGCCCGCTCGCGGGCCGCCGCGCGCGGGGTGTCGCGCACCTCCAGCCCGAACGCGATGTTCTCCGCGACGCTCAGGTGCGGGAAGAGCGCGTACGACTGGAAGACCATCGACACGTTGCGCCGGCCCGGGCGGTCGCCGGTGACGTCCCGGCCGGCGATGCGCACGCGGCCGGCGGTGACCGGCTCCAGGCCGGCGACGACCCGCAGCACGGTCGACTTGCCGGCCCCCGACGGGCCGAGCACCACCAGCAGCTCGCCCCGGGCGGCGGTCAGGTCCACCTCGTGCAGCACCGTCGCCCCCCGGTAGGCGGCGCAGACGCCGGCCAGGGCGAGACCCGGGTCGCTCACCCGTGCTCCCCGCGGGCGAAGATCGGCCGGGTCTGCCGGTCGAGGTCGCGGATCACGTCGTCGAGCCGGTCGCCGCGGTGCATGGCGTTCTCCAGGATGCCGTACGTGACGTCCTCGATCTCCGGCCACGTGGAGACGGTCGGCAGCGCCCGGACCGAGGGGATCGCGTCGAGGAAGACCTTCGCGCTGCGCGGTGGCTGGGCCGGGCCGAGGAACGCCGGGGACCGCGACACCCCGATGTGCGACGGGACGGTACGGCCGGTGGCCGCGATGATCCGCTGCCCCTCCTCGGCGATGGCGAACTCCAGGAACCGCCACGCGGCCTCCTTGTGCCTCGCGCCCCGGGTCATGCAGTACGCGTCGGAGTGCAGCACCCCGACCTGCTCCTTGTAGACGGGCAGCGGGGCGACGTCCCACTCGAAGCCGGTGATCGAGCGGAACGTGGTGGTGGAGCGGCGGGAACTCATCAGCATGGCGAGCCGGCCGTTGGCGAAGCGCGACTCGTCGTCCTCGGCCTCCACCTCCTCGTCGGTGGGCACCACCCCGTACGCCAGCCGCAGGTCGACGAGGTTCTTCAGCGCCTCCCGGGCGGCCGGGGTGTCCAGCGTCAGCCGGGTCGGCCGCGCCGGGTCGTCGACGATCTCGCCGCCGCCGGACCAGACGAACGGGGCGAGCCGGATGATCGACGGCTCGACGCCCAGGCCGTGCACGGCCGGGCGCAGCGCCGCGCCCTCGCTCTCGGTGGCCCTGACCACCACTCCCCGGGGGTCGCGGGTCATCGCGGTGGCGGTGGCGACCAGGTCGTTCCAGGTCCAGCCGGCCCTCGGCTCGGGCACGCCGTACTTCGCGAACAGGGTGCGGTTGTAGTAGACGGCCAGGCTGGAGACGTTCTGCGGCAGGCAGAGCTGCCGGTCCTGCCAGCGGAAGGCGTCCCACGCCACTTGGTAGTAGTCGGCCGGGTCGACGGCGTCGGAGGCGGCCAGCCGCTCGTCGAGCGGCTCGATGACGTCCTTGGCGGCGAACTGGCCGTAGAAGCGGTAGTTCATCAGGAACAGATCCGGCGGGGCGCCGCCGGCCACCGAGGTGGCGAGGCGGGCCAGCAGGTCCTTGCGGTCGCTGGCCTCGACGAGCTGCACGTCGGCGCCGGGGCGGGCCTTCTCGTACGCCTCGACGAGGGTGCGGTAGGCGGCGAGTTCCTCGGGGGCGCCGAAGACCAGCAGCCGCACCGGCCCGTCGGCCGACGACCCGGAGCCGGAGCCGCACCCGGCGACGGCCAGCACGGCGGTGAGCAGCAGCGCGAGCAGTGCCTTCGGTCGCGTCGTCGGTTCCGTTGCCGGTCGCATCGTCAGTCTCGTCCCGTCGGGTCGTCGTGGTGGAGGAAGCGCCGCTGGGCGAGCACGAAGACGGCCAGCGCCGGCACCGTGGCCAGCACCGCGCCGGCCAGGAAGACCGGGAAGTTCGTCGGGTCCAGCACCGACAGGGAACGCAGCGCCAGCGGCAGGGTGAACAGCTCGCGGTCGTAGACGTAGACCAGCGGGTCGAGGAAGTTCGACCAGGTGAGCACGAAGGTCAGCGCGGTGAGGCCGGCGGTGACCGGGCGCGCCAGCGGCAGGGCGACCCGCCACCAGGTGCGCGCCGGCGAGAGGTCGGCCACCAGGCAGGCGTCGTAGAGGTCCGCCGGCAGCGCCCGGAACGCCAGGTAGTAGACCAGGACGTAGAGCGGCGAGGTGCCCAGCAACGCCGGGGCGACCAGCGGCACCAGGGTGTCGGTCAGGCCGAGCACCCGGAAGATCGCGAAGCGGGGCACCAGCAGCGCCGTGGCCGGCACCATCAGGGCGACCAGGGAGGCCGCCACGACGACGCCGGTGACGCGCGGCGCGACCCGGGCCAGCGCGAAGCCCGCGAGGGAGGCGACGAGCACGCTCAGCGGCACCGCGACGACCGCGACGAGGACCGAGTTGAGCGAGGCGCGCAGCAGCCCGCCCAGCTCGACGGCCTGCTGGTAGCCGGTGGTGGAGACCGGCTCCGGCACGAGGCGCGGGGTGGGCGGCGGCGGCAGGCCCGGCTCGGTGAGCGAGCCGGAGACCAGCAGCAGCAGCGGCGGGACGAAGACGAGCAGGACGAAGGCCGCGCCGAGGGTGCGCCAGGCGCGGCCGGCCGCCCCGGGCAGCGGTGAGGGGCCGCGCGCGCGGCCCCTCACCGTGTCGTTGCCGATGGTCGCCTGCCTCAGAGCGTGAGCTGCCAGGCGCCGAGGCCGTGCGAGGCGGCGTAGAGCAGCCGCTTGCCCGGCACGATGGTCAGCCCGGCCACCTCCACGTTCGGCATGCCGCGGGCCGCCTTCACCCAGGTGGTGCTGCCCCGGGCCAGCCGCAGCACGCCGAAGTCGGTGGCCGCGTAGAGGGTGCCGGTGACGTCGTCGCGGACCAGGTCGGTGATCGGCTGGTCGCCGAGGTCGTACGACCGGTCGGTCCACGTGGCGCCGGCGGCGGCCAGCCGCAGCTCGAACGCGTGGCCCGCCGTGGCCGGGGTGTTCGAGTTGAACCCGCTGTAGGAGACCCACGCCCGGGCCGGGTCGGCCGGGTCGACGTGGATGCTGGTGACGAAGCGGTTGGGGGTCGCGGCCGTGTCGACCCGCGTCCAGGTGACCGCCGACGCCGGCTCGGCGTCGACGTTGCGGGAGACGAACACCCGGCCGGTGCTGGTGGCGGCGTACGCCGTGGACGAGTCGGTGCCGACCCGCTCGATGACCGAGACGGCGCCGCCGGCCCGGTCGCCCCACGCGGCGTCGGTCAGGTTGACGGTGCCCAGCGGCGCGAAGTCGCCGCACTGCGCCTCGAAGGTGCCGGTCCAGGTGTTGCAGATCCGGTTGGCCTCGGCGATGCTCCGGTCGCCCAGCCCGAACGTCTTCGTCCGGTAGACGGTGCGCGAGGTGCCGGCGAAGATCGTGCCGCTGACCTTCGGGTCGGTGCTGACCGGGGGGTAGAACAGGGTGCCCGGCTGCCCGAAGACCGGGTCGGAGATGGAGATCCAGCTGCCCGTGTCGCCATTGGCGAAGTTCACCTCGGGCGAGGCGTCGTAGAAGGTGTGGAAGCGGAACTCCGGCCTGCCGACGTCGAAGCCGGACGCGCCGCCGTCACCGATCATCGTGTTGACCCAGCGGCGGCGCTCGCCCTTGTTCTCCCAGGTGCCGTTGTCCTGGGTGCCGCCCTGTAGCAGGCGGTGGTCGTGCGGGCTGGCCGAGAGGCTGATGAACTGCAACGTGTTCATGCCCTTGTTGATGCCGTCCAGCCTCGACGGGATCTTCGACAGCATCTGCCGGCAGCGGTCCTTCTGCGCCTGGGTCGCCAGGTTGCGCTCCGGGTTGTCGCACCAGGCCGAGCGGTCCACGAACTGGCCGCTGGAGCGCATCACGCCGCCGTCGTTGGCCTCGAAGAACTGGTACGGGTTGCGCGGGTGCGTCACCAGGGCGTGCTGGTCGGGGTGCAGGCCGTTGGGGTGCAGCTCGTCGGTGCCGTCGAAGGTCATGTCGGTGCCGCTGACGCCGGCGTCGGTGGAGAGCACCACCGCCCGCTTGTTGGCGACGGTCTCGCCGTAGACGTACGAGCCGCCCGTGTAGACGATGTCGGGGTGCCCGGCCGGGGTGTGCACGAAGACGTCGTACCAGCACTGGCCGGTGCACTGGTTGTAGGTGGCGTAGCCCGGGTCGGCCGGGTTGGCGCTGGTCAGGTCGGCGAACGCGGGGGCGCCGCCGGCCACGTCGTCGCTGCGGAACAGCCGGGAGTACGGGTTGCCGATGTTGCCCTCGTGGACGTACATCCGGGTCTTGCCGTTCGGCAGGGCGGTCACGTCGATCGCGGCCCGGGTCTGGAAGACCGCCGGGTTCAGCGACGGCTTGATCTGCGTCCAGGTGGCGCCGGCGTCGGCCGAGCGCCACACCCCCCGGGCGTACGAGGAGGCGTAGACGGTGTTCGGGTCACGCGGGTCGAGCTTGACGTAGCGCACGCCGCGCGGCGAACAGGCGGCGGTGTTGTTGTACTCCGCGGCGCTGCCGGTGCACTGGGTGGCGTCGGCCGAGCCGTTGTGGATGAACTTCCAGTTCGCGCCGCCGTCGGACGACTTGTAGAGGCCCCACTTCTCGGCGTCGGGCACCGGCCGGGTGACCCCGGTGCAGCAGGAGCTGGACATGCCGCGCAGGGCGGTGGTGGTGGCGACGTAGAGCGTCTTCGGGTCGCCGGGCTTGACGGTGATCTCGCCGATGCCCTTGCCGGCGAGGGCATCCTTGCCCAGCGGGCCGTTCCAGGTCACGCCGCCGTTGGTGGACTTGTAGAGGCCGACCCCCGCGACGCAGCCGGAGGCGCAGGTGTTCGCCTCGCCGGTGCCGACGTAGATGGTCAGGCCGGTCCTGTCGTTGCGGTCGATCCTGACCGAACCGGCCGCGTTGATGCCGAGCGGCCCGCCGAGGTAGAACCACTTCGGCTCGGCCGCCAGGACGTTGAGGGTGCCCCAGACGCCGCCGCCGGCCGGCGTGACGTAGGCCCGGCAGAGCAGGGCGTTGCAGTCCGGCGCGATGTCGATGGAGGTGACCCGGCCACCCGCGACGTACTCGTTCGGCACGTAGTTGGCGGCGTTGCGGAACTCGGTGAACGGGTAGAGCGCCTCGCTGGGCCCGATGTTCGTCCAGCCGCGGGTGCCGCCGGCGCGTCGCTCGGCCGACGCGTACGCCGACCTGGAGCGGTCCATCTGGGCGATGCTGATCGCGTTGGCCGGATACGCGCGCTCCAGGAACTCCTGCTGGGCGGCGTTGCCGGGCCCCTCCGGCGACATGCCGTCGCTGCCCGGCACCGCCTGGCGCAGCCGCTCCATGTGGGCGCCGAGCGCCCCCGGCATCTCTCCGTCGCCGGCCACGGCGGCGGGGGCCGGCACCTCGGCGCCGGCGAGGTGGATCCCGACGAGTCCGGTCGATGCCACTACGGCACCGACCGCCAGTCCGGCAAGCAGGTGGCGACGTCTGCGCTTCACGAGGGTCCCTCCGGCAGCTGAGGACGCCGACGCAGCGCGGCCCTCCGGATTGGCTGCCGTCACTGGACGCGTCCACGCTGGAGAATGGCAGAGCGCATCGACGCGGGCAATCCCTTGCGGGAACGGGATCGGCGGACGGTTGCATCCGCACCCAGCGGGTAGTGCGCCGACATGCCATCGCGTTACGAGAACTATCCGAGAATCGCCATCGTCACGGGCGCTGATTCCGGCATCGGCCGGGCCTGCGCCGTCGCGCTCGCCGAGGCCGGCTTCGACGTCGGCGTCACCTGGTACCGGGACGCCGCCGGGGCCGAACGGACCGCCGCGGAGGTACGCGCCGCCGGCCGGCGCTGCGAGACCGCCGAGCTGGACCTGACCCGGCTGCCGGGGGCCGACGCGGTCGTCGACGAGCTGGCCGACCGCCTCGGCGGCCTGGGGGTGCTGGTCAACAACGCCGGCACCGGGGCCTCCACCCCCTTCGTCGACACCGCCTGGGAGCAGTGGCGCGAGGTGCTCTCCGTGGACCTCGACGGGCCGTTCCTGTGCGCGCAGCGGGCCGCCCGGCGGATGCGGACCGCCGGGCTGGGCGGCCGGATCGTCAACATCACCAGCGTCCACGAGCACGCCCCCCGGGTGGGCTCGGCCGCGTACTGCGCGGCGAAGGGCGGGCTCGGCCTGCTGACGAAGGTGATGGCGCAGGAGCTGGCCGCCGACGGCATCACGGTCAACGCCGTCGCCCCCGGGGAGATCTCCACCCCGATGACCGGGCAGGAGGACGTCGACCCGTTCACCGAGGAGCGGCCCGGCGTGCCGGTCGGGCGGCCGGGGGACGCGCGTGAGGTCGCCGCCGTGGTCGCGTTGCTCGCCTCGCCCGCCGCCGCGTACGTCACGGGCGCGTCCTGGCCGGTCGACGGCGGCATGCTGATGATGGGCCCCCAGGCCAACTCGCTGGAGTCGCACGACTGGCGTTCGGTGCGGGGGTGACCGGGGGGCGCGGCGGGGCGCCCGGCCGCGGCCTCTCTCCCGCGTGCCCGCCGCGGGGGTGGCGCGCGGCCGAGGCCGGGTTGGCGCGGATCCGCCGGAGCCGCACCCCCGCGGCCCACGACCGGTGCGGCGGCGGGACAATGGGAGCCTCCGCCCGCGAGGCTGCCGGCGGGAACCCCCGATCGGCAGGAGAACGGTCAGCGTGGCGGAGACCCCCGGGGCGACGTCGTCGGCGGACGGGCTGCGCGCCGACTGCGCCCGGTGCTTCGGGCTCTGCTGCGTCGCGCCCGCCTTCGCCGCGTCGGCCGACTTCGCCATCGACAAGCCAGCCGGCCGGCCCTGCCCGAACCTGGGGGCCGACTCGCGCTGCGGCATCCACGCCGACCTGCGCGAACGGGGGTTTCCCGGCTGCACGGTCTTCGACTGCTTCGGCGCCGGGCAGCGGGTGGCCCAGCTCACGTTCGGCGGGCGGGACTGGCGCGACGCGCCGGAGACCGCGACGCGGATGTTCGACACGTTCGCGGTGATGCGACCGCTGCACGAGCTGCTCTGGTACCTGACCGAGGCGCTCGCGACGCGCCCGCCTCCGCCGCTGCGCGACGAGTTGTCCCTCGCGCTCGACGAGACGGAGCGGTTGACCCGGCAGCCCGCCGAGGCGCTGCTGCGGCTCGACGTGCGCGCGTACCGGGGGCGGGTCAACCCGCTGCTGTCCCGGGCCGGGGACGCGGCCCGGGCCCGGGGCGGCCGACCCGGGGCGGACCGGCGGGGCGCCCAGCTGTTCGGCGTCGACCTGCGCCGCGTCGACCTGCGCCGGGCCAACCTGCGCGGGGCGCTGCTGATCGGCGCCGACCTGCGCGGCGTCGACCTCGGCCTGGCCGACCTCACCGGCGCCGACCTGCGCGGGGCCGACCTGCGCGGCGCGGACCTCTCCGGCAGCCTGTTCCTGCACCAGTCGCAGCTCGACGCGGCCCGGGGCGACCCGCACACCGTCCTGCCGCCCGGCCGGACACGCCCCGGACACTGGTCGCCGCTCTCCCTAACCCCCCTGCGCCGCCCACCCCGCCGCCGCCGCTGACCCACCCTCGCCCCATTTCTTGGCGATCATGTGTTTGTCGCCTCGGCGAAGCGGCACGGGCGCTACGGGCGCCACAACTGCATGATCGCCGCGGCAGAGCCGGCGGGCCGGGCCGGCGGGGCGGGGGTTTCGTGCGGAGCGCTGCGGGTAGCCGAGGGCCGGAACGGCAGACGGCAGGCGGCACGGGGAGGCAGCGGTGGGGTATCGGGCGCGCGACGGTGAGCTGCCGGTCGACCCGGAGCACGCCGAGGACGAGGCCGGTCAGGCACGGCTGGTCCAGGTCGAGGCGGACACCGACGTCCCGGCGCCGGACGACACGACGGAGAAGCCCGACATCGTCACCGAGGACGACGGCTCGGGCATGGCGGGCGGCGCGTCGGGCAGCTCCAGCGGCGGATCCGGCATGCCGGGCCACCCGGACGCGGCACGCTGAGCACCGCCACGCACGTTTGCGGGCAGGCCAGCGGGGCAGGAGTGCGGCATGACCGAAGAGAACCGTACCGACCGGGCCGCCACCGACGAGCCGGACGGCGCCACCGCCATGCAGGCGTCGCTGCGCCCGCCGGGCGAGTCCCTGCACAGCACCGACGACACCGGCGACGACTTCGCCGACCTGCCGGCCGAGGACCGACGGTCGGCCCGGGAGGTCAGTCGCGCCGGCTACGACGTGGACGCCGTCTCCGGCACCACCGACCCGAGCCGCACCGAGTGACCTGACCGCCGGCTCGCCCGCCGGCCCGGTCAGCGGCCGGCGGGCACCACCGACGTGCGGGCCTCGGTCATGCCCCGGTTGGCCAGCGCGTCGGCGCGCTCGTTCTCCGGGTGGCCGTTGTGCCCCTTCACCCACAGCCAGGTGACGTCGTGCTGGGCGCACGCGGCCTCCAGCCGCTGCCACAGGTCGGCGTTCTTGACCGGCTGCTTCGCGGCCGTCCGCCAACCGTTGCGCTTCCACGACGCCAGCCAGCTCGTGATGCCGTTGCGCACGTACGTGCTGTCGGTGTGCAGCTCGACGGTGACGGGCCGGGTCAGGCTCTCCAGCGCCTGGATGGCGGCCATCAGCTCCATCCGGTTGTTGGTGGTGGGGGTCGTCTCGCCGCCGCACAGCTCCCGCTCGTGCGCGCCGTAGCGCAGCACCACGCCCCACCCGCCGGGCCCGGGGTTGCCGCTGCACGCCCCGTCGGTCCAGATCTGCACGACCCTGCCGGCCGTCTCGTCCACCATGTCGGCAACCTACCGAATCCGCACCGCCTCCCCCGCCGTCGGGGCGGTGGTGGCGCGCCGGCCGGAGAGGCTCAGCCGTCGGCGTCGGCCCGCTCACCCACCACCGGCGGCGGGACCGCCCACGTCGCCGACCGCCGGGCCGGGACGAGGCGGTCCCGGAGCCGGGCCACGGCGTCGCCCGCGGTGGCGGTGACCATCGGCAGCAGCCGGGTGGAACTCATCAGCGCCAGCTCCTGCGCCGGGCTGGTGGCGCCGTCGAGGAACCGCAGCACCCGCTCGGCGGGGTTGCGGTCGAAGAGCCGACCGAAGAACTCGGGCCCGTCGACGCCGCCGGCGTCCAGCGCCCGCAGCGCGACCGCGTCCATCCAGCGGTGCCGACGGGGGTACGCGGGGCGGGGCACCGGCGGGCGGCCGGCGGCGAGGGCGCGCGCGACCTGCTCGGCCTGGCGGTGCATGGCGGAGAAGGTGAAGCCGGTCGACGGCCGGGTGGCGCCGCCGGCCGTGCCGAGGCGCACCACCCGGGGCGAGGGCCGAGCCTCGAACGGGGCGTCGGTCATCGGGATCACCCCGTTCTCCACCTCCCGGACCCTCAGCCGGGTCGGGTCGAGGCCGAGCAGGTCCCGGTAGCCGGCCAGCGCCGCGTCGTACCCGGCGTCGGTGAGCAGGTCGGGCCCGAACTCCGTGTACTCCACCAGGGCGTACCGGTCGCTGACCGGCAGGACGTAGCCGAACGACACGCCCCGGGCGGGCTGCGGGGTGCGGAAGTCCATCAGGACGGCCCGGGCGGGGTCGAAGACCGGCGCGTCGGACTCCAGCCACCAGCCCCGGAAGTGCTGGAGCCAGTTGGTGCGGCCGGGTCGCCGGGGCGGCCGGGGCCGGGAGTCCAGCACCCAGGACGCGCGGACGGCCGGCCGGTCGCCGCCGACGCGTACCGTCACGTGCCGGCCGTCGTCGTGCAGGGCCCCGACCGGCGCGACGATCCGCCGCACCCCGAGGCGCCGCTCCGCCTCGGCGGCCCGGTCGTAGACCGGGCCCGAGCGCAGCATGGCGTACCGCAGGGGGGCGAGGTCGAGGAGGCGGCGGCCGGCGGGCGTCGCCACCTCGACCCGGGGCCAGCTCGCGGCCAGCAGCGGGTCCAGGTCGCTGCCGGGACGGTCCCAGAACGCCCAGGTCCGGTCCTGGCCACGCCGGTGCACCGGGTCCACGACGGCGATCCGCAGGTCGCGCACCCCGTGCCGGTCGAGGGCCGCGAGGAGCAGCGAGGCGGCGCCGCCGCCGCCGACCAGCGCCAGGTCGACGTCCAGGGGTGCGGAGGTGTTCACGCCGCCCACGCTGCCACACCGCGCGGGCCGTCCGGCCACCGACCGGCCACGCCGCCGGGGCCGCGGGCGGCCGGCGGCGGTAGGGTGCCAGCGGTCGCCCCGGGCGACGGTCCCGTCGTCGCCGGAGGACGCCCACCCCGTGAGCACCATCGCCGCCAACGCGCTCACCGCCCGCTGGGCGTCCGGCCTGGACGGCGGCCAGACGGTCCTCTCCGGCGCGGGCGTCCACCCGTTGCTGGCGCTGCTCGCCCGCTACGCCGCCGGTCCGGCCCGGGACGAACTGCTCGCGGTGGCGCCGGAGCGGGCCCGGTTCGACCTGGACCGCTCCCCCACCACCCGGCTCGCGCTCGCCGCCTGGGCGCGGCGGGACCTGCCGCTGACCGACCGGTGGTCGCGGGAGGTGCCGGCGGCGATGCGGGGGGAGCTTTCCGGTGACCCGGTGCGCGACCGGGTGGCCCTCGACGAGTGGGCCGCCACGCACACCGACGGCCTGGTCCCCCGGATGCCGGTGCGGGTCACCGCGGCGACGGCGATGGTGCTGGCCAGCGCGCTGTCGCTGCGGACCGGGTGGGCCGAGCCGTTCCGCGACGCGTGGTGCCAGCCGACCGCCGGGCCGTGGCGCGGGCGCCGGCTGGCCGGGCTGAGCCGGCTCAGCCGCGACCTCGACGCGCTGCGGGCCGCCGACACCCCCGCCGGCCCGGTGAGCCTGCTGACCGTACGCGGTGCCGAGGACGTCGACGTGGTGCTCGCCCTGGGCACGCCGGGGCGCGGGGCGGCCGAGGTGCTGCCGGCCGCGATCGGCGCGCTCGGCACACCGGCCGCGCTGCCGGTCGCCGCCGGTCCGGGCGTCGACGAGCAGACCGTGGACGCGTCCGACGACCGGCCCGAACTGCTCGTCTCCACGGTGGGCTTCACCGCCTCCGCCGACCACGACCTGCTGGAGCGGGCCGCGCTGTTCGGCCTGGGCACCGCCGTCGGCGACGGCGACCACTTTCCCGGCATCGCCCGGCGGCTCTCCGTCTCGCAGGCGCGGCAGAGCGCGACGGCGACGTTCGGCGCCACGGGTTTCCACGCGGCCGCGGTGACCGCGATCTCCACCCGGGCGGGCTCCGCGCCGCCGCCGCGCACCGCACGCAGGCGGCGGGTACGCCTCGACATCGACCGTCCGTTCGGCTTCCTCGCCGTGCACCGGGCCTCGGCGCTGGTGCTGCTCGCGGGCTGGGTGACCGACCCCGACGGGCGCGCCTGAGCGCGGACGTGCCGGGGCGGTCAGCGGCCAGTTCGACGGCAGCGGCGGCCGGCCGGCCCGCAAGTCGCTGCTGGAGGCCGGGGATCCGCTGCCCGGGCCGCGCGGCTCGGGCAGGCTGATCGCAGTAGCAAACCGGGCCAGGGCGGCGGCCCGGGCGCGTACGGCCCGTCGCCGGGCATCGTTCCCGAGGCGGGCCGAGACGGCTCAGCCCCGACAGCACGCCCCCGGCGACATCGGCACGGCCAACCCTCGCGGGCGGGCCGTGCCGGCATTTCCGCTGCTCCCTCCGCCTCCGGGGTGGACACGTGACGACAACGAAGATTTCTCATTTTCACCGGATCGGGGCCCCAACCCTCCTAGGGTTGGTCACACCGGTGCTAGTCACGGAGTTGGCCACCCGAACGACGTCCCACGCAGTCAGCGGACGAAAAGTGAGGGAAGACGCGTATGAAGGCAAAGAGAGTTCTCGTATCGGCGGCGCTCGGCGTGGGTCTCGGCACGCTCCTGCTCCCCGGCGCGGCGCTGGCCGACACCGTCGTGTCACCGGCGACCACGCCGGTAGGCGGGACGGTCGTGCTCACCGCGACGACCTGCAACCCGAAGTCCGGCGACGCGATCTTCCGCGTCACCGGGCCCGACCGCGACCAGAACGTGCGGTCCACCACCGCGGCCGCCGGCGGCGGGCTGAGTGCCGAACTCTTCACCGCCGGCTTCACCCTGGGCACCTACACGGTGACCGCGACCTGCGGCGACGGCAGCGCGGCCGGCACCGCCACGTTCACCGTCACCCCGATCGGCGGCGCCCAGGCCGGCGGCCGCGGCGACGCCGACGGGACCGGGGCACTGGCGGCCGGCGGGGCCCTGCTCGGCTCCGCCGCGGGCGGCGCCCTGATCCTGGCCCGCCGCCGGCGCCACATGGCGGCGGCCACGCTCTGACCGACGGCCCCGCGCCGTCCATCCCTGAGGGCCGTCCATCCCTGCAACGGGTGCCCGCACCGGTGAACCGCCGGAGCGGGCACCCGGGCGAACGCGTACGGAGGTGCCATCGTGTCCTGGCGCAGGCCCGGCTGGGCGGTGACGGTCATCGTCCTGCTCGGCACCACCGGGCTCGCCCTGGTCGCCGCCGGGGTGGCCACGATCCCGCCCCGCCCGCCCCGGCCGGGGGCCGCCGACGCCCCCGCGCCGGCCCGCTCCGCGCCGCCGGTGCCGCCGCTGCACCGGGCCGAGCCGGTCGACGTGCGGATCCCGGCCATCGACGTGCGGGCGCGGGTCGTCCCGGTGGGCGCCGACGCCGAGGGGCGCCTGGAGGTGCCGCCGCTGGACCGGCCCACCGTGGCCGGCTGGTACCGGCACGGCGTCACCCCCGGCGAGACCGGCAACGCCGTGCTCGTCGGGCACGTCGACTCCGCCGCCGGCCCCGCCGTCTTCTTCGACCTCGGCCGGCTGCGGCCCGGCGACACCGTGCGGGTCACCCGCGCCGACGCCAGCGTCGCCACCTTCGCCGTCGACGGCGTCGGGTCGTACCCGAAGGGCCGCTTCCCCACCGACCTGGTCTACGGGCCCAGCGACGCGACCGCCCTGCGCCTGATCACCTGCGGCGGCCGGTTCGACCGGGACAGCGGCAACTACGTCGACAACGTCGTCGTCTTCGCCAGCCGGGTGCCGTGATCCCGGATCCGCCGCGCCCGAGTACGGTGTGCGCGCGGATGGCGGCGACGCGGAGGTGCACGGGTGGCGCAGCGGGCGGCGGAACGGACGCGTCTGTCCACGGTGTTCGACCGGCTGCTCGGCCGGGGGCTGCCGGGGCAGGGTCCGCCACGGCCCCGACGGTCCAACCCCGACGCCGTGGTCGACTGCGCCGTCTACCTCGGCGGCCGCCGCGAGCCGGGCCGCCCGCACTACGCCGACGCGTACGCCCGCGCCCGCCGCGCCCGGGACGGCTTCGTCTGGCTGGGCCTGCACGAACCCGACCCCGCGGTGATGGCGGCGGTCGGCCGCACCTTCGGGCTCGACGACCTGACCGTCGAGCAGACCCTCGCCGACGGCCACCGCCCCACCGTGCGGCGCGACGGCGACGTGACCCTGCTCGTGCTGCGCACCGCCGGGTACGTGGAGCACGCCGAGCTGACCGACACCTCCGAGGTGATCGACACCGGCGACGTGATGGTCCTGCTCGGCGACCGCTTCGTCATCACCGTGCGGCACGGTGCCGCCGGCGCGCTCACCTCGGTCCGGGCCGACATCCAGGGCCGCCCGGCGGTGCTGGCCGAGGGTCCCTGGGCCGTGGCGTACGCGGTCTGCTCCCGGATGGTCGACCTCTACCTGGAGGTCGCCGGGCACGTGGAGCGGGACCTGGAACGGGTCGAGGAGACCGTCTTCGCCCGGGACCGTTCCGCCGACATCCAGCACATCTACCAGCTCAAGCGCGAGGTGGTGGAGTTCAAGCGGGCGGTGCTGCCGCTTCAGGCGCCGCTGCGCTCCCTGCTCGACCAGCGGCCCGACAACCCGCCGACAGGACTGCGCCGGTGGTTCGTCGACGTCGACTCGCGGCTGACCCGGGCGGTGGACCGGGTCGCCGCGTACGACGACCTGCTCAACTCGATCCTGCAGTCCCGGCTGGCGCAGCTCGCGGTGGACCAGAACAACGACATGCGCAAGATCGCCGCGTGGGCCGCCATCGCCGCGACCCAGACCGGGATCGCCGGGGTCTACGGCATGAACTTCGCCGGCATGCCGGAGCTGGGCTGGCGCTACGGCTACCCCGCCGCGCTCGGCCTGATGGCACTGGCCGCGTTCACCCTGCACCGCCTCTTCCGCCGCTCCGGCTGGCTCTGACCGCCCGGCGGCGGCCCCGGTCAGTGCGTGCCGGGCGGCCCGTCGCCGAGCGCGAGGGCGCGCAGCGGGACGGGCTTGACCGGCGCCTGCGCGGTGAACGCGCCGACCTGCTCCGGGTCCCGGCCGGTGAGGGCGGAGATGAGCTGGCAGAGGCCCGGCTGGCAGGACCGCCCCTGGCACAGGCCCATGCCGGCCCGGGTCATGAGCTTCACCGCGTTGGCGGTGCCCAGATGCGGGTTGGCGCGCAGTGCGCGGCGCACGTCGCCGGCCCGTACCTCCTCGCAGCGGCAGAGCACGGTGTCGTCGGTGACCAGGCTGCCCAGGGCCGCGCGGTCCGGCGCGAACCGGTCGAGCACCCGGGTGACGAAACGGCGCCGGCGGCGCAGTTCCCGGCGCACCGGGCCGGCCAGCGTGGCGGCCCGGTGCGCGTCGAGCAGCCCCAGGTCGCGCAGCACGCCGAGGGCGGCCAGCCGGCCCTCCACCGCCGCCTGCTCCGCGCCCGCGACGCCGGTCAGCTCGCCGGCCACCGCGATCCCCGGCACCGACGTACGCAGCCACTCGTCGTGCCGGACCACCCAGCCGCCCGCGGGGGAATCCCAGCCCACCGCGCAACCGGCCTGGCGGGCCAGCTCGACGGAGGGGACGAAGCCGTACCCCAGCGCCAGCACGTCGCAGGGCAGCACCCGGTCGGTGCCGGGCTCGGGCCGCCCGGCGGGGCCGATGGCGGCGAGGGTCACGGCGCTCAGCTCCGGGTCTCCGTCGGCCCGGCGGACGACCGTGCCGAAGCGCACCGGCACCCCCGCGCGCCGCAGGACGCGCAGCGCGCCGACGCCCTCGGCGAGCTTGCCTGCCGCACCGGCCGCGGCGGCCAGCCCGGCCGGCCCGGGCAGCAGGTCGCGCCGGCGCTGGAGCATCGCGACCTCGACCACCCGCGCGCCGGCCCGGACCAGCTGGGCGGCCACGACCAGCAGCAGCGGGTGCCCACCGGCGAGCACGAACCGGTCGCCCGGCAGCAGGCCCTGCGCCTTGACGAACGTCTGCACGCCGCCCGCCGTGAGCACTCCCGGCAGGGTCCAGCCGGGAAACGGCACCGGCAGGTCGTACGCGCCGGCGGTGAGCAGCACCGCGCGGGGTTCGAGCAGACGGACCCCGGCCGGGCCGTGCGTGGCGACCCGGTAGCGGCCTGGCGGGGGCTGCTCGCCGGCGTACCCGTCGAGGCCGGCCCGGGTGCCGAGGACGCCCCACACCGTGGTGTCGGCGAGCCACCGGACGCCGGGCGCGGCGGCGGCCTCGGCCAGCAGCACCCGGCCGGCGGCGGGCGGCCCGGCAGGCGGGGTGAACCCGGCCGGCGGCTGCCGGTAGATCTGTCCGCCCGGCTGCTCCTGCTCGTCGACGACGGTGACGGTGGCGCCGTGCCGCCCGAGGATCGCGGCGGCGGCCAGCCCGGCCGGGCCCGCGCCGACCACCACCACGTCGGGGGCGCTCACCGGGCCGCCTCCGTGCGGACCCGCATGCCGGGCCGGACCCGGACCAGGCACGAGCGCTGGCAGGGCAGGTCGTCCACGGTGACGACGCACTCGAAGCAGACCCCCATGTTGCAGTAGGGCCCCCGGCGGGCGCCGCCGCGCGTGCCGCCGACGGCCCGGCCACCGGCGGCGAGCAGCGCCGTGGCCAGCGACTCGCCCGGGTGGGCGGGCACCGGCCGCCCGTCCACCTCGATCGTGACCGGCGCGGGGCGGTCCATCCGGGTGCGCCGGGGCGCGGCCGGGCGGTGGTCAGACAAAGTTCAGCGCTCCGAAGCGGGAGGGTGAGTAGTCCTCGACGGACGCGTCGGTCCCGCCGGTCAGGACCATCCCGGCGAGCAGCCGGGCGTAGGTGAGGCCGAGGGTGAAGGCCGAGCCGCCGGTGGCGACGAAGAGCCCGGGGCGGCGCGGGACCGCGCCGAGCAGCGGCAGGTGGTCCGGGGTGAGGGTGGTCATGCCCGTCCAGGAACGGATCACCGGCAGGTCGCCGACGGCCGGGACCACCCGGGCGGCGTCGGCGTTGCCGACCAGCGACTCGTAGCGCAGCTCCGGGTTGGCCTCCAGGTCGACCCGCCCGGCCCGGCTCACCAGCTTCGCCGGCCACCCGCCGCCGATCAGCACGTTGCCGTCCTCGGTCTGCTTCATCGACAGCCGCCGCCCGACGTGCTGGATCAGGTGCGGCAGGATCGGCCCGCCGCGGGCGGTGGCGCTCATCGTCAGCCCGACCGGGAAGACCGGCAGCCGGACGTCGGCCATCGCGGCCAGCTCGGCTATCCAGACACCGGCGGCGAGCACCACCGTGTCGGCCACGTGCGTCTCCCCGGCGGCGTCCCAGGACCCGGTGCGCAGCTCCCAGCACGGGCCGCGCCGATGCAGCCCGACGACCCGGCAACCGGTGCGCAGCACCGCGCCGTGCCGGGCGGCGGCCCGGGCCAGCGCGGGGGTGACCAGCCGGGGGTTGGCCTTGCCCTCGCCGGGCACGTGGCCGGCGGCGAGCACGGTGTCGGCCAGGTACGGGGCGAACCGGCGCAGCTGCGGGCCGGAGAGCACGGCGACGTCGAGGCCGTACTCGCGTTCCAGGGCCGCCTTGCGATCGAGCACGGCGACCTCGGCGGGGGTCTCGGCCAGCATCAGCCCGCCGGTGCGCGACACCCCGCACCCCTCGCCGAGGTCCTCCTCCACCCGGGCCCAGGCCCGCATGGCGTCCAGGTGCAGCGGCAGCGCGCGCGCCGCCGCCCGGGCCGCGGCGTCGCCGTGCTCGACCATCCGGAACTCCAGCTGGAAGTGCAGGCTGCCCGCGTTCTGCCCCGAGGCGTGCCGGTTGACCTGGTCCTTCTCGACCAGCAGCACCCGGTTGCCGGCGCGGGCCAGATGCCAGGCGGTCGCGCAGCCGAGCAGGCCGCCGCCGACGACCGCGGTGTCGTACCGGGTCACGGGAGCAGTTCCAGGCGGGTCATGGTGGCGCGGACCCGGTCCTGTTCGGCGGGGGTCAGCGGGAGCAGCGGCGGGCGGACGTGACCGGCCGGCACGCCGCGCAGCGTGAGCGCGTACTTCATGATCGCCTGCGCGTTGCCGAACCGGGCGCCGTAGTCGGGCCCGAACCAGTCCTCCATGATCACCCGGTCCCGGGCGCCGAGCGCCCGGGCGCGGTCGAGGTCGCCGGCGCGCAGGGCCCGGAAGAAGTCGGGGTGGTCGGCGCCGAGCACGGCGCCGGCCCCCATCAGGCCGTCGCCGCCGATCGTGCGCATCAGCTCGATGCCCACCTCGTCGGTGGGGATGCCGAAGTAGCGCACCCGGTGCCGCAGGGCCACCAGGCCGCGCACGAAGCCGCCGAAGTCCGGCGTGGAGTTCTTGACCGCCACCACGGTGTCCAGCTCGCTCAGCTCCAGCAGCAGGTCGGCGTCCAGGTCGACGCCGGTGCCGCGCGGCCAGTTGTAGACGCAGAGCGGCAGCTGCACCGCGTCGGAGACGGCCCGGTAGAAGGCCACCACCTCCGTCCGGGTGGGCACCACGTACGGCGGCGGGGTGAGCAGGATGCCGTGCAGGCCGGCGGCGCGGGCGGCCTCGGCGTGCCGGATCGCCTCGGCCGGCGTGTACGCGTTGCAGCCGCCGAGGACCGTGAGCCGGTCACCGACGCGCTCGGCGGCCGTCCGGAACAGCTCGGCGCGTTCGGGTTCGCTGAGGCTGAACCACTCGCCCGTGGTGCCGCCGACAATCACCCCGGGCAGCCGCTCGGCGGCGAGCCAGTCCAGTTGGACCCGCCAGGCGTCGAGGTCCAGCTCCCCGGTGGCGGTGAACGGGGTGGTGACGGCCGGCAGGTAACCGGACCAGTCGACGCTGTCTCGGTCCACGGCGGGTCCTTTCGAGGGGCGGCGTCGTACCGCCCGCGTGCGCGACGCGGGCCGGGAGTCGTGCCGGACGGGTCAGGGGGTGGGCGGGGTGACCGCGATGATGAGCCGGGCCCGCTGGTCGCTGGCGTTGCGGTAGAGGTGCGGCAGCCGGGAGTCGAAGGTGATCGCCTCGCCGGTCCTCAGCACGTACTTCTCGCCGCCGATCTCGGCGACGACCTCGCCGGTGACGGCGATGGCGCACTCGGTCGAGGGGTGCGCCCACGGCTCGGCGGAGCTGGCGTCGCCGGGCGCCAGCTCCGCTTCGAGCACCTCCAGGTCACCTCGTCCCGGCGTGAGCCGGTCGTAGGCGATCTGCCCGGGCGGGGCGGCGAGCCGCGAGCGCGAGCCGGGGCGGCTGATGTGCACCAGCGGGGCGTCCGGCTCGGAGAAGAGCGCCGCGATGGAGGTGTCGAAGACCTTGGCGAGCTTACGCAGGGTGGCCAGGCTGGGGTCCGTCGCGCCGTTCTCGATCTGGCTGAGCAGGGCGGGCGACACGTCGGCCGCGGCCGCGAGCTGGCGCAGCGTGAGGGAGTGCTGCTGGCGCAGGTCACGGAGCTGGTCACCGAGCATGCGTCTTTCCTCGTTCCGAAACAGTGTGGCTAGAAATGTTTGACGTGACTATACGCCGCTGTCTAGGGTGGTCAAACACAAGGTGAACGTGTTCGGCGCAACTAGACAAGCGGCGTCGGGGCACGAGCCGGACACGCGTCCCGTCCGGGTACATCCAACCCCATGACGGCACAACGTCGCAGACCCGCGACGCCGCCGCGGTTGGCACCAACGGCCCGGCCGCGGCGTCACCGACGTCGCCGGGCGTGACAGCCCCCAGAGCCCGTCCCGCGCGGGCCGGCCCACACGAAGGTAGGAACAGCATGTCGGTGTCCCCTCGCCGGCTCCGCGTCGGAGCGATCGCTCTGGCGGCGCTGGCCGTAGCCTCCAGCACCGCGTGCAGCGCGGGCGGCAGCGGAGGAGGTGACGGCGGTTCGGCCAAGACCCTCACCGTCAACACCTCGTTCGTCCTCAAGACCCTCGACCCCGGCCGGATCTACGAGGCCACCGGGCTCACGGCCGTGCACTCGCTCTACGACACCCTGCTGACCTTCAAGGGTTCGGACGTCAGCAAGCCGGTCCCGGCGCTGGCCGAGTCGTACGAGGCGTCGCCCGACGCCAAGACCTTCACCTTCAAGCTGCGCGAGGGCGTGAAGTTCTCCGACGGCAGCCCGCTGACCGCCGACGACGTGGTCTTCTCCCTCAACCGGCTGAAGAACGTCAAGGCCAGCCCGGCCGTCATGGTCGGCGGCCTCACGATCGCCAAGACCGACGAGCGGACCGTCGTGGTGACCTCGGCGACCGCCGACCCGAACATCCCGGTGGTGCTCGCGATGCCCTCCACCGGCGTGGTGAACTCCAAGGTCGCCAAGGAGCACGGGGCGACCGACGCCGCCGACGCCGCGAAGACCGACACCGCGCAGCAGTACCTCGACACCAACTCCATCGGCAGCGGCCCGTACGTGCTCAAGTCGTACGACCCGTCGGCGCAGGTGGTGCTGGAGGCGAACCCCAACTACTGGGGCACCAAGCCCGAGTTCAGCCGGGTCGTGCTGCGCAACATGGACGTGCAGACCCAGAAGCTGACCATGCAGCGGGCCGGCGGCTCCGAGATCGCGCTGGACATCTCCGGCAAGCTGCTGGAGGGGCTGCCGGACACGCTGAAGACCTCCGCCATGCAGGACACCGTCTACTTCCTGTTCCTCAACGCCGACCCGGCCGTCTCCCCGGTCGCCTCGAATGCGAAGTTCAACCAGGCGCTGCGCGCCGCCATCGACTACCAGGGCATCGCCGGGCTGTACGGCAAGGGCGCCGCCCCCGGCGCCGGGCTGGTGGCCCCCGCCTACCCGGGCGCGCTGCCCGCCGGCGAGGAGTCCAAGCGTGACGTGGCGAAGGCCAAGGCGTTGCTCACCGAGGCGGGGCTGACCAACCCCACCGTCAAGTTCAACTACCCGGCCATCACGTACAAGGGGGTCGACCTGGGCACCGTGGCGACCAAGGTGCAGGGCGACGCCGCCGAGGCCGGCATCAGGCTGGAGCTGACCCCGCAGCCGCTGACCACCTTCCTCGACGAGATGCGTACCGGCAAGATGGCCCTCGGGTTCACCCCGCAGAGCCTGAACTACCCGGTCGCCGACTCGTTGATCAACAACATGTCCCCCGGCCAGGCCACCGCGCTGCGCTCGGGCTGGACCGTCGAACGCGCCGACCCGGCCGTCGTGGCCGCCGGCAAGAAGGTCACCCAGACCCTCGACCTCGCCGCCCGCGCCACCGCCATGCAGGAGTGGCAGCGGGCGATGAACGCCGCCTCGCCGTACATCGTGCTGGCCAACAACTCCTCGACCGTGGTGGCGAGCGGTGACCTGACCGGCACCGACTACACCGCCGCGGGCTGGCAGGTCGACCTGGCCGCGGTCGGCCGGGGGTAACCACCTCATGACGACGACAGTCGACGACGCCGAGCCGGGCACGGTCACCACGACCGTGTCCCGGCCCCGGCCGCGCCGGGCGCTGCTGGTGTTCCTGGCCAAGCGGGTGGCGATCACCGCCGGGCTGCTGCTGGGCGTCACGATCGTGACGTTCGGCCTGGTCACCGTCGTGCCCGGCGACCCGGTCACGGCCAACCTCTCCGACCAGGCGCTCAACGACCCCGCCACGGTGGCCGCGTTCCGCGAGAAGTGGGGCCTGAACCAGCCGCTGTACGTGCAGTACCTGCAGTACCTCGGCAACCTCTTCCAGGGCGACCTCGGCATCTCCCAGCAGACCGGCCGGACCGTGGTGGCCGACCTGTCGCAGTACGTGCCGGCGACCATGGAACTGGCCATCCCCACCATGGTGCTGGCGTTGCTGATCGGCACCGGCATCGGCATGCTCGCCGCCGTGCGCAACGGGCGGATCACCGACCAGCTGGTCCGCGTCGGCGCGCTGCTCGGCCTCTCCACCCCGCCGTTCTGGCTGTCGCTCGTCGTGCTCTACGTCTTCTTCTACCAGCTCGGCCTGGCACCCAGCGGGGGCCGGCTCTCCACCGACTTCAGCCCGCCGCCGACGGTGAGCGGCATGTACACGCTCGACGCCGCGCTCGCCGGGCAGTGGGACGTCGCCTGGGACGCCGCCCAGCACCTCGTCCTGCCGGTGCTCGTGCTGACCAGCCTCACCGTGGCGATGCTCGTCCGGTTCGTCCGCTCGTCGATGCTGGAGGTACTCCAGCAGGACTACATCCGGGCCGCGTACGCCAAGGGCCTGCCCGCCCGGGTGGTGTTCCGCCGGCACCTGCTGCGGGCCGGGCTGGTCCCGGTGATCACCGTCTCCGGGCTCGCCTTCGCCTCGCTGCTCTCCGGCACGGTGCTGGTGGAGAACATCTTCGGCTGGCCGGGCCTCGGCCAGTACGCGTACCGCAGCGCGACGGCGCTGGACCTGCCCGCGATCCTCGGCGTCAGCCTCTTCGTGGCGTTGGTCTACACGCTGGTCAACCTCACCGTCGACCTGCTCTACGGCCTCATCGACCCGAGGATCCGCCTGTCATGACCACACTCGCACCCGATCCCGTGGCGCCCGACCCCAAGGCCACCGAGGCGCTGGTCCGGCGTCGCTTCCTGGGCCGGCTGCGCGGACGCCCGACCGGGCGGCCGATCTGGCGGCAGCCCGTCGCCGCGGCCGCCCTGGTCATCCTCGGCGGGTGGCTGCTGGTGGCGCTGCTCGCCCCGCTCGTGGCGCCGTACGACCCCCTGGCGCAGAGTTCCGACGCGTACGCCCCGCCGTCCGGCGCGCACTGGTTCGGCACCGACTCCCTGGGCCGGGACGTGTTCAGCCGGGTGATCCACGGTTCCCGCCTGTCGATCCCCCTCGCGCTGGCCATCGTCTCGCTCGCCCTGCTGATCGGCGGCCTGCTCGGGCTGGTCGCCGGCTACGTGGGCCGGTTCGTCGACGAGGCGCTGATGCGCCTGACGGACCTGGTCTTCGCGTTCCCGCAGATCATCCTGGCGATGGCGGTGACCGCCGCGTTCGGGCCCAGCACCCGCAACGCCGTGCTCGCGCTGGTCATCGTCTCCTGGCCGGTCTACGCGCGGGTCATCCGCAGCGCCGTGCTGACCATGCGCGGCGAGGACTACCTCAGCGCCGCCCGGCTGCTCGGCATCGGGCCGCTGCGCGCGCTGCGCCGCGACGTCCTGCCCAACAGCGTGGGGCCGGCGATCGTGCTGGCCACCCTGGAGCTGGGCAACGCCGTGCTGCTGCTCTCGGCGCTCTCCTTCCTCGGCCTCGGCCCCCGCCCGCCGGCCGCCGAGTGGGGCTCGATGGTGGCGCTCGGCTCGCAGGACCTCTCCATGTGGTGGGTCAGCGTCTTCCCCGGTCTGGCCATCCTCACCGTGGTGATGGCGTTCAACGTGCTCGGCGACGCGCTGCGCGACCGGATCGACCCCCGCTACGCGAAGGGACGCTGAGAATGAACCCGCTGCTCGAGGTCGACTCCCTGGCCGTCACCCTGCCCGGCCCCACGGGGCCGCTGCCGATCCTGCACGACGTGTCGTTCACCGTCGGCGAGGGCGAGATGGTCGGCATCGCCGGGGAGAGCGGCTGCGGCAAGAGCCTCACCGCGCAGACCCTGCTCGGGCTGCTGCCCGCCGGCGCCAAGGTCACCGGGTCGGCCCGGTTCGCCGGCACCGAGCTGCTCGGCCTGGACGGCAAACGCTGGCAGAAGGTGCGCGGCGCCGGGATCGCGATGGTCTTCCAGGACCCCACCGCGGCGCTGCACCCGATGCTCACGATCGGCCGGCAGCTCACCGAACACATGCAGGTCCACCTGGGCCTGGACCGGCGGGCGGCCGACCGGCGGGCGGTGGAACTGCTCGAACAGGTCCGCATCCCCGACCCGCGGCGGGCGGTGCGGGCGTACCCGCACCAGTTCTCCGGCGGCATGCGGCAGCGGGCGGCCATCGCGATAGCCCTCGCCGCCCGGCCCCGGCTGCTGATCGCCGACGAGCCGACCACCGCGCTCGACGTGACGGTGCAGGCCGGCATCCTCGCGCTGCTGGACCAGCTGCGCGCCGAGACCGGGCTGGCCGTCGCCTTCATCACCCACGACCTCGGGGTGCTCAGCGCACTCACCACCCGCGGCTACGTCTTCTACGCCGGGCGGGTGGTGGAGACCGGCCCCACCGGGGCGCTGCTCACCGCGCCGCGGCACCCGTACACGGCCGCGCTGCTCGGCGCCCGTCCGCACGGCACCCAGTCCGTCGGCACGCTGCGCCCCATCCCGGGCGGGCCGCCGGCGCCGGGCCAGGCGCCGCCCGGCTGTCCGTTCCAACCCCGGTGCGGGTACGCCCAGCCGTCCTGCGGCACCGCGCCTCCCCCGCTCGCCCCCGCCGGCGCAGACCGCTCGGTGGCCTGCGTGGTCCGTCCGCACCTGGAGGTGGCGGCATGACCGAAGCGGCCGCGTCGGGCAGCCTGCTCGACATCAGCGACGTCGAGGTGGAGTACCGGGCCCGCGGCCGGGGCCCCGTCCGGGCCGTGGCCGGGGTGAGCCTGCAGGTGGCGCCCGGCCAGATCGTCGGCCTGGTCGGCGAGTCCGGCTGCGGCAAGTCGTCGCTGGCCCGGGTGGCGGTCGGGCTGGCCGCCCCGAGCGCCGGGACGATCCGGTTCGCCGGCCGCCCGGTCACCCCGCTGGGCTGGCGGCGCCGCCCGGTGCCACAGGTCGGGCTCCAGATGGTCTTCCAGAATCCGTACGCGTCGTTGAACCCCCGGCGCACCATCGGCGCCCAGCTCCTCGACGGGGTGCCGGAGACGGTGACCGGGGCCGCCCGCCGGGCGCGGGTCGCCGAGCTGCTGGACCGGGTCGGCATGCCGGCCGAGGCGGCGGAGCGCTACCCGCACCAGTTCTCCGGCGGCCAGCGGCAGCGGCTCGCGATCGCGCGGGCGCTCGCCCCGGAACCCCGCATGATCATCGCGGACGAGCCGGTCACCGCGCTGGACGCCTCGTCCCAGGCACAGGTGGTCAACCTGCTCGTCGGGCTGGTCCGGGACCTGGAGATGGGCATGCTCTTCATCTCGCACGACCTGTCGCTGGTGCACGAGATCGCCGACGTCACGGCGGTGATGTACCTGGGCCGGATCGTCGAGACAGCGCCCACCCGGGAGCTGTGGCGCTCGCCCCGGCACCCGTACAGCCGGGCGCTGATCGACGCGGTGCCGCAGATCGGCCCGCACCCGCAACTGCCCAGGACGCTCGCCGGGGAGGTGCCCGACCCGGCACACGCGCCGACCGGGTGCCGGTTCCGGCCGCGCTGCGCGCACGCCTTCGCGCCGTGCGGCGAGCACCCGCCCACGCTGGAGCTCGGCGGACGCAGCGCCGCCTGCTGGCTCAACGACCCCACGGTGGCGCCGACCACCGTGCCCGCCGCGTAGAGGACACCGCATGCACATCCCCACCGAACAGGTCCTGGTCAACCTCGCGCTCTACGACGGCGTACGGGACGACGTCCAACGCGACAGCGGCATCTGGATCGGCGCCGACGGCACGATCCGCGCCGTCGGGCCGGTCGACGACGTCCTCGCCGAGGCCGGCGACGCCCGGGTGGTCGACCTGCACGGCGACCACGTCATGCCCGGCCTGACCAACATGCACGTGCACCTCTCGCTCGGCCTGCCCGGCCACTTCGGCGACGAGGTGCACCGCTCGAACCTCGCCGAGCTGGTGCTGCTGATGGCCGACTCGGCGCGCCGCACCCTGCACTCCGGCGTCACCACCGCCCGCCTCGTCGGCGAGAGCCGGTACGCCGACTTCGCCCTGCGCAAGGGCATCGAACGCGGCGCGGTGGACGGCCCGCGCATCTTCACCGCCGGGCACGCCCTCTGCTGCACCGGCGGACACGGCTGGGAGGCCGACGCCCTGGAGGCCGACGGGGCGGACGGGTTCCGCCGCCTCACCCGGCAGCAGATCCGGGCCGGCGCCGACCTGATCAAGGTGTGCATCTCCGGCGGCATCGCCGGCGAGTTCGAGTCGATCGACACCCCCCAGCTGCTCGACGACGAGCTGGCGGCGGTGATCCGGGTCGCGCACGACTGGGGGCGCAAGGTCACCGCGCACGCCGGCCCGGCCGACTCGGTGCGCCGCGCCGTGGAACTCGGGCTGGACTGCGTGGAGCACGGCTACGAGCTGACCGACGAGGTCACCCGGCTCATGGCCGACCGGGGCGTCTGGTACGTCCCGACCATCGTGGTCAGCCGCTGCGAGCAGTTCTTCCGCGACTCCGGCGTACCGGGCTGGCTGATGGACCGGGCCCTGGCCGCCGGGCCCCGGCACTGGGAGAGCCTCCAGCACGCCATCCGCAACGGGGTGCCGATCGCGCTGGGCAGCGACATGCCGCCGCACGCCGGCTACGACGAGACGACCGCGACGGTGCGTGAGCTGGAGTTCATGGTGGACGCCGGGATGCCCGTCGCCGACGCGCTGAAGTCCGCCACCATCCGCCCCGCGCAGTGGCTGGGCCGGGCCGACACGCTCGGCAGCGTCGAGGCGGGCAAGCACGCCGACCTGCTGGTCCTGCGCGACGACCCCACCCGCTCGGTCTCGGCGCTGCGCACCCTGCACACCGTGCTCAAGGGCGGCGTCTGCTACCGCGACGACCTGGGCCGCCTCGGGGTCGCCCGATGACGACGATCACCGAGGTCGCCGACCGGTACCTCGACGCGCTCGCCGAGCTGGACCCGGAGGCCGCCGAGGCGGCCGGTCGTACCCCCGGCTCGCACTTCGCGGACCTCTCCCCCGACGGCTTCGCCGCCCGCGCGGAGCTGGCCCGCGGCACCGCCACGGCCGCGGCCGGCGCCGCCGCCGACGGCACGGCGCAGCGGGCCCTGGCCGGCGCGCTGCTCGACCGGCTGGCCAGCGAGGTGGACCTGTACGACGCGGGCTTCACCACCCGGCTGCTCGCCCCGCTGGCCACGCCGGTGCACCTGGTGCGGCAGGTCTTCGACAACCTGCCCCGCGCCACCGAGCGGGACTGGGCGGTCGTCGCCGCGCACCTGCGCCGGGTGCCCGCGGCCCTCGGCCAGTACGCCGACACGCTGCGCTGGTCGGCACAGCGGGGACACCTCGTCGCGCGCCGGCAGGTGCTGGCGGTCGCCGGGCAGTGCACCGCCTGGGTCACCTCGGACGACTTCTACGGCCGGCTGGTGGCCGGCGGCCCGGACGGGCCGCTGGCCGCGGAGCTGGCCGCAGGGGCGCGCTCGGCCGCCGCCGCCACCGCGGACTTCGCCGCGTTCCTGCGCACCGAGCTGGCACCCCGGGCCACCGACGTCGACGGCGTCGGCCGCGACCTGTACGCCGTCACCGCGCGCAGCTTCCTCGGCGCCACCGTCGACCTGGACGAGCTGTACGCGTACGGCTGGGAGGAGCTGGCCCGCACCGCCGCCGAGCAGCGCGCGGTCGCCACCGAGCTGGGCCACCCGGACGTGGCGCGGGCGCGGGCCGCGCTGGACGCCGACCCCGCCGGCCGGGTGCCGGTCGGGCCCGAGCTGGAGGCGTGGCTGCGCCGGCGCACCGAGCGGCTCACCGACGCCCTGGACGGCCCGCACTTCGACATCCCGGCCGCCACCCGGCAGGTGGTGTGCCGGCTCAGCCCCGCCGCCGCCGGCGTCATGTACTACACCCCGCCCGACGCCGGGTTGACCCGCCCGGGCGGGATCTGGTGGTCGACGCCCCCGGGCGAGTCGACGGTGCCGGTGTGGCGGCACGTCGGGACGCTCTGCCACGAGGGGCTGCCCGGGCACCACCTCCAACACGCGATCACCCTGACCACCGCCGACCTGCACCCGTGGCAGCGTTCGCTGTGCCAGGTGCACGGCTACGCGGAGGGGTGGGCGCACTACGCCGAGCGCCTCGCCGACGAGCTGGGCCTCTACGCCGGCCCCGCGGAGCGGCTCGGGATGCTCGACGGGCAGATGTGGCGCGCCGCCCGGGTGGTCATCGACCTCGGCCTGCACCTGGACGTGCCGATCCCGGCCGGGAACGGCTTCACCGACGCGCGGCGCTGGACCCCCGAGCTGGCCGTGGACTTCCTGATCCGCGTCGCCGGCCTGGACGCGGCGACCGCGCGGTTCGAGGTCGACCGGTACCTCGGCTGGCCGGCGCAGGCGCTGGCCTTCAAGGTCGGGGCACGGCTCTGGCAGCAGGCCCGCCGGGACGCCGAGCGCCGTGAGGGCGCCGCGTTCGACCGCAGGCGGTTCCATCACCGGGCCCTGCGGCTCGGGCCGATGGGGCTCGACCCGCTGCGCGCCCGCCTCGCCGAACTCCCCTGACCCGCCGCCGCCCCCGACGCACCGCCACCCCCGTCCGCCCCCGCCCGGAAGCGAGCCCCGATGACCGTTGACGACCTGACCGCCGCCATCACCGACATGTACCGCTCGTTGGGCGACCGGGCGGCGTTCGACGCCCGCCTGCACCCCGACCTGACGATCTGGGAGTCCGACTCGCCCGAGCTGCTCTCCGGCCTGCCCGCCCTGGACGACCTGCGGGACCGCCGGGCGGCGGCCCGCGGCCCCGCCGAGGCACCGACCTCCGTCGCCCCGGAGGGGTTCCGGGCCGAGTCGTGGGACGACACCGGGCTGGTCCGCTACGTCCTGCGGGCCCGGTACGCGACCGGACGGCCGGACGACTGCTTCCGGGTGACCGACGTGCTGCGCCGCGACGGGCGGGACTGGCGGATCGTGCACCACCACGCGGAGGCCCTGCGATGAGCGCCGAGGAACCGGTCACCGACCTGTACGACCTGCGGGTCGTGGTGGAGCGGATCGAGGGTCGCTCCGTCTGCGGGCTACAGCCGGGCGACCACTTCGATCTGACCGAGTCGAACCGGCTCAGCATCCCCGCCGGCCGGCACTTCTGCCTCTACGCCCTCGCCGCGTGCCTGCCGCTGCTGCCGGCCAAGCAGCGCCCGCTGCCGCCGGAGGACTGGCTGGCCCGGGACTGCCACGTGGCCTGCCCCGACCCGGACGAGCGGGTCATCCTGCGCATCGAGCGGACCGGCCGGCGCCAGATCCCGACTGGAGAACTGACGTGAGCACCGACGACGGACGCCGACTGGTCGGCATCGGACTCCAGTCCGACAAGAGCGCCGACGAGTACGCCGCGCTGGCCGAGCTCGTCGAGGGGCACGGCTTCGACGTGCTGTCCGTCTTCGGCGACCTGATGTACCAGCCGCCGTTCTTCCCGCTGCTGGTGGCCGCGCGGCACACCCGGCGGATCCGGCTCGGCTCGGCCTGCCTCAACCCGTTCACCATGCACCCGGTGGAGATCGCCGGTCAGGTCGCCGCACTGGACCTGGCGTCGCGGGGGCGGGCCTACCTCGGGCTGGCCCGGGGCACCTGGCTCGACCAGATCGGGGTGCCGCAGGCCAGGCCGCTGCGGCGGATCACCGAGACCGTCGACGTGGTCCGGTTGCTGCTCTCCCGCGACGAGGGGGGCTTCCAGGGCCGGGAGTTCACCGTGGCGCCCGGCACCGCCCTGCGCTACGCCCCGGTCCGCGCCGACGTGCCGGTCCTGGTGGGCACGTGGGGCCAGCAGACGGCCCGGACCGCCGCCGCGTTCGCCTCCGAGATCAAGGTCGGCGGGTCGGCCAACCCGGCGATGGCAAAGACGATGCGGGCCTGGCTCGACGACGCCACCCCCGCCGGTCGCCCGGGTGGCGACGTCGGCGTGGTGCTCGGCGCCGTCACCGTGGTCGACGAGGACGGTGCCCTGGCCCGCCGCGCCGCCCGCACGGAGGTGGCCATGTACCTCGCCGTGGTCGCCGCCCTCGACCCGAACGTCGACATCGACCCCGAGCTGCTGGCCCGGATCCAACAACACGTCGCCCGTCAGGAACACGACCTCGCCGGCGCGCTGATCGGCGGCGACCTGCTCGACCTGTTCGCCTTCTCCGGCACCCCGGAGCACATCGCGGCGCAGGCCGCGGCGGTCTTCGACGCCGGGGCCACCCGGGTGGAGTTCGGCACCCCGCACGGGCTGACCCCGGCCACCGGCGTCGACCTGCTCGGCCGCCGGGTGCTGCCGCTGCTCAGGGGCTGACGCCGCGGCGGGGTGGGTCGGCACGGGGCGCCGACCCACCCCGTACCGGGGTTATTTCCGACGCCAGTCGCGTTCTTTCGTATTGAGGTTCAGCTCTTGCATTGTGGAGTCGCCTGCTGACACCATGGCCATCGACAGCTCCCCCTACCGGAAGGAGCAGGGCCATGGCCGTGTCCCGTCGGAAACTGATCGGATCCCTCGCCGCGGGTTCGGCCCTCGCCGCCGTCTCCCCGACCGACCTGGTGTCCGCCCTGCGCGGCACGGCCCTCGCGGCCAGCCCGCCCGGCGACGTCGTAGGCAAAATCTCGGTGGGCTACCAGGGCTGGTTCAGCTGCCCGGGCGACGGGGCGCCGATCGGCGGCTGGTGGCACTGGAGCCGCGACCGGTTCCAGTCGCCCTCGCCCACCAACACCACCATCGTCTCCTGGCCCGACATGCGGGAGTACGCCCGCGGCTACACCACCGCCTACCCGCCGCTGGGCAACGGCCAGCCGGCGCAGCTCTTCTCCTCCTACGACCAGCAGACCGTCGACACCCACTTCCGCTGGATGCGGGAGCACGGCTGCGACACCGCCGCCCTGCAACGGTTCAACCCGTTCGGCGACGAGGGGCCGACGCGCGACGCCATGACGGTCAAGGTGCGCGACGCGGCGGAACGGCACGGCCGCAAGTTCTACATCATGTACGACGTCACCGGCTGGACGGCGATGCAGTCCCAGATCAAGCAGGACTGGACCAGCCGGATGTCCGCGCACACCGCGTCCTCGGCGTACGCGCGACAGAACGGCCGGCCGGTGGTCTGCGTCTGGGGTTTCGGCTTCAACGACGACGGCCGCCCGTTCGCGCCCGCGGCCTGCCTCGACGTCGTCAACTGGTTCAGGGCCCAGGGCTGCTACGTCATCGGCGGCGTGCCGACGTACTGGCGGCAGGGCGTCAACGACTCCCGGCCGGGCTTCTCCGAGGTCTACCACGCGTTCCACATGATCTCGCCGTGGATGGTCGGCCGCACCGGCACCCTGGACGGACTCGACTGGTTCCACACCAACGTCAACGTCCCCGACCTGGCCGACTGCGCCGCGCACGGCATCGACTACCAGCCCTGCGTGATGCCGGGCGACCTCTCGGCCGGGCACCGCCGCCACGGCGACTTCTACTGGCGGCACCTCTACAACATGACCCGGCTCGGCGCCCAGGGCCTCTACGTCTCGATGTTCGACGAGTTCAACGAGGGCAACCAGATCGCCAAGACCAGCGAGACGCAGGCGACCACGCCGGCCGGGGCCGGCATCCGGGCGTTGGACGAGGACGGCACCGCCTGCTCCGCCGACTACTACCTGCGGATCACCGCCGACGGCGGCCGGATGTTCAAGGGGCAGCTCCCCCTGACCGCCGTACGGCCGACGCCGCCGGTCGCCGGCGGGGGCCCCGCGCCCGGCGGCGACCTCGCCGCGGGCCGACCCGCGTCGGCGAGCAGCCAGAACGGCCCCTTCGTCGCCGGCAACGCCGTCGACGCCGACGCGGGCAGCTACTGGGAGTCCGCCGGCGCCGGCCTGCCCCAGTGGTGGCAGGTCGACCTGGGCGCGAACCACCCGGTGGCCCGCGTCGTCCTCGCCCTGCCCGCTGGCTGGGCGGCGCGCACCCAGACGCTGACGGTGCTGGGCAGCACCGACGGCACGTCCTTCACGCCGCTCACCGGGCCGCTCGGGGTGCGGTTCGACCCGGCCACGGGCAACACCGCCACCCTGACCGTGCCGCCGACCACCGCCCGGCACGTCCGGGTGGCGGTCACCGGCAACACCGGCTGGCCGGCGGCCCAGCTCGCCCGGGTCGGCGTCCACGCGGCGACCGGATCGTCCGCCCCGCCCACCCCGCCGGGCGGCCTGACGGTCACCGGCCGGAGCTCGGCCAGCGTGTCGCTGGCCTGGACCGCCTCCACCGACGCCGACGGCGTGGCGGGCTACCAGGTGCGCCGGGGCGGGCAGACCGTGGCGTCCGTCGCGGGCACCTCCGCCACCGTGGGCGGGCTGGCGCCGGCAACCGCGTACACCTTCACGGTGGTCGCGGTGGACACGACCGGCGCGTCGTCGGCGCCGTCCCCCGCGGTGTCGGTGACCACCGACCCCGCGCCCGGCACCGACCTCGCCCGGGGCAGGCCGGTGACCGAGAGCAGCCACGTCCAGGCGTACGGCTGCGCCAACACCGTAGACGGCAACCCCGACACCTACTGGGAGAGCGCCGGCGACGCCTTCCCGCAGTGGGTCCGGGTCGACCTCGGCGCGAGCGTCGCCGTGGGACAGGTCGTGCTCCGGCTCCCACCGGCCGCCGCCTGGCAGCGGCGCACCCAGACGCTCTCGGTCGAGACGAGCCCCGACGGCACCGCCTGGAGCACCGTCGTCGCGTCGGCCGCCCGGGTCTTCGATCCGGCCACCGGCAACCGGGTCGCGCTGACCGTCGCGGCGACGCCGGCCCGGTACGTGCGGGTCCGCGTCACCGGCAACACCGGCTGGCCGGCGGCGCAGCTGTCCCAGCTCGAGGTGTACGCCGCCTAGCGGCGTCGCCGGGCCCCCGCCCGGCCCGCAGTCCGGCCGCGCGGCCGGATCCGTCCCCCACGAAGAGAGTTCAGCCATGTCCTGGAGCAGGATCCCGGCGCCACCGTGGTCGTCGCGGCGCGGGCCCCGGCGGCCCTCGGCGGCGCTCGCCTCGGCCGTCGCCCTCGCGAGCGCCCTCGGCGTCCTGGCCGGCGCGCCCGGCCCCGCCGCCGCCACCCCGCCCGCCGGCGCCGCGCCCGTCGTCACCCGCGCCGGCCTGGACCCGCGGTTGGTGGCCGGGCGGGGCGCCGACGTCGGCTTCGTCGAGCAGGAGGCGGAGAACGCCACCACCGACGGCGAGGTCATCGGCCCCGACCGCTCGGCCTACACGCTGCCCGCCGAGGCCTCCGGGCGCCGGGCGGTCCGGCTCACCCCCGGGCGGTACGTCGAGTTCACGCTGCCCCGCGCGGCCAACGCGATCACCGTGCGGTACAGCATCCCCGACGCGCCGGGCGGCGGCGGCATCACCGCCCCGCTGGACGTCGCCGTCAACGACCGGCGGGTCCGGACGATGACCCTCACCTCGCAGTACGCCTGGCTCTACAACCAGTACCCGTTCTCCAACGACCCGGGCGCCGGGCTGCTGCACCCGGACTGGTGGATCACCGAGTGCTCGTGCGTGCCGTCGGCCACCACGCCGTACCCGACGATCTCCACCCCGTTCCGCCCCAGCCACTTCTACGACGAGCAGCGCCTGCTGCTCGGCCGGACGTACCGGGCGGGCGACCGGGTCCGGCTCACCGCCCCGGCGGGCAGCAACGCGGCGTGGACGGTGATCGACCTGCTGGACTCCGAACTCGTCGGCCCGCCGCGGGTGCGGCTGCGTGCCGCGAACGTGCTGGCCTTCGGCGCGGACCCGACCGGACGCCGCGACGCCGCGCCGGCGCTGGAGCGGGCCATCGCCTTCGCCCGGCGGGCGAACCTGCCGGTCTACCTGCCGCCGGGCACCTACCAGGTCAACCGCCACATCATCGTCGACGACGTGACGATCGAGGGCGCCGGCAACTGGTACACGATCATCAAGGGGCGCGAGGTCGCGCTGCCCACGCCCGCCCCGGACGGCTCGGTGCACACCGGCGTCGGCTTCTACGGCCGCGACGCCGCCGACGGGGGCAGCCGCAACGTGCACCTCTCCGGCTTCGCCATCGAGGGCGACGTCCGCGAGCGCATCGACACCGACCAGGTCAACGCGATCGGCGGCGCGATGAGCGACTCCAGCATCGACGGCCTGCACCTGCGCCACACCAAGGTGGGCATCTGGTTCGACGGGCCGATGTCCAACGTGCGGGTCACCAACACCATCATCGTCGACCAGATCGCGGACGGGCTCAACTTCCACACCGGCGTGACCGACTCGCTGGTCGCCCACACCTTCGTACGCAACAGCGGCGACGACGGGCTCGCGATGTGGTCCGAGAAGGTGGGCAACGCCCGCAACACGTTCGACCACAACACCGTGCAGTCGCCGGTGCTCGCCAACGGCATCGCCCTCTACGGCGGCACCGACCTCACCGTGTCGAACAACCTGGTCGCCGACCCGGTACGGGAGGGCAGCGCGATCCAGATCGGGTCCCGCTTCGGCGCGGAGCCGTTCACCGGCCGGCTGCTCGTCACCGGCAACACCACCGCCCGCGCCGGCACGTACGAGCTGAACTGGAAGATCGGGCTCGGCGCCATCTGGTTCTACGCGCTCGACCGGGACATCGACGCGACGATCGAGGTGGTCGGGGACAGCTACCTCGACAGCACGTACAACGCCATCATGCTGGTCAGCGACTGGCCGGTGAAGGACCTCCACTCGATCACCAACGTCCGGTTCCGCGACATCCGGGTCGACGGCACCGGCACCTCGGTGCTGAGCGCCCGTTCGGCGGGCTCGGCCTCGTTGCGCAACGTCGACGCCCGCAACGTCGGGGCGGTCGGGGTCAACAACTGCGGATCGTTCCACTTCACCCCCGCCGGATCGGAGTTCGCCCTCACCGACCTCGGCGACAACGACGGCGGCTGGCTGGCACCGTGGCTGCTGCCTAACACCATCACCTGCGACGACCGCCCGCCGGTGGTGCCACCGCCGCCGCCGTCCTCCTGGTAGTCGTCGTGCCGGGCGGGCGTCGTCCCGCCCGGCGCGGCGCCGGCCGGTCGGGGCCGTCCCGGAGCATCGAGCGAACGGCGGGCACGGCGATTCCCGGAACCGATTGACTTTCGATAGCTTGCGAGCGATAGTCGATGGGTGTTCACCGAGCATCGTGCGGTAGCCCCGCTCAGAATCGTCCTCGTCCTGCTGTTCGGGATCCTGGTCATGCTCCAGACCTTCTCGCTGCCCGGGCAGTTCGCCCACATGGCCGAGGAGTCCCCCGACCTCGCCTACCTCAGATGGCCGATGACCGCCGTGGCGGTGTTCTGGGTGCTCTGCATCCAGGTGGTGATCGTGGCCACCTGGAAGCTGCTCACCCTGGTCAAGCACGACCGCATCTTCAGTGACGCGGCCCTGGGCTGGGTGAACGCGATCGTCTGGGCGATCGCCGCCGCCTGGGTGGTGCTGCTGGGCGTGTTCCTCTACGTCGGTTTCAACGCGTCGGACCCCGGCACGCCGCTGCTGCTGTTCCTGATGCTGGTCGGCGTCGCCGCACTCGGGCTCCTGATGGTGGTCATGCGCGCGCTGCTGCGGCAGGCGACGACGCTGCGTACCGACATGGAGGCGGTGATCTGATGCCCATCGTCGTCCGCATCGACGTCGAGTTGGCGAAACGCAAGATGAGCGTCGGCGAGTTCGCCGAGCGGGTCGGGCTGACGCCGGCGAACGTGGCGGTGCTGAAGAACGGCCGCGCCAAGGCGGTGCGTTTCAGCACCCTGGAGGCCATGTGCCGGGTGCTCGACTGCCAGCCCGGCGACCTGCTCGAGTGGGTCGAGGAATGAACCGGCACGGCGCACCCGGCGCCGCGTGCCGAACGAGATCCGACGCGCCGGGCCCGCGCGCCGACAGGGTCGGCCGCGGGCCCGGAATCCGAAAGGAGACCTCATGAAGTACCTTCTCGCCGTCGTCGCCCTCCTCGGCGTCGCGATCGGGGTCGCGGGCGTCGTCTACGGGGAGGCCGACGACTCGCCCGGCCTCCAACTCCTCGGCGTCGTGCTCGTCCTCGGCGCCGTCGTCTACGGCGTGCGGGTCCTCCGGCGCGGCCGGTAGCCGTACGCCGGGCACCCGCGGACGCCCGCCACGGCGGGGAGGTCGGCAACCCGACCTCCCCGCCGTGGCGCTCAGAGGGTGGTTTCGCCGTTGAGGCCGAAGTAGTCGTGCCATTTGGTGGTGGGGTGGAAGGTGGTGCCGGTGGAGAGTGCTACGTGGACGTCGTTGGTGGTGCCTTTGGTGAAGACGATGATGTCGTCTTTGCCGTCTCCGTTGGCGTCGGCGAGGTAGGGGAATTCGCCGGGTAGGCAGAAGTGGTCGTGCCATTTGATGGTGGTGCCGGTGAAGGTGGTGCCGGTGGAGGTGGCGGCGTAGACGTCGGCGTTGGTGTCGCAGGTGAAGGTGATGATGTCGTCTTTGCCGTCGCCGTTGATGTCGCCGATGCGGGGTTGTTCGGTGCCGATGGCGAAGAGGTCGTGCCATTTTTGGGGTGGGCCGAAGTTGGTGCCGGTGGAGAGGGCGATGATGACGTCGGCGGCGGTGTGGGGGCCTTGGGTGAAGGTGATGATGTCGTCGCGGCCGTCGCCGTTGACGTCGCCGAGGGCGGGGTGTTCGCCGGGGATGGAGAAGTAGTCGTGCCATTTGATGGCGGTGCCGGTGAACGATGATCCGGTGGAGAGGGCGACGTAGACGTCGGCGTTGGTGTCGTGGGTGAAGGTGATGATGTCGTCGCGGTTGTCGCCGTTGACGTCGCCGATGGCGGCGACTTCGTTGTGTGGGGCGAACCAGTCGTGCCATTTTTGGCTGGGGGTGAAGGTGGTGCCGGTGGAGGTGGCGACGTAGACGTCGTTGAGGGTGCCTCGGGTGAAGGTGATGATGTCGTCGCGGTTGTCGCCGTTGAAGTCGCCGGTGAGTAGGGTTTCGTTGTTGAGGCCGAAGTAGTCGTGCCATTTGGTGCTGGTTCCGGTGAAGGTGGTGCCGGTGGAGGTGGCGACGTAGACGTCGTTGAGGGTGCCTCGGGTGAAGGTGACGATGTCGTCGCGGCCGTCGCCGGTGAAGTCCGTCGGCGAGCCCGCCAGATACCCGCCCCCG
>NZ_JBAKHV010000028.1:0-79184 GCF_036906775.1 Micromonospora sp. CPCC 205561 | reverse complement strand
AAATCAATTTGGCACTGGCTTATCAAGCACCCTGTTGAGTTCTCAAAGAACAACCACACACCGCCCGGAAACCCCACACCGTGGAGCCCCCGACCCGGGGCATTTCAATCACCACACCCGCCGCTCTCGCGCCAGGCACTTCTACAACGTTACCCACCGGTTTCCGCCGTGTCAAACCGCTCTGCAGCGATCCACACCACTTCACCCGATTCGCGGGCACCACAACGAGAGCGGCTCGCACCGCTTCCGATCATGGCTTCCGGCAGGCCGGCCGCCGCAGTCACCTGCGGACTCGCCCGGTTCCCCACCGGCGATGAACCATACCCGGTCGGCTCCGCCTCGCCAAATCCGCCTCGCGGCGAATCCGGGGCACCGCCCGGTCAGGGCACCGATGGGTACAACCCGGCGGACCCGAAGCTCATTCCCGCGCCCGGCCTTCCGGAGCATTGCCCCGTTTCGTCCGTTCCGCGCTGGCAGAGAGAAAGTTACGCTCCCGCCGGATCGATCGTCAAATCCGGCGGGAGCGTCCCGGGTCACACCTCGGCGACGTACGGCTGTCCGCGCAGCTCGACCCCGGCGAACGACCGCTTGCCGCGGCGCAGCACCAGGTAGCGGCCGTGCAGCAGGTCCTCCGGGCCCACCGTGGCGTCGGTCTCGGTGATCCGGGTGTTGTTCACGTAGGCACCGCCCTCGGCGATCACCCGGCGCGCCTCCTTCATGCTCGACACCAGGCCGGACTCGCGCAGCAGCCCGGCGACGTCGGGCAGCTCGTCGACGTGCACGAGGCCGGCCTCGGTCAGCGCGGCGCGCAGCGTCGCCGGCGCCAGCTCCTCCAGTGAGCCGCGGCCGAAGAGCGCCTGGCTAGCGGCGACCGCCTGCGCCATCTCCCGCTCCCCGTGCACGAGGGTGGTCAGCTCCTCGGCGAGCGCCCGCTGCGCCGCCCGGGCGGCCGGCCGCTCGGCGGTCTCCTTCTCCAGGTCCTCCAGCTCCGCCCGGGAGCGGAAGCTGAAGTACCGCAGGTAGCGGCTCACGTCCCGGTCGTCGACGTTGACCCAGAACTGGTAGAAGGCGTACGGGCTGGTCGTCTCGGGGTCGAGCCAGATGGCTCCGCCCTCGGTCTTGCCGAACTTCGTCCCGTCGGACTTCGTCACCAGCGGGGTGGTGAACGCCTGCACCGGGCCGGCGCCGCGCCGACGGACGTAGTCGACGCCGGCGGTGATGTTGCCCCACTGGTCCGAGCCGCCGAACTGGAGCTGGCAGCCGTGCCGGCGATGCAGCTCGAAGAAGTCGTTCGCCTGGAGCAGCTGGTAGCTGAACTCGGTGAAGCTGATGCCGCTCTCCAGCCGGGCCTTGACGACCTCCCGGGCCAGCATCTTGTTGACCGGGAAGTGCTTGCCGACGTCGCGGAGGAACTCGACCACCGACATCTCGCCGGTCCAGTCCAGGTTGTTGACGAGTCGCGCGGCGTTCTCGCCCTCGTACGAGACGAAGGGGGCGAGCTGGTCGCGGATCCGGGCCACCCAGCCGCCCACCACCTCGGGCGGGTTGAGGGTGCGCTCGGCGCTCTCCTTCGGGTCGCCGATCTGCCCGGTGGCGCCACCGACGAGCAGCAACGGCCGGTGGCCGGCGAGCTGGAGCCGACGGGCCGTGGCGACCTGCATGAGGTGACCGACGTGCAGGCTCGGCGCGGTCGGGTCGAAGCCCACATAGAACGCGGCCGTACCGCCGTCGAGCAGCGTACGCAGCTCGTCGAGGCCGGTGGAGTCCTGGATCAGGCCCCGCCACCGCAGGTCGTCGGTCAGGGAGTCCCGCCCGGTGGGCGGGAGGATGCTGTCGGTCACGGTCACCGATTCTCCCTCATGGCCCCGGTCGGACCGTAGCGGGTTTGCCGGACGGCTGACCGCGTAGGCTGGCCGCGCCGTGATCGGGAGGGGAACGCCGTGGAGATGCCGGACCTGACGGGTGGCTTCGTCGCGCTGCTCGGCCTCAAGCTGGACGAGGTCGACGCCGACCGCGTGGTGATCCGCTGGCAGGTCCGTCCCGAGCTGCACCAACCGTTCGGGATCCAGCACGGCGGGGTGTACTGCTCGGTCGTCGAGACGGCCGCCAGCATCGGCGGGTCGCTGTGGCTGGGCGGGCGGGGGCGTGTCGTGGGCGTGTCGAACCAGACCGACTTCCTCCGCGCGGTCCGCGACGGCGAGCTGACCGCCGTGGGGACGCCCGTGCACCGGGGACGCAGCCAACAGCTCTGGCAGGTGGAGATCACCGACGCGGACGCCCGACTCGTGGCGCGCGGCCAGGTCCGGTTGCAGAACCTCTACCCCGCCTGACCGCGACCGGGAACGCGGCCCACCGGCGTCTCAGCCCCGGGCCTCGTCCAGCACGGGCTCGGTGCCGTCGGGCGTGGGCGCGGCCGGTCGGCGCAGCCGGACCCCGACGATGGCCCGGTGGTCGATGCGGGTCACCTCCAGCTCCCAGCCGTCCACCACGACGCTCTCCCCCGCCACCGTGGGGATGTGGCCGAGGCAGGCGAGCACCAGGCCCGCGATGGTGGTGTAGTCCCCGCCGGGGCGCCCGGGCAGCTCGACGCCCAGGTCGGTGAGGTCGTGCACGGGGAAGGTGCCGGGGAGCAGCAGGGCGCCGTCCGGCTCGGTACGCACGGCGCGTACGTCCCGGTCGGTCTCGTCGTAGATCTCCCCGACGATCTCCTCCAGGATGTCCTCCAGGGTGACGATCCCGTCGACCGCGCCCCGCTCGTCGACCACCAGGGCGATGTGCTGGCGCTCGGCCTTGAACTGGCGCAGTGCCTCCACCACCGGCAGGGAGTCCGGCAGCAGCATCGGCCGGCGGGCGCACTCGTCGACCGGCCGGTCCTCGGGGACGCCGACCAGGTCCCGCAGGTGGATCACCCCGACCGCGTCGTCGAGGCCGCCGTGGCGCACCACCGGCGCTCGGGAGTGCCCGGTGGCGGCCAGCAGCAGCCGCGCCGACTCCGCCGTGGTGCCGCTGTCGAGGGTGAAGACCTGCAACCGGGGTACGAGCACCGCCCGCAGTTGCCGGTCGGCGATCTCCACGGCGCCGGCGATGATGGTCCGCTGCTCCTTGGTGAAGCCGTGGTTGCCGGAGACGATGTCCCGCAGCTCGTCGGGGCCGATCTCGTCGGGCTCGTGCTTGGGGTTCATCCCGAACAGCCGTACCACCAGGTCGCTGGTGGCGCCGAGGGCCCAGACGGCCGGCCGGGTCAGGGAGGCCAGCAGGTCGAGCGGGCGGGCCACCAGCAGCGCCCACCGTTCGGCGGCCTGCATGGCGATCCGCTTCGGGGCCAGCTCGCCGAAGACCAGGGTGACGAAGGTCAGCACCAGGGTGACCACCACGATCGCGACGGTCTCGGCGGCGCCGCCGAACGCGCCGAGCAGCGGCACGAGGGGCTTGGCCAGCGACACCGCCGCCGCGGCGGAGGCCAGGAAGCCGGCTAGGGTGATCCCGATCTGGATGGTGGCCAGGAAGCGGTTCGGGTCCTTGGCGAGCCGGGCCAGCACCCGCCCGGCGCGGCTGGTGCGCTCCAGCCGCTGGATCTGGCTGTCGCGCAGCGAGACAAGGGCCATCTCGCTGCCCGCGAAGACCGCGTTGAGGACGACCAGGACGCCGACCAGGGCCAGTTGGGTCCAGATGCTCTGCACGCCCGGCTCTCCTCACGCGGTACAGGTGCCCGCCGGCACGACGGGCACCGCCGGCCGAAGGTCCCGGCCGGCGTAGGCCCCTCTGTGCCCACCGGACCGCCAGGTGAATCCTCGCCCCCGCGAGATGTGATCAGATCCGCCCGGTGACCGGCGGGGTGGGCAGGTCGAGGACGTACGAGCGCCCCTCGGGGCGGAAACCGAGCCGGTGGTAGTACGGGGCGACCATCCCGGGCGGGGTGATCACCCGGCGGAAGCCACGGTCGGTGAAGAGGCTGCTGCGCCGGTAGACGAACTCGCCGGGGGTGAAGTCCCGGAACCGCCGGGTCACGTAGTCGAGGTCGACCTGGGCCACGCCGTCGGCCTCGGCGTGCGACAGCACCACGCCGACCACCTCGTCGGCGCGTACGACCAGGAACGCGGAGCGTTCGGCGGCGCTCCCCGGCGGCCAGCGGAAGCCGGGGTTGAAGCGGGCGATGTCGGCGGCGTGCACGCGCAGCGTGTGGGCCAGGAACTGGTCGTCGACGCCGACCTCGACCACCTGGTAGGTGGACTCGTCGTGCCGGGTGGCGAGCATGGCCCGCAGGTACCAGACGTTGATCAAGGCGAGCACGACGTTGAGCCCCAGCATGGGCCAGACCTGCACGGCGGCGTTGTAACCGATCAGGATGAGACAACCGACCAGGTTCAGGGCACGCAGTCGGAGGATGCGCGTCTGCAGCAGCGACCAGACCAGCAGCGCGGAGCCGGTCCAGCCGATCAGTTCCAGCCAGTTCACCCCGCGAGAGTAGTGGCTGCTCCGAACCGGTGACCCGGCGGGCGGCGGCGGGTCAGTCGCCGGCGAGCTCCAGCACCCACTCCTCCACCTCGACGCCCCGGCCGTTGGCGTATCCCTTGTCCTCGCCGGTGACGACGAAGCCGCACTTGCGCAGCACCGCGAGCGAGGCCCGGTTGTCCTTGGCGGCGCGGGCGTGCACGGGCCGCTGGGGCAGCTCGCGCAGCAGCGCGGTGAGCGCCGCGGTGGCGTGGCCCCGGCCCCAGCGGCGCGGGTCGATCCAGTAGCTGACCTCGGTGCGCTCGTCGACGGGGAAGGCGACCACGTGGCCGACGGCCTCGCCGTCGACGACGGCGGTGCGGGCGACGATGCGCCCGTCGGCGCGCACGCGGCGCCAGTGCGCGTCGAAGCGCTGCCGGTCGGTCGGGTCCTCCGGCCCGAAGGCCGCCATCCAGTTGGCCTCCGCGTCCTGCTCGTGGGCGAAGAAGCAGGGCAGGTCGTCGTCGCGCACGGGACGCAGGCGCAGCTCGGCGGTCACGGCCCCGAGGATAGGGCCGGCCACCGACAACGGGCGACCGACGGGGGCCCACCGCGCGACGGCCGTTGCCCCGGGGTGCCGGTCCGGCGCGCGTCGGGCGTCGGCGGCAGGGCCGTTGGGCCCGGGTCGTCCGGGCGGAACTGCTCTGGCGGGGCGCACCCGGCGGGACGAGGGTGGAACCGCGCCGCCGCGCGTGGGGCCGACGGCGCCGCGCGCGGCGTGCTGCCCGCGCCGGTGCTGCGGGTGGTCCGCGGGGCGGCTGGGGCCGGCACTCGCCGCCCCCGCCGGACGGCTGAGGAGGGGGACGACCGGCCCTGACCGGTAGCGTTCGGGCGGAGCAGGATCAAGGCGACGAAGGAGAACCCATGAGCAGCAACACCGGCGCGCCCGTCGTGGTGGGTGTGGACGGTTCGGCCGACGCGCTGGACGCCGTGCGGGTGGCGGCGCGGGAGGCGGCGGCGCGGCGGCGCCCGCTGCGGGTCGTGCACGCCTTCATCTGGCCGCTGACCGCGACCCCGCTCGGCGCCGCCGAGGGGGCACCGGCCGGCGCCGGCCTGCGCCACCAGGCCGAGCGGTACGTCGCGGAGGCGGTCGCCGAGGCCGGCAGGGCCGCCCCGGAGGTGCCGGTGACCGGCGCGGTGGTCGACGGCGCGGCCACCCCGGTGCTGCTCGACGAGTCCCGGGAGGCCGCGCTGATGGTGCTCGGGCACCGTGGTCTGGGCGGTTTCGCCGGGTTGCTGATCGGCTCGGTCACCGTCCAGCTCTCCGCCCACGCGCTCTGCCCCGTCCTGGTGGTGCGCGGCGAGTCGCGGGCCGACGGCCCCGTGGTGGTGGGCGTGGACGGGTCGGAGTGCTCCGCCGAGGCGGTGGAGTTCGCCTTCGCCGAGGCGTCCCGCCGGGGCGCCCCGCTGCTCGCGGTGCACGCCTGGCTCTTCCCGTCACCGGTCGGCCCGGGCGACGTGCTGCCCTTGGTCTACGACCTGGACGCCCTCGCCGCGGATGAGGAGCGGTCGCTCGCCGAGTCGCTCGCCAACTTCGCCGAGCGCTACCCGGACGTGCCGGTGCGGCACCGGCTGATGCGTGGCTCCCCGGCCCGGGTGCTGGTCGAGGAGTCCAAGACGGCCCAGCTCGTCGTCGTGGGGGCGCGCGGCCGGGGCCCGCTGGCCGGGCTGCTGCTCGGCTCGGTCAGCCACGCCGTGCTGCACCACGCGCACAGCCCGCTGGTGATCGTGCGGCACCCGGAGCGGGACGACGTGTCCTGACCGGTCGGCGCACCGCGACGCCGTCGTGCCGGCCCGGCCACGCACCACGCCGCCGGCCCGGAGCGGATGGAGCGGGCGATACGCGACATCGGGCCGCTCCCCCGGCCGGCACGTCGGCGTCGGCGCAAATGCCGGCGAGTCGGCGGTGCCGCGTCCACAATGACCTGAACCGACCTCTGGGAGGGCTGATGAACCGACCCGTGGTGGTGGGTGTGGACGGATCGCCGGCGAGCCTGCTGGCGGCGGAGCACGCCGCGCGGGCCGCCGTGCTGCGGTCCCGCCCCCTGCACCTGGTGCACGGCTATCTGCACCCGCTCGGTTACGGCGTGCCGGTCAACCCGTACGACGTGGGGTTGCCGGCGCCGACCGAGGAGGCGCAGAAGATGTTGGAGACGACGGCCGCGGACCTCGCCGAGCGCTGCCCCGGGCTGGCCGTCGAGGTGCGTCAGGTGGCCGGCGGGCCGGGGGCGACGCTGGTCGAGGAGTCCCGGCGGGCCGAGCTGGTGGTGGTGGGCAGCCGAGGACTGGGCGGCTTCGCGGGGCTGCTGCTCGGCTCGGTCGGCACGCAGGTGGCCGCCCACGCGCACTGCCCGGTGCTGGTGGTGCGCCCAGTCGAGGAGCCGATCCCCGTCGCCGGGCCGGTGCTGGTCGGGGTGGACGGCTCGGAGACCGCCGAGCTGGCGGTCGGGTACGCGGCCGACGAGGCGGTCCGCCGCGGCGACGGGCTGGTGCTGGTGCACGTCCAGCCGCCGGACGGGGACCGCCCGGCACCGGACGGGGTGACCCGGACGCCGGACGCCACGGGCCCGGATCCCGCCGAGCTGCTGGCCACCGCCGCGGCGGCCGTACGGGGCAGCCACCCGGGGCTGGCCGTCGAGGAGCGGGTGCTGCGGGCACCGAAGGCCGAGCAGGCGCTCGTCGAGGCCAGCGGGGACGCGGCGCTGGTGGTGGTCGGCTCCCGGGGCCGGGGCGGGTTCACCGGGCTGCTGCTCGGCTCGGTCAGCCAGACCCTCGCGCAGCACTCGCACTGCCCGGTGCTGGTGGCGCGCCCGTACGGTCACGCCCGCTGACGTGCCCCGACCCGCCGGCCTCCGCGGGGTCGGCGGGTCGGCGGCCCTCAGCGGTCCCGGCCGCCGAGCAGCTCGTCGAAGCTGGTGGTGAGGGCGAACGGGTCGCCCGCGCCGGTGGACGCCGGCCGCCGGTGGATCTGCTCGGCCAGCTCTCCGCCGGCGCGGGCGACCCGCGCCCCCAGCGCGCCGTCGGCGGTGCCGGCGGACCAGTCCTCCGGGGCGGCGAAGACCCCGGTGGGCACCACGACCGACCGCAGGTGGGCGAACATCGGACGGACGGCGTGCTCCAGGGCCAGCGAGTGCCGGGCGGTGCCGCCGGTGGCGCCGACCAGCACCGGCCGGTCGGCCAGGGCGCCGGGTTCGACCAGGTCGAAGAACGACTTGAACAGCCCGTTGTACGAGGCGTGGAAGATCGGCGTGACGGCGATCAGCCCGTCCGCGCCGGTGACCGTGTCGAGCACCTCCCGCAACGCGGGCGACGGGAAGCCGGTCAGCAGGTGGTTGACGACGTCGTGGGCGTGCTCGCGCAGCTCGACGGTGCGTACGTCGACGTCGTCGCCGCGCCGGGCCAGCTCGTCGCGGGTGACCGCGGCGAGCTGGTCGGCGAGCAGCCGGGTCGACGAGGGCTGCCGCAGCCCGGCCGACACCACGGCGAGGGTACGGCGGGTCATCGGCCCGCCTCCGTACCGGCGCGGTCGGCGGCGTCCTCGGCGAGGGCCCGCAGGGAGGCGTGGGTGGGCGCGGCCGGCACGTGCGCGGGGCGCAGCGACTCGAACTCCTTGCGCAGCACCGGGACGACCTCCTCGCCCAGCAGGTCGAGCTGCTCCAGCACGGTCTTCAGCGGCAGGCCGGCGTGGTCCAGCAGGAAGAGCTGGCGCTGGTAGTCCCCGACGTAGTCGCGGAAGCCCAGCGTACGGTCGATGACCTGCTGCGGGCTGCCGACGGTGAGCGGGGTCTGCGCGGTGAACTCCTCCAGCGACGGCCCGTGCCCGTAGACCGGGGCGTTGTCGAAGTACGGCCGGAACTCCCGGACCGCGTCCTGCGAGTTGCGCCGCATGAACACCTGCCCGCCGAGCCCGACGATCGCCTGGTCGGCGGAGCCGTGGCCGTAGTGGGCGAAGCGCTGCCGGTAGAGCCCGACCATCCGCTGGGTGTGCTCCCTGGGCCAGAAGATGTGGTTGGCGAAGAAGCCGTCGCCGTAGTACGCCGCCTGCTCGGCGATCTCGGGGCTGCGGATCGAGCCGTGCCAGACGAACGGCGGCACGCCGTCGAGCGGACGCGGCGTGGAGGTGAACGACTGCAGCGGGGTGCGGAAGCGCCCCTTCCAGTCGACCACGTCCTCGCGCCAGAGGCGGCGCAGCAGGTCATAGTTCTCGACGGCGAGCGGGATGCCGTTGCGGATGTCCTGGCCGAACCAGGGGTAGACCGGCCCGGTGTTGCCGCGCCCCATCATCAGGTCCACCCGGCCGTCGGCGAGGTGCTGGAGCATCGCGTAGTCCTCGGCGATCTTCACCGGGTCGTTGGTGGTGATCAGCGTGGTCGCGGTGGAGAGCAGCAGCCGCTCGGTGCGGGCGGCGATCCAGCCCAGCATCGTGGTGGGCGACGACGGCACGAACGGCGGGTTGTGGTGCTCGCCGGTGGCGAAGACGTCGAGGCCGACCTCCTCGGCCTTGAGCGCGATGGTGACCATCGCCTTGATCCGCTCATGCTCGCTCGGCTCCCGACCGTTGGTCGGGTCGACCGTGACGTCGCCGACGGTGAAGACTCCGAACTGCATGACCAGCTCCTCGCGTTGTCCCGCCGGGGCCGGTGCGGCTCCCGGACGCACGCCACAACATGTTTGACGAGTCAACTATTCCGCCCGGCGGGGTCTCTCGCGAGGAAGGAGCCGGGTCGGCCGGGGCCGCCACGCGGCGGACGGCTCAGCGGCTGCGGGGCACGTGCCGGCGGTAGGCGCTCACGGTCGGGTCGCCGGCGATCCAGAACCGCCACGGCACGTCGTGCGCCCCGGTGACGCCCACCCGGGGCCCGGCGGCGATCGCGTCCGCCGGCACCGGGGCCTCGGCCGGGCGCAGCCGGACCGGACCGTCGCCGAGCAGCCAGCTGCCGTAGGCGTCCCTGCCGATGCCGAGCGCCGCACAGAGCCGGGCGGGCCCGCGCGCGAGATCGACGTCCCGGCGTACGGCGGGGCGTCGGGCCCGGGCCGCGTCGAGGCCGTCGACCACCTCGCCGGCGCGCAGCAGCACCGCCGACGCCTCCCCGTCGGGCCCGGTGACCACGTTCATGCACCAGTGCATGCCGTAGGTGAAGTAGACGTAGGCGTGCCCGGCCGGCCCGAACATCACCGCGTTGCGCGGGGTGCGCCCCCGGTGCGCGTGCGAGGCGGGGTCGCCGGCCGTCCCGGCGTACGCCTCGACCTCGGTGATCCGGACGGTGACGTCGCCGGCGGCGAGCCGGCAGCCGAGCAGGCCCCGGGCGGCCGGCGCCACGGGCCCGGCGAGCAGGTCGGCCAGCCCCGCGAGGTCGGCGGGGCGGCGGTCGGAGTACGTCACCACGGTCACGACCATAACCGCCCGCGCCGCCGACCGCCGACCGACCGCGGGGCGGGGCGGAGTCGCCCCCGCCACCGGTCATCAACGAAACGTTGACAACACAGAGTTGAAGTGTTGGGATGGCGACATGACCAACTCCTTCACCACCCCCGACCCCGGCCGGGCCAGGGCCCACCGCACCTACGACGCCCTGCACCGCATCGCCGGGCGGCACGCCGGCACCGAGACCCGGCGCCGCCGGCACACCAACCCCTACCTGCCCGACGCCTACGAGGCGGTCGCGCTGGTCACCGCCCTGGCCGCCGGCGGGGCCGAGACCGAACCCGCCGAGGAGCCCGTCGACGAGGCGGACCTGGTCGCGGCGCTCACCCTGATGCCGCACCTGCGCGCCGAGATCGACGCGATGGAGGCCGGCCTGCTCACGCTGGCCAGGGGGCGCGGGCTGACCTGGCAGCAGATCGCGTACGGGCTGGGGCTGGGCAGCGCGCAGGCCGCCAAGCAGCGCTTCGAACGCCTCTGCGCCCGCACCGAAGGCACCGCCTGACGCCCCGGTGGGCGAGACTGGGCGGGCAGACCCGCCGAGGAGGACGCGATGACGCGCGACGAGATGCTGGCGTACTGCCTGGGCAAGCCCGGGGCCTGGCTGGACCGCCCGTGGGAGGGCGACGACGTGGTCAAGGTCGGCAGCCGGATCTTCGCCTTCCTCGGCTCCGCCGGCGGCGACGACCCGACCGTCGGGGTGAAGTGCGGTGCCACCCGGGAGATCGCCGACGAGTGGCTGCACCGGCACCCGGGCGACGCGCGGCCGTCGCCGTACATCGGACGCTCCGGCTGGAACACGCTGCGCCTGGCCGGCGGGATCGACGACGAGGAGCTGACCGAGGCGGTCGACGCGTCGTACGACGCGGTGGTGGCGAAGCTGCCCAGGCGGGAACGCCCGACGGGCTGAACCCCCGCGCGGCACCGGCGCGCCGCGCGGGGGTCGGAACGTCAGCGGGGCACGACCCGCTCGGCGGCCCACTCCCGCCAGCCGGCGAGCTTCTCGGCGGCGGTGGCGAGCTGGTCGGCCACCGGCCCCGGGCCGGTCGAGCCGGGCGTGATCCGGGCGGCGAGCGCCGAGCGGACCGAGAGCACGTCGCGCACCGACGGGTCGAGGTGCTCGCTGACCGCCGCGAGGTCGTCGTCGCTGACCTCGTCGAGGGCGCAGTCGCGGGCCACGCAGAGCGCCACCAGCTTCCCGGTGATCTCGTGCGCGTCGCGGAACGGCACGTTGCGGCGCACCAGCCAGTCGGCCACCTCGGTGGCCAGGGAGAAGCCGACGGGTGCGGCGGCGACCAGCCGGTCGGCGCGTACCGTCATCGTGGAGATCATCCCGGCGAGGGCCGGCAGCAGCAGCTCCAGGGTGTCGACCGCGTCGAAGGCCGGCTCCTTGTCCTCCTGCATGTCCCGGTCGTAGGTCATCGGCAGGCCCTTGAGCATGGTGAGTACGCTCACCAGCCCGCCGACCAGGCGGCCGGACTTGCCCCGGGCCAGCTCCGCGATGTCCGCGTTCTTCTTCTGCGGCATGATCGACGAGCCGGTGGCGAAGGCGTCGTCCAGCTCGACCCAGCCGAACTCCTGCGACGTCCAGAGCACCACCTCCTCGCCGAGGCGGGACAGGTGCACCCCGATCATCGCGGTGACGAACAGGAACTCCGCCACGAAGTCCCGGTCCGCGACGGCGTCCATCGAGTTGGCGAAGGACGTCCGGAAGCCCAGTTCCTTGGAGACGGCCATCGGGTCCAGCGGCAGGCCCGAGCCGGCGAGCGCACCCGCGCCGAGCGGGCTGACCGCCGTGCGGTGGTCCCAGTCGCTGAGCCGCTCCAGGTCGCGCAGCAGCGGCTGCACGTGCGCCAGCAGCCAGTGCCCGAAGGTGACCGGCTGGGCGTGCTGGAGGTGCGTCATTCCGGGCGCGGCGGTCTCCACGTGCCGCTCGGCCTGCTCGACCAGCGCCTCGGCCAGCTCGACCAGCCGACCGGCCACGCCCCGGGCGTGGTCGCGCAGGTAGAGCCGCAGGTCGGTGGCGACCTGGTCGTTGCGGGAGCGGCCGGCGCGCAGCTTGCCGCCGAGGCTGCCGAGCCGCTCCAGCAGGCCGCGCTCCAGGGCCGTGTGCACGTCCTCGTCGTCGATCGTGGGCCGGAACTGCCCGGAGGCGCAGGCCGCCTCCAGGTCGTCCAGGGCGGCCAGGATCCGGCCCAGTTCGTCCGGGTCCAGCAGGCCGGCCCCGGCGAGCACCCGGGCGTGCGCCCGTGAGGCCGCGATGTCGTACGGGGCCAGCCGCCAGTCGAACTGCACGCTCACCGACAGTCGGGCCAGGGCCTCGGCGGGGCCGCCGGCGAAGCGGCCGCCCCACAGGCTGGTGCGGTTGGTGGCGGCGCTGTTCTCGGTCAGGCTCTTGTCGTCCACGCCGCCTATTCTGGTAGCCACTGTCAGCAGCCGCCCATCCGGGCGTCCCGCGCGGCGGCCATCTTGCTCGGCAGGCCCCACAGCTGCACGAAGCCCTTCGCCAGGGACTGGTCGAAGGTGTCCCCCGTGTCGTAGGTGGCCATGCCGAAGTCGTAGAGGCTGGCCTCGGAGCGGCGTCCGGTGACGGTGGCCCGGCCGCCGTGCAGGTTCAGCCGCACCTCGCCGCTGACGTGCCGCTGCGCGTCGTCGATGAACGCGTCCAGCGAGTGCTTCAGCGGCGAGAACCAGAGGCCGTCGTAGACCAGCTCGCCCCAGCGCTGGTCGACGCCGCGCTTGAACCGGGCCAGGTCCCGCTCGACGGTGACCGCCTCCAGCTCCTGGTGCGCGGTGATCAGCGCGATGGCGCCCGGCGCCTCGTACACCTCTCGGCTCTTGATGCCGACGAGGCGGTCCTCGACCATGTCGAGCCGGCCCACGCCCTGCGCGCCCGCACGCCGGTTGAGCTCCAGGATCGCCTGGTACGGGGTGACGGTCTCGCCGTCGATCGCCACCGGGACGCCGGCGTCGAAGGTGATCACGACCTCGTCCGCGTCGCGCTCCTGCGCCGGGTCGGCCGTGTACGAGTAGAGGTCCTCGATCGGGCCGTTCCAGATGTCCTCCAGGAAGCCCGTCTCGACGGCCCGTCCCCACAGGTTCTGGTCGATGGAGTACGGCGACTTCGCCGACACGTCGATCGGCAGCCCCCGCTCCTCGGCGAAGGCGATCGCCTTGTCCCGCGTCCAGGCGAAGTCCCGGGCCGGCGCGACGATCTTCAGGTCGGGCGCGAGCGCGCCCAGGCCGACCTCGAAGCGGACCTGGTCGTTGCCCTTGCCGGTGCAGCCGTGCGACACGATGGTGCCGCCGTGCTTGCGGGCCGCGGCCACCAGGTGCTTGACGATCAAGGGGCGGGACAGCGCGGAGACCAGCGGGTAGCGGTCCATGTAGAGCGCGTTCGCGCGGATGGCCGGCAGGCAGTACTCCGCGGCGAACTCGTCGCGCGCGTCGACCACCTCCGACTCCACCGCGCCGCAGTCCAGGGCGCGCTGCCGGATGGCGGCGAGGTCCTCGCCGCCCTGCCCGACGTCGACCGCCACCGCGATCACCTCGGCGCCGGTCCGGTCGGCCAGGTACGGGATGGCGACGGAGGTGTCGAGCCCTCCGGAGTAGGCAAGTACGACCCGCTCGGTCACGGTGTGGCGCTCCCTTCGACGTTCTCTTCCCGGCGGGCCCAGCCGGCGAGCTTGTCGCCGAGCGCGGCCCCGCCGACGGCCTCGCGAGCCACGACGAGGATGGTGTCGTCGCCGGCGATGGTGCCGACGACCTCGGGCAGGCCCGCCCGGTCCAACGCGCTGGCCAGGTAGTGGGCCGCGCCCGGCGGGGTGCGCAGTACGGCGATGTTGCCGCTGGCGTCGACCCCGTTGAGCAGCTCGTGCAGCAGCCGGACCAGCCGGGCCGGCGCCGCCTCGGCGTCGCGCAGCGGCCGGTGGCCGTCCTCGGGGATCAGGTAGACGGCCCGCCCGTCGCCGCCGCGCGCGGTGACCGCGCCCAGCTCCTTGAGGTCCCGGGAGAGGGTGGCCTGGGTGACCTGGATGCCGTCGCCGGAGAGCAGGTCGGCCAGCTCGGTCTGCGAGTGGATCGCCTTGTCGCGGATCAGCTCGACGATGCGGGCGTGCCGGGCGGCGCGGGTCAGCGGGGCGGTCATGGTGTCTCCCTGGTCGCGGTGGCGCCCGGCGCCGCCGCGTCCGGGGCGGCGGGCGCGGCCCCGAGGAGGAACGTCAGCAGCGCCTTCTGGGCGTGCAGCCGATTCTCCGCCTGGTCGAAAACGACACTCTGCGGGCCGTCGAGCACCTCGTCGGTGATCTCCTCGCCCCGGTGCGCGGGCAGGCAGTGCAGCACGACGGCGTCGGGCGCGGCGTGGCCCAGCAGCGCGGCGTTGAGCTGGTACGGCAGGAACGGGGTGATCCGGTCCAGCCCGTCGTCCTGCTGGCCCATCGAGGTCCAGGTGTCCGTGGCGAGCACGTCGGCGCCGGCCACCGCCGCGACCGGGTCGGTCAGCGCCTGCACCGAACCCCCGGTGCCGGCGGCGATCTTCGCGGCCCGGGCGACCACCTCCGGGTCGGGGCCGAAGCCGGCCGGCCCGGCGACCCGCACGTGCATCCCGGCCGTCGCCCCGGCGAGCAGGTACGAGTGGGCCAGGTTGTTGGCGGCGTCGCCGACGTACGCGAGGGTACGCCCGGCGGTCCCGCCGCAGTGCTCGCGGACGGTGAGCAGGTCCGCCAGGAGCTGACAGGGATGGAACCCGTCGGTGAGCGCGTTGACCACCGGCACGGAGGCGCCGTCGGCGACCTCGGCGATCCGGTCGTCGCCGTGCGTACGCAGCACGATCGCCGCCACGTACCGGGAGAGCACCCGGCCCGCGTCGGCCAGGGTCTCGCCCCGGCCGAAGTGGGTGACCTGGGTGTCCACCACGAGGGGGTGCCCGCCCAGCTCGGCGATGCCGACGTCGAACGAGAACCGGGTACGCAGGCTCTGCTTGTCGAACAGCACCGCCACCGACCGGGGCCCCGCCAGCGGCCGGTGACCGAACCGGTCGACCTTCATCCGGGCCGCGAGGTCCAGCACGGCCGACTGCTCGGCGGGGGTCAGGTCGTCGTCGCGCAGGAAGTGCCGGCTCACGCGCTTGTCTCCGTCGGAAGGGGCTGCGGCTGCGGCTGGATCGCGGTGACCTCCGGCCCCTGCGGGGGCCGCTTCCGACCACGACCCGAAGCGGGAACGGGGGCATTGGCGGAGCTGGCGGCCCGACCGGCGGCGGCCGGGGAGGTCGCGTCGAGGGCGGCGGGGAGGGCCGCCAGGAAGGCGTCGGCCTGGGCGACGGTGAGGATCAGCGGCGGGGCGAGCCGGACCACCCCCGGCTGCACCGGGTTGACCAGGAACCCGGCCTCCCGCAGCGCCTCGGCGAGGACCTTCGCGACGGGCGCGGCGAGCGCCACGCCGAGCAGCAGGCCCGCGCCGCGTACGCCCTCGACCAGCGGGTGACCCAGCGCCTCGATGCCCCGGCGCAGCCGCTCGCCGACCCGCTTGACGTGGTCGAGCAGCCCCTCGCTGGCGATGGTGGACACCACCGCGAGGGCGGCGGCGCAGCTCACCGGGTTGCCGCCGAAGGTGGTGCCGTGCGAACCGGGGGCGAGCAGCTCGGCGGCCCGGCCGAAGGCCAGGCAGGCGCCGATCGGCAGCCCGCCACCGAGCCCCTTGGCCAGGGTCACCACGTCGGGCTCGACCCCCTCGGCCTGGTGGGCGAACCAGTGCCCGGTACGGCCGATGCCCGTCTGCACCTCGTCGAGCACCAGCAGCGCGCCGTGCCGGGCGGTGATCCGCCGGGCGGCGCTCAGGTAGCCGGCCGGCGGCACCACCACGCCGTTCTCGCCCTGCACCGGCTCCAGGATCACCATCGCGGTGGCGTCGGTGACCGCCGCCTCCAGCGCGGCCACGTCGCCGTAGTCGACGTGGGCGACATCGCCGGGCAGCGGGCGGAACGGGTCCACCTTGCCCGGCTGGCCGGTGAGGGCCAGCGCGCCCATGGTGCGGCCGTGGAAACCGCCCCGGGCGGCGACCACGTGCGAGCGGCCGGTCAGCCGCGACAGCTTGAACGCGGCCTCGTTGGCCTCCGCGCCCGAGTTGGCGAAGAAGACCCGCCCCGGGCGCCCGGCCAGGGCCAACAGCAGCTCGGCGAGGGCCACCGGCGGCTCGGCGACGTAGAGGTTCGAGACGTGCCCGAGGGTGGCGACCTGCTTCGACACGGCGGCCACCACGGCCGGGTGGGCGTGGCCGAGGGCGTTGACCGCGATGCCGCCGACCAGGTCGACGTACTCCCGGCCGGCCTCGTCGACCACGACGGCGCCGGAGCCGGAGACGAGGGCGAGCGGCGGGGTGCCGTAGTTGTCCATCATGGACTGGTTCCAGCGCTCGACGAGCGTGCTCACTCGGCCACCGTCCCTTCCTGGTTGACGACTGCGGGGCTCGGTCGCTGCGCTCCCGCACTCCTCGCGCTCACGCCGCCCCCTTCGTTCCCGACTGCGGGGCTCGGTCGCTGCGCTCCCGCACTCCTCGCGCTCACGCCGCCCCCTTCGTTCCCGACTGCGGGGCTCGGTCGCTGCGCTCCCGCACTCCTCGCGCTCACGCCGCCCCCTTCGTTCCCGACTGCGGGGCTCGGTCGCTGCGCTCCCGCACTCCTCGCGCTCACGACCATGGTGCCGAAGCCCTCCGGGGTGAAGACCTCCAGCAGCGTGGAGTGGGCGACCCGGCCGTCGACGACGTGCGCGGCGGGGACCCCCTGCCGCACCGCCCGCAGGCACGCCTCCATCTTGGGCACCATGCCGCTGGACAACGACGGCAGCAGCGCCGCCAGCTCGTCGGCGGTGATCTCGCTGACCAGGCTGGTGGTGTCGGGCCAGTCGGCGTACAGGCCCGGCACGTCGGTGAGGACGACCAGCTTGCGGGCGTCGAGGGCGACGGCGAGCGCGGCGGCGGCGGTGTCGGCGTTCAGGTTGTGCAGGACCCCGTCGGCGTCGGGCGCCACGGTGGAGATCACCGGGATGCGACCGGCCGCGATCAGGTCGGTCACCGCCGAGACGTCGACCGACTCGACGTCGCCGACCTGCCCGACGTCGACCGGTTGCCCGTCCACGTACGCGGGCCGACGCACGGCCGTGAAGAGCCGGGCGTCCTCCCCGGAGAGGCCCACCGCGAACGGGCCGTGGGCGTTGATCAGACCGACCAGTTCCCGGCCCACCTGCCCCACCAGGACCATCCGGACCACGTCCATCGCCTCCGGCGTGGTGACCCGCAGGCCACCCCGGAACTCGCTGGCGATGCCCAGCCGACCGAGCATGGCGGAGATCTGCGGGCCGCCGCCGTGCACCACGACCGGCCGCAGGCCGACATAGCGCAGGAAGACCATGTCGGCGGCGAAGGCCCGCTGGAGCTCGGGGTCGATCATGGCGTTGCCGCCGTACTTGACCACGACGGTCGAGCCGGAGAAGCGCGCCAGCCATGGCAGCGCCTCGATCAGCGTGGCCGCCTTGACCTGGGCGCTGCTGAGGTCGGTGGAGAGGTTCATGTCGAGTACGCCGAGTTCTCGTGCACGTACGCGTGGGACAGGTCGTTGGTCCAGATCGTCGCCTCGGCGGTGCCCGCGCGCAGGTCGATCCGGATGGTGACGTCCCGGCCGGTGAGGTCGACCTTCGACCGGTCCTCGGCCGCGGCGCCGGAGCGGCACACCCAGACGCCGTTGACCGCGACGTCGACCGCGTCGGGATCGAAGGCGGCGGCGGTGGTGCCGACGGCGGCGAGGATCCGGCCCCAGTTCGGGTCGTTGCCGAAGAGCGCCGTCTTGACCAGATTGTTGCGGGCCACCGACCGTCCCACCTCGACCGCGTCGTCCTCGCTGGCCGCGCCGACCACGTCGACGGCGATCTGCTTGGTGGCGCCCTCGGCGTCGGCGACGAGCTGCTGGGCCAGGTCGTGGGCGGCGGCCGTGACCGCGGCGGTCAGCTCCGCGGGCGTCGGCGCGATGCCGCTGGCGCCACTGGCCAGCAGCAGCACCGTGTCGTTCGTGGACATGCAGCCGTCGGAGTCGATCCGGTCGAAGGTCAGCCGGCACGCCTCGCGCAGCGCGGCGTCGAGCGCCTCCGGCCCGGCCACCGCGTCGGTGGTGAGCACGCAGAGCATGGTGGCCATCGCCGGGGCGAGCATGCCGGCGCCCTTGGCCATGCCGCCGACGGTCCAGCCGCTGCCCCGCGCCACCGCGGTCTTGGGACGGGTGTCCGTGGTCATGATGGCCTCGGCAGCCGCCGGGCCGCCGTCGCGCGACAGGCGGCGGATCGCCGAGCGTACGCCGGGCAGCAGCTTCTGCATCGGCAGCCGCTCCCCGATCAGGCCGGTCGAGCAGACCGCCACGTCGGCGGCGCCGAGCATCAGCCGCGGGCTGGCCGAGGTGAGCGCGGCGGCGGTGTGCTCGGCGGTCGCGTGGGTGTCCTGGAAGCCGGCCGGACCGGTGCAGGCGTTGGCGCCGCCGGAGTTGAGCACCACGGCGCGGGCGACGCCGCCCCGGACCACCTGCTGGGTCCAGAGCACCGGTGCCGCCTTCACCCGGTTGGCGGTGAACACGCCGGCGACGCCGGCGTCCGGGCCGTCGTTGACGACCAACGCGACGTCGCTCGCGCCGCTCGCCTTCAGCCCGGCGGCCACCCCGGCCGCCCGGAACCCCCGCGGAGCCGTGACACTCATGGCAGCAATCCTTCGTTCGCGACTGCGGGGCTCCGCCGCGCTGCGCTCCTCGCGCTCACGGGGCGATTCCCCAGATGGACAGGCCCGTCGTCTCCGGCAGCCCGCACATGAGGTTGGCGTTCTGGACGGCCTGGCCCGCGGCGCCCTTGCCGAGGTTGTCCAGCGCGCTGAGCACGATCGTGCGGCGGGAGTCGACGTCGACCGTGGCCTGCAGGTGACACGAGTTGGACCCGAGGGTGGCCGCGGTGTGCGGCCAGGCGCCCTCCGGCAGCACGTGCACGAAGGGCTCGTGCGCGTACGCCTCCGTGAGCACCGCCCTGGGGTCGACGCCCCGGGCCGGCACGGCGGTCACGGTGGCGAGGATGCCCCGGGGCATCGGCGCCAGCACCGGCGTCAGCGACAGGCCGGTCGCGCCCGTGGCCTGCTTGATCTCGGGGACGTGCTGGTGGGTGCCGACCCGATAGGGCGACAGGTCCCCCATCACCTCGCTGCCGAGCAGGTGCGGCTTGGCCGCCTTGCCGGCGCCGGAGGTGCCGGAGGCGGCCACGACCACCACGTCGGCCGGGGAGGCGGCGCCGGCGGCGATCAGCGGGGCGAGGGCCAGGATGATCGTGGCCGCGTAGCAGCCGGTGCTGGCCACCCGGGTGGCGGCGGCGATCCGCTCCCGCTGGCCGGGCAGCTCGGGCAGGCCGTACGTCCACGCTCCGGCGTGCGCGCCGCCGTAGTAGTGCGCCCAGGCGTAGGGATCGGCCAGCCGGTGGTCGGCGCCCAGGTCGACGACGCGTACCTCGGGGGGAAGCTGGGCCGCCAGGGCCGCCGACTGACCGTGCGGCAGCGCCAGGAAGACCAGGTCCGCGTCGGCCAGGGTCGCCGCGTCCGTCTCGCCGAGGACCAGGTCCAGGCCGGCGAGCTGCGGGTGTACGACGTCGAGCCGGTGCCCGGCCTGGCTGTGCGCGGTGGCGGCGACCAGGTCGAACTCCGGGTGCCCGGCGACCAGGCGGATCAGCTCGCCCCCGGCGTAGCCGCTCGCCCCCGCGACCGCGACTCGGATCCCCATACCCACCTCCGCATGACTATGCAAAGGAGGCTAGCAAACGAGGATCCGACGCTGCAACTTCATGCAACCCCCCGCATGACAATGAGGCTCCCCCTCCGCGCCGACGCCCCTCCCCCTACCCGGCGCCTCGCCGCCCCCTCCCTCCTGCGTCGATCTTGCAGTTTGCTCCCGGGCAGTGCCGCTGATGTCCGGTTCGCCCGGGCGGAAGGTGCAAGATCGACGCGCAGAGGGGCGGGGGCGGGGGCGGGGGGCAGCGGCCGACGTCTTGCGTCGGCCGCTGCCGGTCGTTCCGGGGCCGCCGGCGGCGTTCAGGCGCCGCGCAGCGTGGCGCCGAAGTGCTCCGCGGCCCGGGCGACCGCCGCGTCCCGGGCGGCCACCGCCTCCTCCACGGTCAGCGTCCGGTCGGGGGCACGGAAGGTGAGCTTGTACGCCAGCGACCTGCGCCCCGCCCCGAGCTGCTCGGAGGCGTACACGTCGAAGAGGCGCACCTGCTCAAGCAGCCCGCCCGCGCCCTCGACGAGGGCCTGCTGGACCCGCGCCGCGGGCACCGACTCGTCCACCACCAGCGCCACGTCGATCAGCGCCGGGGGGAAACCGGAGACGACGGGCGCGGACGCCACCGGGGCGACCGGCAGCGCGTCCAGGTCCAGCTCCATGGCGCTGGTGCGCCGAGGCAGTTCCAGCGTGGCCAGGACCGCCGGGTGCAGTTCCCCGGCGTGCCCGACCACCGTGCCGTCGACCAGCAGCTCGGCGCAGCGGCCGGGGTGCCAGGGGGCGTACTCGGCGGCGCGGACCTCGACCCGGTCGGCCGGCACGCCGGCGGCGGCGAGCACGTCCCGGCCCGCCTGGACGGCGTCCGCCCAGCCGGCCGGGCGGCCCGCGCCCCACCAGCCGGCCGGTTCGACGTCGCCGGTCAGCACGACGGCGACGTGCCGGGGCTGGTCGGGCACCACCGCGTCGGCGGCGGCGAACTCCTCGTCGGAGGGTCGGCGGTCCACGCCCATCGCCGGCGGTCGGCCGGCGCCGGGACGCGGGTGGAACACCGCCCCGATCTCGTAGAGGGCGAGGTCGCGCAGGCCCCGGCCGAGGTTGCGCTTCACGATGCCGAGCAGCGGGCCGAGCAGCGTGGTGCGCAGCAGCGGCTCCTCCTCCGACAGCGGGTTGGCCAGCCGCACCGCAGGCCGGCGCGGATCGTCGGCGGGCAGGCCGAGCTGGTCGGCCAGGCCGGGGGCGACGAACGGGTGCGCGAGCACCTCCACGAACCCCCGCTCGGCGAGGGACCGGGCCACGGCCCGGCGGCGGCGCTGCTGCCCGGTCAGGCCGCGCCCGGGCGGCGCGGTCGGCAGCACGGACGGCACCTGGTCGTACCCGTCGAGGCGGACCACCTCCTCGACCAGGTCGGCCGGGTCGGTCAGGTCGGGCCGCCAGGTCGGCGGGGTGACGCTGAGCGCCTCGCCGCCCGCGGCGGCCACGCCGACCTCGCCCGGCTCCTCGGTCAGCCGGTCGGCGCCCCGGGCGACCGTGCAGCCGACCCGCTCCAGCAGGGCGGCCACCCGCGCGGGTGGATAGTTCACGCCCACCCGCCGGCTCGGCAGGTCGGCCGGCAGCACGACCGGGGTACGCGGCCGGACGTGGTCGATGTCGAGGATCTCGTCACCGGCCGCGCCGCCGGCGTGCTCGGTGAGCAGCCGGACCGCGCGCGCGATGGCGACCAGCGGCAGGGCCGGGTCGACGCCCCGCTCCCACCGCTTCGCGGCCTCGCTGAACAGCTTGTGCCGGCGGGCGGTGCGCCCGACCATCACCGGGTCCCAGTGGGCGGCCTCGAGGAGCACGTTCGTCGTCCCGTCCACCACCTCGCTGGTCTCGCCGCCCATGACGGCGGCCAGCGAGATGGGGCCGGTGTCATCGCAGATGACCATGTCCTCGGGCGCGAGGGCACGACCCACCCCGTCCAGGGTGGTCAGCTTCTCCCCCGCCTCGGCGCGGCGGACCACCAGCGCACCGGCGATCCGGTCGGCGTCGAAGGCGTGCATCGGCTGGCCCAGTTCGAGCATCACGTAGTTCGTGATGTCGACCGGCAGCGAGATGCTCCGGATGCCGGCGACGGTGAGCCGCCGCCGCATCCACTCGGGCGTCGGCGCCGCCGGGTCGACGCCGCGCACCAGGCGGGCGGCGAACCGGTCGCAGCCGACGGTGTCGCGTACCTCGACCGGGTACGCCGGCGTGGCGGTGCCGCCGGGCGCGGGTGCCAGTCCCGGGTCGCGGAACGGCACGCCGAGGGCCTGCGACAGCTCCCGGGCCAGGCCGCGGACGCTCATCGCGTACCCCCGGTCAGGGGTGATCTCCACCTCGACCACGACGTCGTCGAGGCCGACCACGGGCCGCGCGTCGTCGCCCGGCCGGGCCGGGGTCTGCTCCGGCAGCACGATGATGCCCGAGTGGTCGTCGCCCAGGCCCAGCTCCTGCGCGGAGCAGATCATGCCGTTGGAGTTGCGCCCGTACGTCTTGCGCGCGCCGATGGCGAAGCCGCCGGGCAGCACGCCGCCGGGGAGGATCACCACGACCCGGTCGCCGACGGCGAAGTTGCGCGCCCCGCAGACGATCTCCTGCGGCTCGCCGGTGCCGTTGGCGTCGCCGACGTCAACCCGGCAGAACCGGATCGGCTTCTTGAAACCGGTCAACTCCTCGATCTCGCGCACCTCGCCGACCACCAGCGGGCCGGTGACGCTCTCGCGCAGGTCCACGAGGGACTCGACCTCGATGCCGAGGTCGACCAGGGCCCGCTCCAGGTCGCCGGCGGACAGGTCGGCGGGGAGGTCGACGTACTCCCGCAGCCAACTGACAGAAACTCGCATGACTCAGACCACCGTCTCCGTGACTCGTACCCGCATCGCCTAGGCCCCGGTCCCGAACGCGCGGGTGAACCGCGCGTCCCCCTCGGCCATGTCCCGCATGTCGCTGACCCCGTGCCGGAACATCACCGTCCGGTCGATCCCCATGCCGAACGCGAACCCGGAGTAGACCTCCGGGTCGATGCCGCAGGCGCGCAGCACCCGCGGGTTGACCATGCCGCAGCCGCCCCACTCCACCCAGCGCGGGCCGTCGCGGTGCTCCGGGAACCAGACGTCGAACTCGGCGGACGGCTCGGTGAACGGGAAGTAGTGCGGCCGGAAGCGGGTCCTCGCGCCCTCGCCGAACATCGCCCGGGCGAAGTGGTCCAGGGTGCCGCGCAGGTGCGCCATGGTGATACCCCGGTCCACCACGAGTCCCTCCACCTGGTGGAAGACCGGCGCGTGGGTGGCGTCCAGCTCGTCTGTTCGGTAGACCCGGCCGGGCACGATCACGTAGATCGGCGGCTTGCGGGTCAGCATGGTGCGCGCCTGCACCGGCGAGGTGTGGGTGCGCAGCACCAGGCCCGACCCGGCGGAGTCGCCGGCGCCGTCGGCGGGCGCGACGTGGAAGGTGTCCATCAGGCCGCGCGCCGGGTGGTCGGCGGGGATGTTCAGGGCGTCGAAGTTGGTCCACTCCAACTCGACCTCGGGCCCCTCGGCCACCTCGTAGCCCATGCCGACGAAGAGGTCACTGATCTGCTCCGTCAGCGTGCTGATCGGGTGCCGGGCGCCCCGGGGCCGCCGGTCTTGGGGCAGCGTCACGTCGACGCGCTCCTCCACCAGCACCCGTTGCGCCTGCTCCCGCTCCAGGATCTCCTGGCGGGCGGCGTACGCGGCGTCGATGGCCCGGCGGGCCTCGTTGACCCGCTTGCCGGCGTCGGACTTGGCGGCCGGCGGCAGCGCGCCGATCTCGCGGCGGGCCAGCGAGACCGGCGACCGGTCGCCGAGGTGCGCCGGACGCAGCGCGGTCAGCGCGTCCGGGTCACCGGCGTCGGCGAACGCCTTTTCGGCGGTGGCCACGGCCTCGGCCAGGGCGGCCGGGTCGAGCAGGGCGACCTGCTTCGGATCGTACGGATCGTTGCGGTAGCTCATGACGTACGGGCACTCCCTCACGGCGGCGCCGGCCCTCACTCAGGCAGGCGAAGCGAGTCTACGGACGCGCGGCTGTGCCGTAGCCCGCCGGTGGGAGTTACGCGGGGAGCAGGTCAGGCCCGCCGCCCGCCGACACCGGCGGGCTGGCTAAACGAACGCCGTGGCGCGTTCATGGGCGGACGGTCTCCCCTGCGATCAGTGCCTGCGACGACCGGGTCACGGCCGCCGCTGTGCTCTGGCTGAAGAGTACAGGCAGACCGCGGCGGCCGCAGCCAGGTTCAGGCTCTCGGCGCGCCCGTGCAGCGGCACCCGGACCCGGGCGTCGGCGGCGGCGGCGAGCGCCTCGGGCAGGCCGTGCGCCTCCGAACCGAAGAGCCAGGCGGTGGGGGCGGTGAGGCGGCCGGCGTCGGCGAGGTCGTCGAGGTCGACGTCGCCGTAGCCGGTGGTGGCGAGTACGGCGAGGCCGGCGGCGCGCAGCGCCGCGACCACCCCCGCCGGCTCGGGGGCGCGGACCACGTCGACGTGGAAGAGGCTGCCGGCCGACGAGCGGACGCACTTGCCGTTGTACGGGTCGACGGCGTCGCCGGCGAAGACCACGGCGCCGGCGCCGGCGGCGTCGGCGGTGCGCAGCACGGTGCCGGCGTTGCCCGGGTCGCGGATCTCGGCGAGCACGGCGACCAGCCTCGGCCCGCCGGCCAGCGCCCGCTCCAGGGGCACGTCGAGGTGGCGGCAGACGGCGACGACGCCCTGCGGGGCGACGGTCTCGGCCAGCGCGGCGAGCGCCTCGTCGGTCACCTCGGAGACGGGCACGTCGGCGCGGGCCGCGACGGCGGCCAGGTCGGCGTGGCGGTCCAGGGCGGCGGGCGTACCGAAGAGTTCGGTGACCGTCCCGGTGCGCGCCAGGGCCTCGCGGACCGCCTGCGGTCCCTCGGCCAGAAACCGGCCGGCGGCCTCGCGGTCCCGGCGGCGCTGCAACCGGCGGGCGGCGACCACCCTGGGCGTACGCGGGGTGAAGAGGCCGGGGACGGCGTCGAGGCGTCTCCCGCGCGATGGTGACTGCATGGGAGACGCCTCGATCTGCTGGTGCGCGGGGATCAGGCGGCCTGGGCCGCCGCGCCGCCGGTGCCCTCGGCCGCGACCGCGGCCCGGGCCAGCTCGACGATCGCCGTGAAGGCGGCGGCGTCGTTGACGGCCAGGTCGGCCAGGATCTTGCGGTCGACCTCGATGCCGGCCAGGCGCAGGCCCTGGATCAGGCGGTTGTAGGTCATCCCGTTGGCGCGGGCGCCCGCGTTGATCCGCTGGATCCACAGCTGCCGGAAGTCACCCTTGCGGTCGCGGCGGTCCCGGTAGGCGTACTGCATCGAGTGCAGCACCTGCTCCTTGGCCTTGCGGTAGAGGCGGGAGCGCTGACCGCGGTAGCCGCTCGCGGTCTCCAGCAGGGTACGGCGCTTCTTCTGGGCGTTCACAGCCCGCTTGACGCGTGCCATCTCAACTCCTTCTTACGTCGGGTGGCGCGCGTCAGCGGCCGAGCAGCTTCTTGATGCGCTTGACATCGGCCTTGGCCAGCACGACGGTGCCGGTCAGCCGACGGGTCTGGGTGGAGGGCTTCTTCTCCAGGTTGTGTCGGAGGCCGGCCTGCTGGGCAACGATCTTGCCCTTGCCGGTCACCTTGACCCGCTTGCCCATTCCCGTGTGGCTCTTCATCTTCGGCATGTGGAACGTCTCTCCCCTGTTACTCGCCACCGTTGTCGGCGGCGGTGCCGGTGTCACCGGCCGCTGCGGGCTCGCCGACCGGGGCGGCGCCCTCGGCGTCCCGCTCCTTCGGCCCGCCACGGGTGGCCGTCGCGGCGACCGCGGCGGCCTTCGTGGCCCGGTGCGGCGCGAGCACCATGATCATGTTTCGGCCGTCCTGCTTGGGCGCGGCCTCGACGTACCCCAGCTCCGAGATCTCCGACTCGAGCCGGCGCAGGAGCCGGTAACCCAGCTCCGGGCGGCTCTGCTCGCGACCGCGGAACATGATCGTCACCTTGACCTTGTCCCCGGCCTTGAGGAACCGCACGACGTGACCCTTCTTGGTCTCGTAGTCGTGCGGGTCGATCTTGGGTCGGAGCTTCATTTCCTTGATGACGGTCTGCTGCTGGTTACGCCGCGCTTCGCGCGCCTTGAGTGCGCTCTCGTACTTGAACTTGCCGAAGTCCATGAGCTTGCACACCGGCGGGCGCGCCATCGGCGCAACCTCGACCAGGTCCAGGTCGACGTCCGCGGCCAGCTGAAGGGCGCGCTCCAGCGGGACGATGCCCACCTGCTCGCCCTCGGGGCCGACCAGTCGGACCTCACGTGCCCGGATCTGCTCGTTCACGCGTGGTTCGACGCTGATGGGGCCTCCTCGAGTAAAAGTCTCCGTGTGGCCGACCCCGCGGCTCCCGGGTGGGAGCCGAACCCGGAAAGCAGAAGGCCCCGGCGCATGCCAGGGCCCGCTCGACCGGTCGGCACGATCACATGATCGCGCGTCCGGCACCGGGACGTGCCCGGAACCGGTGACCGGACCCGGCCACCGTGGTGGTGACTCGGGTGGGAGCAGGCGCTCCTCTTTCATGGCTGTGTGCGTGCGCTTGACGTGCACGCGGGGACAGCCTGGTCGACTCGACCACACTACACCCTCGCCGCGAGCACCCCCAAACCGGGCACCCCGTCAGCCGCCGGCGGCACTCCCGGCGAGCCGGGCCTGGTGGGCCTGGTGCAGCCGGCGCAGGGCGCGGACCCCCTCGACGGCCCGCTCCTTGTCGGCGGCCTGGAGGGCGACCATGGGCAGCAGGTCGTCGTCGTGCAGCTCCAGGCTTGCCCAGGGCGCGCCCCGGTCGAAGCGGACCCCCCGGACGACCTCCCAGGGCAGCTCGTACGAGCCGATGATGTTGCGGACGCGCACGCCGTGCGCGTCCGCCTCGACCCGGGGGCGGGTGAAGACCAGCAGGGCGAGCGCGCCGAACACGCCGAGACCGACCATCGCGATCTGGTCACCCCGCTGGAAGCTGCCGTAGCCGTTGCCGGTGCCGCCGCTCAGCGTGGTCGCCAACAGGCTGAAGACCACGAGCAGCACGACCGCGGAGCTCCAGCAGACCAGCCGGATGCGGCGCGGCCGGAGGTGGACGGACTCGGTTTCGCTCACCCCACCAGTCTGCCACCCGCGCCCGGGCGGTCCCGCGCCGCCACACGTTTCGACCTCCGCCCGGCGTGCCCCGTCAACCCTCCTCGGCCTCCAGCTCGCCCGCCCGCCGCAGACGGGGCAGATCGCGGACCGTGATCCGGCGGTAGTCCGTGTCGACCAGTCCGTCCGCACGCAGCTCGCGCAGGGCCTTCTGGATGGAGGTCTCGGCGGCGCCACAGATGCTGGCGAGTTCCGGCTGCGTGAGCCGCACGTCGATGACGACGCCGTCGCGACCCTGGCGGCCGTGGGTGCGGCAGAGCTCGGCGACGACCCGGGCAACCCTGATCTTCACCGGGTACGAGGTGAAGTCGACGCGTCGCCGGTTGGACCAGCGCAGCCGGTCCGACACCACCGCCGCCAGCTCCAGTGCGGCGTCCGGGTGCTCCTTGAGGAACGCCTTGAACCGGTCGGGCTGGATGACCCGGTAGATCGCCGGCCCACAGGTGGTGACGCTCGCCGAACGGGGCCGGTCGTTGAGTGCCGACATCTCGCCGACGAGGTCACCACCGACGCGCAGGGCCAGCAGCGCGGCCCGCCCGTCCGGGAGGGCCGCGGTCACCTTCGTCAGCCCCTCCTCGAGAAGCACCAGGTGCGACTCGCGTACGCCCTCGTGGATGACGATCTGTCCGGCCGGAACCCGCCGGCGGACACCCAGCTCCAGCAGGGCGACGCGGACCGCGGGGCCGAGCCGTTGCAGGAACGTGCCGTACGGCCAGGTGACGGCGGACGGTTCGGCTGGTCGTCGCATCAGCGCTCTCATCCTCCTCGGCCAGCGACAGCCGTCGAAGCGTAGCCGGCCCTGCGCGTTCCGCGACGCCCGCATACGCAGTGCGGCGGCGACGGCGAGCTGGACGGTCACCAACGCCAGCAGGACGCCCGGCGGCCAACCCACCGCGAGCAACAGCTCCATCAGACCGATCCTCATGCGAACAGGACACCGGCCCACCGCGTGCCGGACACCCGCGCAGGAGGGGATGACGCCCTGACGACAGTTTCGGACGATGCCGTACTTCTACGGGGTTCCGCGCGACCCGCCTCGGTTCGATGTCTCCTGCGGTGCCCGCCTGTGGGGCGGGTCGGGCGAGGAAGGGCGGCACGACGATGCGACATCCCGAGCGGCGACTGTTGGTCTCCGTGGACATGGAGCGGTACAGCCGGCGCACCAATCTCCAACAGTACGAGGCGCAGAAGGACTTCCGGGACCTGCTGCACCAGGCCGCCGGCGACGTCGGGCTGGACCGGGTCGCCTGGACGACGCAGCAGGCCGGTGACGGCGAACTGGCGATCCTTCCCCGGGACGTGGCCGAATCCCGCGTCATCGGTCGCTTCGTGCCGGAGCTCAACAGGCGGCTACGCGGCTACAACAGCAGCCGGGTGCAAGACGCCCGCATCCGGCTGCGGGTCGCCGTCCACCAGGGACTCGTCCACCTCGACGGGGCCAACGGTTTCCCCGGCAACGCCGTCGTCTTCGTCTGCCGGTTGTGCGAGGCGGAGCCCGTCAAGCGCGCCTTGGCGGCCTTCCCCGACGCCGGGGTGGCACTGATCGTGTCGGGAGAGATATTCCGCGACGTCGTCACCGAGTACCCGGAGGAGATGCGCCCGGAGCGGTTCCGGCGGGTCGAGGTCGTCCATCCGGACAAGGGGTTCCAGGAAGACGCCTGGCTCTGCGTCGTGGACGAGGACATGTCCGCCCCGCCGTCGGCGGAGACCGCGTTGTCACCGCCCCCACCGCGGGGCGTGGGAACCGGTGCGGAGCACCGCCGGGAGTCGTCCGGCTCCCCGGCGGCCCGGACGCCGCCGGACGCGGGCGGCATTCGGACGGGCGACGTGCGGGTCGACGGCCAGAACGCGATCGGGCCCGGTGCCACGGCGATCGGCTCCGTCGGCCGCGATCTGGCTTTCGGCGGCGGGCCGGAAAGCCGGACACGGTGACCGCCCTCGGCCTGCCGCACCCGTACGACGACGACACCGGCGACCCGGAGGAGCTCTGGGATGCCCCCGGCGACGAAGGCTACGACCCTCTCGAGGAGGGCCCGGCGGCGGGCCCGGAGGAGTACCCGGCGGACAGGCCGGCGGACCCTGTGGAGTCGTCGGACGGCGGCGAGTCGGACGAGCCGCTCGACTCGGACGATGTGCTCCGCCGGCTGGCCGGCCTGCTCGGCGGTCCCACGATCGGCCTCGGCGACGTGCGTGTACGGGGGCAGAACGCCACCGGTCACGGCGCCGTCGCCATCGGCACCGTCAACGTGACCGCCTCGGGAACCGACGGCACGGGGCGGATCTGGTACGAGCGCCTGAGCGAGACTGACGTCCGGGAACGGGCGCAGGGGTACGCGCCCACGTCGAGCGACCAGCAACTCGACCGTCACCTCAAGCGCCGCCACCTGGTGTGCCTGTCCGGCCCCTCCTCGAGCGGCCGGTTCACCTCCGCCGTCCTCGCCACGGCGCGCAGGCACGGGCACGACCGTGCCTGCGTGCTGGGTGCGGAGGAGCTTGACGACCTGCTCGGGTCGACCGAACGGTTGCCCGGCGGTCGCGGGTACGTGCTCCGGCTCGCGGACGAGGCGGCGAGCGCCGTCGACGGGTTCACCCTCGTGGCGCTCGCGGCGCGGGCCGAGGAGACCGGCATGACCCTGATCCTGCTGGGCGACTTCTCCCGGCACGCCCAGGATCTCGCCGGCCACGTGGTGGAGCACCGGGTGCCGCCGGCGGTGGAGGTGTTCAGGGCGCGGCTGCGCCAGCACCTGACGGGACGATGCGTCGGCTGGTGTCCGGACGGCTGCGACGGCGTCTGCGTGGAGCGCTACCTCGACGACGAATGCGTCACCCATCCGCTGCTCTCGGCCTATCTCGCCGGCGAGCCGCGTCCGGGCGAGGTCGTGCCCGTGGTGGAGCTGATCGCCCAGTCGGTTCCGCACGGACCCGCCCTCACCGAGCGCTTGGAGCAGCTGCTCCCGCGCCAGTTGCGCGAACGCGCTGCGCAGATCCTCGACGTGGGCCGGCACGACGGCCGGCACGGGGTCGGCGGCTGGACCGCCGACCAGGCCCGCGCGTTCCGGCTGGCCTGCGCCGTACTGGCCGGGCAGCCGGTGGCGGAGATTCGTCAGGCGGCACATCGCCTGACCGGGGCCGGTCTCACCGGAATTCCGTCAGGCGGCCCGTGGCTGCGCGGCCCGGACCTCGACACGATGCTCGGGTCGACGCTGCGCCAGGCGGTCGTCGTGGTCAGCGACGAACGCGCCGTGGGCGGCTGGCGCATCGAGTTCGGCGCCGGCAGCGACCAGCTCCGTTCGACGCTGCTGGAGGTCGCCTGGACGGACTGGTGGCTGCCGGGACAGCTGCTCGGCTGGTGGGCGGACCTGGTGCGCTCCGACGTGCCCGAAGTCCGACAGGCCGCCGCGGGCGCCATCGGCTGGTCGGCCGGGCGGGACGTGCGGGCGGCCCTGAAGACGGTCGGCGACCTGGCCCGGGAACGGCGGGCCGGCGTCCGGCAGGCCGCCGCCATCGTGCTGGTCGCGATGGCGATGCAACCCGGTCTGCGGCAGCGCGTGCGGACCGAACTCGACCAGTGGGCGGCAGGGCCGGCGGCGCACCTGCGGGACACCGTCGCCCGGGCGTACGGACTCGGTCTGGCCCGCCTCTGGCCCGACGCCGCCCTGATGCAGCTCCGCCTGGTGGCGCAGGCCCGCATGCAGCGGCGGAACAACTCCGTGGTCCGGGGCCTGGTCGAGGTCTACCGGGCCGGCCACGGGGCCACGCTCGTGCCGGAGCTGGTCGGCTGGAGCGCCTCCGACGACCCGGAGGTGCGGCTGCACGCGGCGCGCACGCTGCGCGTCCTCGCCGACCGCTGGACCGAGCCGCCCAGGGAACACTGGCCGGAGCTGCTCGATCTCGTTCGGCGGCGGATCGTCGAGCCGCACGACGTCGCCGCGCTCTGGGCCGCGGCGCTGGGCATGCCGCAGACGGCCTACCGATCGTGGCGGACGCTCGGCTTCTGGCTGAACCGGGCGGACGGCGACCCCGAGGTGGCGGCCCACTGCCTGGCCCTGCTGCGGCACGTGATCGCAGGTCGGCCACCGCTGCGCCACCGCCTCGACCACCAGATCCGACACGTCTGGCGGCCCATCATGCCGCGCAACGACCTGCTCGACGCCGTACACGCACTCATCGACGAGGACCTGCCATGACCACTCACCCCAGCGAGCCGCCCACCACGGGAGCGTCCGTACCGACCCAGCCGGAGCGCCGCCGCTGGTGGCACGTCCTCCTCCCGCCGGACGGCCCCCACTCCACGCCTCCGACGCCGCCGGTCCCCAGCACGGTGACGTTCCGGCACGACGTGCCGCAGCCGATCCTGGTCCCGGCGAGGGGCGACGCCTTCGACTTCCGGCTGCACGCCGTCTACACCTGGACCGCGCAGAACATGACCTATGAGGGGCTGCGGTTGCGGGCGGAACGTTATCTCGCCTGGGCGGGTGGCGTCGTCCGGGAGCGGGCAATGGACCTGGCCCGGCAGTACGAGCCACACCGCTCGCACGACCTGGAGCGCGCGCTGAATGACCGGCTGGCCGGTCAGCGCTGGCCCCGGGAGGGCTGTCAGCCGCACTTCTGGGTGCAGGTCCGAGTCAGCCCGGACGAGCGGGTGCGGGAGCGGCTGCGACCGTACTGGGAGGAACGGATCAAGCTCGAATGCAACCACGAGCTGCAGAAGATCCGGGCCCAGCAGGCGGACGAGCTGACGCGCCGGTGGTGCGCCGTGTTGCAGAGCCTGGAGGACGATCCGGTGACCGCACACGCGGCCCGGCTGACCGGTGAGCAGTTCGCCGAGGTCTTCCGTCGCTACGTGCAGGAGCGCCGAGGGACGGTGCCTGAACTGGTGGAGCTGCTGCGCGAGGCCGTCCGGGGACACGGCGACCTCGGTATGGGACCTTCGGAGTACACCGAGGCGTGGGACGCGGCGATCCGGACGTACGAGCGGCACCACGGGCTCTCCCAGCGGGTGAACTGACCGAACGCCGGTCCCCCCCGTACCGCCGGGTCACCGGCGCCTACCCGGGCGTCGCTGATCCGGCGGTCGCGGCGGAGGCTGCCGGACCGCCGGCGCTGGGCGGCGCGACGTCGCGCGAGCCGCTGCGGCGGGGACCCCGACCGGCGACCAGGGTGGCCGTCAGGGTGAGCAGGGCCCCGGCGAGCACCGGCAGCCGCAGCCCGGGGCCGCCCGGCAGCAGCGCGTCCAGCAGCAGGGCGCCGCCCAGCTGGCCGGCGACCAGGGCGAGCCCGGTGCGCAGCACGCCGACCGAGGGGACCCCGACCAGCAGGGCGGCCACGATGACGACCCCGAGCAGGCCGCCGGTGTAGAGGTACCAGTCGCCCGGCCACGTCGGGCCCGGCCCGGTGAGGGCGCCGGCGAGCGCCGCGACCAGCAGCACGACGGGCGTGGCCGTGGCGAAGTTGACCACCATCCCGGCGGCGGCCGAGCCGGCGGCGGAGACGCGCGCGTTCAGCGCGGACTGGAGCGCGACGCCCAGCCCGCCGGCCACGGCGAGCAGGACCAGGCCGACGGCGAGGTCACCGACGGGCTGGCCGAGCTGGGCCAGCGTCACGGCGGCCACGCCGAGCAGCGCCCCGGCCACCCGTGGTCGGGTGAGCGCCAGCCGTCCCCCCGGCGCCAGGCCGGCCCGGTCGACGGCCAGCCCGCCGAGGCTGCCCCCGGCGACCTGGGCGATGGTGAAGATCGCCACCCCGAGCACCGGCACGATGTACACGCCGGCCAGCACGATGCCCGCGCCGCCGAGCCCGCCCAGGTACGCCCACCAGGGCAGCCGGGCCCGGCGCAGCGCGACCAGGCCGGTCCGCGCCGACGGCAGCACCAGTACCCCGAGGCCTACCAGCAGCGCGCCGCCGAGGTTGTTGACCAACGCGCCCAGGGTCGGGTCGCCGGCCCGCTCGCCCAGCTCGGCGTTGACGACGCCCTGCGCCGCCGAGGCGACGCCGGCGAGGGTGACCGCGGCCAGCGCCGCCCCCGGCGGCAGGCCGCGCGCCGCCGGGGCGCCCGCCACCGTGGGCGCGCCTGTCACAGCCGGCAGGCGTGGATGTTGGTGACCAGGATGGCGCGGGCGCCCAGCTCGTACAGCTCGTCCATGATCCGGTGCACGTCGTCGCGGAGCACCATCGCCTGTACCGCCACCCAACCCTCGCGGTGCAGCGGGGAGACGGTCGGCGACTCGATGCCCGGGGTCAGCGAGCTGGCCCGGTCGAGCAGGCCGGCCGGCACGTCGTAGGCGAGCATCACGTACCGCCGGGCGACCAGCACCCCGTGCAGCCGGCGCAGCAGCTGCGCGGCCTGCGGGTGGTTCGGGGCCTCGGCGCGGCGGACCAGCACCGCCGACGAGCGCAGCAGCGGCTCGCCGAAGACCACCAGGCCGGCCTGGCGCAGGGTGGCGCCCGTCTCCACCACGTCGGCGACCACGTCGGCGACGCCGAGGCGGACCGCGTTCTCCACCGCGCCGTCGAGGCGGATCACCTCGGCCTTGACGCCCAGGTCCGCCAGGTGCCGCTCGACCAGCCCCGGGTACGCGGTGGCGACGCGGTGCCCACCCAGCTCACGCGCGGAGGCGATGTCGTCGGGGCGGGCGGCGAAGCGGAAGGTGGCCCGGCCGAAGGCGAGGTCGACGACCTCCTCGGCGGGGGCGCCGGAGTCGATCAGCAGGTCCCGGCCGGTGATGCCCAGGTCCAGGTCGCCGGAGCCGACGTAGGTGGCGATGTCCTTGGGGCGCAGGTAGAAGAACTCGACGTCGTTGGGCTCGTCCCGGCAGACCAGGTCCTTCGGGTCGGTGCGCTGGCGGTAGCCCGCCTCGCGCAGCATCTGGGCGGCCGGCTCGGCCAGGGTGCCCTTGTTGGGGATGGCGACACGCAACATGGCGGAGTGCTCCTTCGATCGGTTCTGATCAACGACGGGGCGCACTCAGAGATGTCGGTAGACGTCCTTCAGGTCGAGGCCGGTGGCCAGCATCAGCACCTGGACCTGGTAGAGCAGCTGGGAGATCTCCTCGGCGGTGCGTTCCGGCCCCTCGTGCTCGGCGGCCATCCACGACTCGGCCGCCTCCTCGACGACCTTCTTGCCGATGAAGTGCACGCCCTTGTCGAGCGCGGCGACCGTGCCCGAGCCGGGGGTGCCCGCGGCGGCCTTGGCCTGCAGCTCGGCGAACAACTCCTCGAACGTCTTCACGGGAGGCGATTCTTCCAGTCGCCCCGAGAGCCCCGGTGCGCCGGGTCGGGCCCGGGGCGCCGGGGCGGCGGGGTCAGCCGCCGAAGCCGACCCGCTGGCCGTTGCCGGCGAGGTCCCGGATGGCCAGGGCGGCGTCGAGGGCCGCGACCGTGGCGGACCAGCCCTTGTCCTCCGCCGAGCCCGGCAGCCCGGCCCGGTCCCGGGCCTGCGCCAGGGTGTCGACGGTGAGGACGCCGTGCGCGACGGGCCTGCCCTCGTCCAGCGCCACCCGGGTCAGCCCGTCGGTGACCGAGCGGCAGACGTAGTCGAAGTGGGCGGTGGCGCCCCGGACCACCACGCCGAGCGCGACCACCACGTCGCAGCGACGCGCGAGGGCCTGGGCCACCACCGGCAGCTCCACCGAGCCGGCCACCCGGGCGGTGACCGCCCGGGCCCCGCACGCCTCGGCGGCGGCGACCGCCCGGTCGAGCATGTGGTCGGTCAGCTCGCCGTGCCAGCGCGCCGCGACCACGCCGACGGTCATCCCGGCGGCGTCGACCGCCGTCACGCCCGGTTCACCGAAACCCGCCATGCCTACGCTCCGATCTCGTCGCCGCGGACGGGGCGGCCCATCGGGGCCTCGGTCACCTCGTCCAGCTCGTCCAGCAGGTGCCCCATCCGGTCCCGCTTGGTGCGCAGGTAGCGCACGTTCTCCGGGTGCGGGCGCACCGGCAGCCCCTCGCGGCCGGTGACGGTCAGCCCGTAGCCCTCCAGCCCGGCACGCTTGGCCGGGTTGTTGGTGAGCAGCCGCATCGAGCGCACCCCGATGTCGTACAGGATCTGCGCGCCGGTGCCGTAGTCGCGGGCGTCCGCCGGCAGCCCCAGGTCGAGGTTGGCGTCGACGGTGTCCCGGCCCTGGTCCTGGAGCTGGTACGCCTGGAGCTTGTGCAGCAGCCCGATGCCGCGTCCCTCGTGGCCGCGCACGTAGAGCACCACGCCCCGCCCCTCCCGGGCGATCCGCTCCAGGGCCGCGTCGAGCTGCGGGCCGCAGTCGCAGCGCACCGAGCCGAACACGTCGCCGGTGAGGCACTCGGAGTGCACCCGCACCAGCACGTCCCGCCCGTCGCCGATCTCGCCCGCCACCAGGGCGACGTGTTCGGCCGAGTCGTGCTCGCTGCGGTAGCCCAGCGCGCGGAACACGCCGTGCCGGGTGGGCATCCGCGCGTCGGCGACCCGCTCGACCTGCTTCTCGGTGCGCCGCCGGTACGCCACCAGGTCGGCGATGGTGACCAGGGTCAGCGAGTGCTCCGCGCAGAACTTCTCCAGGTCGGGCACCCGCATCATGGTGCCGTCGTCGTTGACCAGCTCGCAGAGCACGCCGGCGGGGCGCAGCCCGGCCAGCCGGGTCAGGTCCACCGCGGCCTCGGTGTGCCCGGGCCGGCGCAGCACGCCCCCCTCGCGGGCCCGCAGCGGCACCACGTGCCCGGGGCGGGCCAGGTCGGCCGGGCCGGTGCCGGGGTCGGCGAGCAGCCGGATGGTGTGCGCCCGGTCGGCGGCGGAGATGCCGGTGCTGATCCCCTCCCGCGCGTCAACGGTCACGGTGTAGGCGGTGCCGCGCCGGTCCTGGTTGGTGTGGTGCTGCGGCGGCAGGTCGAGGCGGTCGCACTCGCTCTCGGTCAGCGGCGCGCAGATGTAGCCGGACGTGTGGCGCACCATGAACGCGAGCAGTTCCGGCGTCGCCCGCTCGGCGGCGAAGATCAGGTCGCCCTCGTTCTCCCGGTCGGCGTCGTCGATCACGACGACCGGCCGACCGGCGGCGATGTCCGCCACCGCCTGCTCGATGCTCGCAAAGGTGGTCATGCCACGGCCTCCGAGTAGGTCGACGGGATCCGGGCCGGCCCCGGGCGGGCCGCCCGTGAGGTGCGCCACCAGGCGACGAGGCCCCAGGCGCAGAAGGCGCCGTAGACGAGATACATGGCGGCCGAGGGATAGAACCCGCCGCGCAGCAGCAGCGGCACGCCGACCGCGTCGACGGCGATCCAGATGAGCCAGAAGTCCACCCAGCCGCGGGCCATGCCGTAGGTGGCGAGCAGGCTGCCGGTGAGGATCCAGGCGTCCGGCAGCGGACCCCAGGAGCCGAGCGCCGCGAGCACCGGGTACGCGGCGGCGGTGCCGATGCCGGCCGCGGCCAGCAGCCCCAGCCGCTCCCGGCCGGTGGCCCAGCGGGGCGTCACGGCGTCGCCGGCGCCGCCGCGGTTGCGCGACCAGCGCCACCAGCCGTAGACGCTGACCGAGAAGAAGAAGACCTGCCGGCCCGCCTGCCCGTAGAGGTCGTGCGCCTGCGGGGTGGCGAAGACGCCGCCCAGGAAGACGGTGAACAGCAGCGCGTTGCCGATCATGCCGACCGGCCAGGCCCAGACCAGCCTGCGCAGGCCGAACACCGCCGAGGCGAGCCCGAAGCCGTTGCCGACGATCTCCCGGACCAGCACCGGCGAACCGGCGACGCTCACCTGCGCGTCGAGCAGCCAGCCGAGCGGGCCCATCAGGCCACCCCGCCCGTCGCGGCGGTGCCCGGCAGCCCGGCGCCCGGCGGCCCGCCGGGCGGGCCGGTGTCCGGCAGGGCCGGTCCGGCCAGCCGGGCGCCGAGCAGCCGCTCGACGTACTTGGCGAGGACGTCCACCTCGAGGTTGACCGGGTCGCCGACGCGCCGGGCGCCGAGGGTGGTCAGCTTCAGCGTGGTCGGGATCAGCCCCACCGAGAACCAGTCCGCGCCGACCTCGGCGACGGTCAGCGAGACGCCGTCGACGGTGATCGAGCCCTTCTCCACCACGTACCGGGCCAGGGCGGCCGGCAGCCGGAACCGGACCGTCTCCCACTGCGGGGCCGGCTCGCGGGCGATCACCTCGCCGACGCCGTCGACGTGCCCCTGCACCAGGTGCCCGCCGAGGCGGCTGTTCAGCGCGGCGGCCCGCTCCAGGTTGACCGGGTCGCCGGCCCGCAGCGCGCCCAGCGCGGAGCGGCGCAGCGTCTCCCCCATCACGTCCGCCGTGAAGGTCCCGTCGGAGACGTCCACCACGGTCAGGCAGACGCCGTTGACCGCGATCGAGTCGCCGTGCCGGGCGTCGGAGGTGACCAGCGGGCCGCGGAGCGCGACCAGCGCGGAGTCACCCGCCGTCTCGGTGATCCGGACGACCTCACCCAACTCCTCGACGATGCCGGTGAACATGTCAGCCCTCCCTCTTCCGGGGCAGCGCGGTGATCCGCAGGTCGGGTCCGACCTGCGTGACGTCGACGTACTCCAGGTCGATGGCCTCGGCGATGGTGGTCACGCCGGCGTCGACCAGGGCGGTCGGGCCGGCGCCGAGCAGCCGGGGCGCGACGTAGCCGACGATCTTGTCGACCAGGCCGGCGGCCAGGAACGCGCCGGCCAGCCGTGGGCCGCCCTCCAGCAGCGCGGCACGCACCCCGCGCCCGTGCAGCGCCGTGAGCAGCGCCGGCAGGTCGACGCGGCCGTCGGGGCCGGCCCCGACCTCCGCCGCGGTGGCGATCCAGGTGCGGGCCGCGCCGTCGCGGACCCGGGCGTCGGCCGGCGTACGCCCGGTGGAGTCCACCACCACCCGCAGCGGCTGCCGGATGGCGAGCGTGCCGTCGCGCAGGTTGCGGGCGGTGAGCCGGGGATCGTCGGCGAGCACCGTGCCCACCCCGGCGAGCACCGCGTCGACCGTGCCGCGCAGCGCGTGCACGTCCATCCGGGCGGCCTCGGAGGTGATCCACATGCTGGTGCCGTCGGCCGCCGCCGACCGGCCGTCCAGCGTCGCGGCGAACTTCCAGATCACGTACGGCCAGCCCCGGCGCATCGAGGTCAGCCAGGCGATGTTGCCGGCCTCGGCCTCGTGGGCGCGTACCCCCTGGTCGACCTGGATCCCGGCGGCCCGCAGCGTGGCGGCCCCGCCGGTGGCGAGCGGGTTGGGGTCGGGCACGGCGATGACCACCCGGGCGATGCCGGCCTGGATCAGCGCGGTGCTGCAGGGGCCGGTGCGGCCGGTGTGGTCGCAGGGTTCGAGGGTGACGACGGCCGTGCCGCCGCGGGCCCGCTCCCCCGCGTGGGCCAGCGCGACGATCTCGGCGTGCGGCCCGCCGGCGTACGCGTGGAACCCCTCGCCGACGACCTCGCCGGCGGCGTCGAGCAGCACGCAGCCGACCACCGGGTTGGGGCTGGTCGTTCCGAGACCGCGCGCGGCGAGTTCCACCGCGCGACGCATCGCCTCGTCGACGGAGACGCCGGCCATGCCCTGCCCTCTCACTCGCCGCTCGGCGCGCGGGCGGTGACGGGAGGCGACGGCATGGGGCCGCGTGCGTGCGGCGGCGGATATCCGGGTACGGCGCGGCCGCCCCGGGGGGCGCGCACGGCACGCTGAAGCCAGCGGCCGGGCGAGGCCCGTCCGTCCCGCGCGCTGTCTCCCATCCGGACTGTCTGGAAGCGGTCTCCCGCTCCCAACCGTCGGCCCCGGATTCTCACCAGGTCCACCGGGCGGCACGAGGCCGACCGGGTCGCGGGCTTACCACGGTCACACCGTGGATCACCGCCGGTTCGGAATTACACCGAGTCCCGCCAGCGCGTGGTGGGTACACGGGAAGTGTTACACGCCGGACGGGGGGTGGGGCCACCCGGGCGGGCTACCTCACAGCAACAGGGCACGAATCAGGAAACCCGGCGGCGCCGGTCCACCGCCACGTACGAGCCGGGCTGGCTCTTGGCCACCGTCTTCATCTCGGAGGCCACGGCGATCGCCTCCAGCGGGTCGGTGAAGCGCTTGTCGGCGTCGGAGAGGGAGACGCCGATCGAGAGGGTGACCAGGGCGGCCCGCCGGATGTTGCCCCGGCGGTCCTTCAGCTCCACGTAGCCGCGGGCGGCGTCGACCGGGTCGTAGAGCGAGTCGGCGGCCCGCTCGAAGTCGGCGGAGACCCGGGAGGTGAGCGGCCGGACCTGCTCCGGGGCACAGACGATCACGAAGTCGTCCCCGCCGACGTGACCGAGGAAGGCCGGCGGCAGCCCCACCGAGACCACCGCCCGGTGCAGGCTGCGGGCCAGCGCGGAGATGAAGTCGTCGCCGCGGACGAAGCCGTACCGGTCGTTGACGCTCTTGAACCGGTCGATGTCGATGTAGCCGACGGCGTAGTCGACCCCGCTGCGGACCCGGTCGGAGATCTCCCGGCGGATCCGGCTGTTGCCGGGCAGCCCGGTCAGCGGGGAGACCTCGCGGAACTCCTTGTTGCGCCGCAGGGTGGAGCTGACCCGGGCGACCAGCTCCGCGGTGTCGAAGGGCTTGACCAGGTAGTCGTCCGCGCCGGCACTGAGCCCGTGCACCTTGTCCACCGTCATGCCCTTGGCGGTCAGCATGATCACCGGCAGGGCCGAGGTCATCGGGTCGGCGCGCAGCCGCCGGGTCAGCTCCAGCCCGTCGATGCGCGGCATCATCAGGTCGACCACCGCCAGGTCGGGGCGCTCGCGCTCGATCACCTCGAGCGCCTCCTGCCCGTCGCTGGCGTGGATCACCTCGAAGCCGTGCAGCCGGAGGTTGAACTCGACGAAGCGCGCGATGTCCTCGTCGTCGTCGACGACGAGGATGACGTCCGGGCGGTCGCCGGCAGGCTCCACGTCAGGCCCCGGGGGCGGCGCGTTCCGCGAGCGCCCGCAGCTTCCGGATCGCCTCGGCCGGGTCGTCGGCGCCGTAGACGGCGGTGCCGGCGACGAACGCGTCGGCCCCCGCCTCGGCCGCCTGGGCGATGGTGTCGGCGGCGATGCCGCCGTCGACCTCGATGCGCAGTTCGAGGTGGCCGGCGTCGACGTGCCGGCGGGCCGCGCGCACCTTCTCCAACAGCTGCGGGATGAAGCGCTGCCCGCCGAAGCCGGCCTTGATCGTCATGATCAGCAGCGTGTCGAAGCTCGGCAGCAGCTCCAGGTACGGCTCGATCGGGGTGTCCCGGTCGATCGCCAGCCCGGCCTTGGCCCCGGCGGAGCGCAGGTCCTTGGCGAGGGCCACCGGGTCGTCGCACGCCTCGGCGTGGAAGGTGACGTTGTACGCCCCCGCGTCGGCGTACCCGGGGGCCCACCGGCGCGGATCCTCGATCATCAGGTGCACGTCGAAGGGGAGCTCGGTGGCGGCCCGCAGGCTCTGCACCACGGGCAGCCCGATGGTCAGGTTGGGCACGAAGTGGTTGTCCATGACATCCACGTGCAGCCAGTCCGCGGCGTTCTCCACGGCGCGGACCTCTTCGGCGAGGCGGGCGAAATCGGCGGCGAGGATGCTGGGCGCGACGATCGGCGGCGGTACGGTCACGGGGCCAGTGTACGAACGCGGCCGGCGGACCCCCACGGCGCGCCACCCACCGGGACGACCGGTGACCCACCGGTGACCGACGGTACGCGACAGGCGACCATCGGTCCGCCCGGCCGGACGAGGGGCCACCCGCGACTGGCCGAACGGCGCGAGGGCGACGAGACTCCATCGGGGACGGTGACGGGAGCCGTACGCCCCGCGTGGCGCTTCGGCGGCGGAGGGTGTCAGCTCCCGGGAAGGGCGGACGATGCGACGGTGGTTCGCGGCGCTGGCGCTGGCCGGCTCGGTGACGGCCCTGCTCGGCGGCTGCGTACGCCCCGGCGGTGCCGACGGCGACCTGACCGACGACTGGCCTGCGGTGCGGGCCCCGCAGGCCTTCGTGCCCCCCACGGACGCCTGCCTGCCCCGGGTCACCGCGGTCGTGCGGGCCGGCACCTACGAGGCGGTGGACTGCTCCCGCAACCACCTGGCCGAGGCCGTGCACGTCGGCAGGTTCACCGGGCCGGCCGCGGCCGGCGACCGGCCCGAGCCGGGCTCCCCGGCCCTGCGCCCCGCCCGGGCCGAGTGCGACGAACGCGCCCGGGAGGTGCTCGGCGGTGACTGGCACGCCGCCCGGATCACCCTCAACGTGGCGCTGCCCTCCGTGCCGGCGTGGCGCGGGGGCGCCCGCTGGTTCCGCTGCGACCTGAGCGAGACCGCCAGCGTCGACAACACCCGGCCGGTGAACCGCACGGGCAGCCTGCGGGGTGCCATGGTCGGCGACTCCCCGCTCGTGCACCGCTGCTTCGACCCCAAGCTGATCGGCGAGCGCCTCAACTACCTGGCCCCGGTGCTCTGCACCGAGCCGCACCGAGCCGAGTTCGTCGGCGTCCACGTGGAGCGCGACATGACCTGGGCGGAGTTCGGCCGGTCCCACCGGCAGACGCACCGGCGCTGCATGGCGCTCATCGCGGCCTTCGCCGAGGTGCCCGACAACAGCGACCTGCCGTACCGGGCGGGCTCGATCTTCTATCCCCCGACGCAGCGCGAGTGGGAGGAGGGCGACCGGGGCGTGCGGTGTTTCCTGTGGAGCGACGACCGGAAGCTGACCCGTTCCATGCGGGGCGCCGGCCCGCAGGGGCTACCCGCGATCTGAGCGCGGGTGCCGTATGCTGCCGCACCGTGGCGTGTCCGGCCGCCTCCGCGCCGGTGGACCACGGAGGGCGGGAGGTCGGGATGCGACGGTGGTGGACGGCGGCCGCGGCGGGCGCGGTGGCGGCCCTGGCGCTCACCGGTTGCGCGGCCCCGGCCGGCACCGACCGCGACCTGACCGACGACTGGCCGGGGCCCGCCGCGCCGCAGGCCTTCGTCCCCGCCGCCGGCGTCTGCCACGTCGGCGCGCAGGACGTGGGCTACCTCAGCGCCTACCACCCCGTCGACTGTGCCCAGTCGCACCGGACGGAGACCGTGCACGTCGGCACGCTGACCGGTGCGGGAGCCGACCGCAGCACGCCCCCGCCGGCCGGCTCCGAAGGGATGCGCGCCGCCCGGGGCGAGTGCGACCGGAAGGTCAACGAGGTGGTCGGCGGGGACTGGCGTGCCGGGCGGCTCGCGGTGGGCGTGGTGCTGCCGTCGCCGCAGGCGTGGAGCGGCGGCGCCCGCTGGTTCCGCTGCGACCTGAGCGAACAGACCAGCCTCGACGAGGCCGGCCCGAAGACCCGCACGGGGAGCCTGAAGGGCGCGCTGACCGGCGCCGCCCCGCTCGCCCACCGGTGCTTCAACCCGAAGGTGCGGGCCGACGACATCCGCGAGATGACGCCGGTTTCCTGCACCAGCAAGCACCGCGCCGAGTTCGTCGGCGTCTGGCAGGCGCCGGAGACCAGCTACGACGCCTTCACCCGGGACAACATGAAGGTGCACCGGGCGTGCCTGACGCTGATCGCGAAGTACGCCAAGGTGCCGGACAACGGCGACCTGCGGTACCGGGCCGGCTCGATCTACTACCACCCGCACGAGCGGGAGTGGCGCAACGGCAACCGGGGCGTGCAGTGCTTCCTCTGGGTCGACCGGAACCTCACCCGGTCGATGAGGGGCGCCGGCACGAAGGGGCTGCCGGTCACCTGAGCCCCGGTGCCGGACGGGGCGGCCACCGCGACGGCCGCCCCACCGTGGCACCTAGCCGGCCTGCAGGGTCACGTCGTCGACGACGAAGCTGGTCTGCAACGAGGAGTCCTCCGTGCCGGTGAACTTCACCGTCACGGTCTGCCCCGCGTACCCCGCCACGTCGAACGAGCGCTGGGTGTAGCCCGCCGCCGCGTTCAGGTTCGAGTACGTCGCGATCGTCGCCGACCCCACCTGCACCACCAGCCGGTCGTACGCCGTGCTCGACGACGTCTCGGCCGTGTCGACGTGCAGCCAGAACGACAGCGTGTAGCGCGCGCACCCGGCCGGGATCGACACCGACTGCGACAGGGTCTCCGTGCGCGCCGAGCCGTAGCCGAGCAGCCAGGCCTTGTACGAGCCGGAGCGTGCCGGCTGGCGGCTGTCGTTCGTGATCACACCCGACGACGCCACCCACGGCGACGAGCCGCTCTCGAACCCGCCGTTGCCGACCACCTGCCCACCGGCGCAGCCGCCGGCCCCGCCGACGGTCAGTGCGTAGGTGGCGGTGCGGGAGAGCCCGCCGGCACCCGTGCCGGTGACGCTGAGGGTGTACGAGCCGGCCGGCACGGAGGCCGCGGCGCTGACCGTCATCGTGGCGGAGCCGCCGGAGGTGACCGACGACGGGCTGAACGACACGGAGACGCCGGAGGGGGCGCCGGTCGCCGTCAACGGCACCGGCTGGGCGGCGCCGCCGGTGGTGGCCGTGGCGACCGTGGCGGTGGTGGAGGCGCCCGGGCGCACCGAGCCCGACGCCGGGCTCACCGCGACCGAGAAGTCGTTGGTCCCGGTGCCCACGGCGGTCTGCCAGACGGTGTGGGCGATCCCGTCGGCGCTGCGGTTGAGCACCGTGGCGCTGACGTTCGAGGTGGTGTCGCAGGAGCGGTGGTAGCACGGGTCGTACGCCGAACCGGCCGTGCCGCCCCACTTGGCGGCCTGCGACGAGGTCTTGCGGGCGCTGGCGCCCGAGGCGTACCCGGAGGTCGGGATGCCGGCCTGCTGGAACGAGTAGTCGTCGGAGCGGCCCTGGCCCTCGACGTTCTCCTCCGGCTGGATGTTCAGCGAGTCCCAGTACGCCTTCAGCGGCGCGGCGGTGGTCGAGGTGATCCGGTTGATGAAGTAGCCGCCGTTGACGGAACCCACCATGTCGAAGTTGTAGTAGCCCTTGATGTAGCCCCGCTGGGTGGCGCTCAGCGAACGGACGTAGAAGTCCGAGCCGTTGAGGCCCTGCTCCTCGTCGGTCCACCAGGCGAACCGGACCCGCTTGGTCATCGTCGGGTTCTGCCGGGACAGCACCAGCGCGTTCTCCAGCAGGGCCGCCGAGCCGGTGGCGTTGTCGTTGATGCCCGGGCCGGCCGAGACGCCGTCGAGGTGCGCGCCGAACATGACGACCTGGTCGGCGGGGCCGCCCGGCCACTCCGCGATCAGGTTGTTCGACCGGTACGTGCAGTCGGTGCAGACCTGCTCGGTCACCGTGTACCCGGCGGCCTGGAGCCTCGTCTTCACGTACGCCACCGAGGCGGTGTAGCCGGCGCTGCCGGCCCGTCGGTTGCCGCCGTTCTGGGTGGCGATGGTCTGGAACTGCGTCAGGTGGGCCTGGACGTTGGCGATCGCGACGTCCGGCGCGGCCAGGGCCTGCGCGGCGGGCGCGAGCACGCCGGCGGCCGGGGCCGCCCACGCCGGCGCGGCGGTCGGCGTCACCATGCCGCCGGTGACGACGGCGAGCGCGAGGCCGGCGGTCAGAATTCTTCGTTTCATGGACGCTCCTCGATAGGTTGCGCCTGATGATGCCACCGTGGAGCACGATCGTGGGGGCAGGCGAAAGGGCGGTGTGTCCCGCCGCGCCGCCTATCGTCGACGGACCGACGGGCGTGGTGTCGTACCGCTGGGCAATCATGTGTCGACGCCCGACGGAGGGGGGAGGAACGATGATCGGCACCTTGTGGACCGTCGCCCTGGACACCCGTGACATCGCCGGCTTGGCGAGGTTCTACCAGGAGCTGGCCGGGTGGCGGCAGATCTATGCCGAGGACGACTGGATCACCATGACCACCGGCGACGGCTGGCGGGTGGCGGCCCAGCTCGCGCCGGACCACGTGCCACCGCGGTGGCCGGATCCCGCCCGCCCCCAGCAGGCCCATCTCGACCTGCGGGTGCCCGACCTGGCGGCGGCCACCGAGCGGGCGCAGGAGCTGGGCGCGACGCTGCTGCGTCGCAACGAGCGATGGCACACCCTGGCCGACCCCGCCGGGCACCCGTTCGACCTGTGCCTCGGCGCCGACGACCCGCGCACCACGCTGGCGGGCGTGATGCTGGACTGCCCCGACGCCAGGGCGCTCAGCGTGTTCTACGCGGAGCTGCTCGGCAAGCCGGTGACCTACGAGGGCGACGGCATGGCGATGATCGGCGAGGACGGCGCCCAACCGGTGATGTTCCAGCAGGTGGCCGACTACTCGCCGCCGCGCTGGCCCGACCCCGCCCACCCGCAGCAGATCCACCTCGACGTGCGGGTCGACGACGTGGCGGCGGCCGAGCCGGCGGCGCTCGCGCTCGGCGCCACCCGCCTGCCCGGCGAGGGGGACAACTGGCGGGTCTACGCCGATCCCGCCGGCAAGCCCTTCTGCTTCGTCTGGGGCCTCGACCAGGGATGACGGGGGTGCCCTTCAGGTCCCGACGGTCACCGTGCGCGGACCACGGCCGCGGCACGCTCGGTGAGCGTGCCGCGGCCGTGGTCCTCCGCGGCGCCGCGCGGGCCACGCCGGAGGCGACGGCCGGACGAGCCCCTGGGAACCCCCGCTCAGGTGCGGCGGAGCATCGCGAGGAACATCGCGTCCGTGCCGTGCCGGTGCGGCCAGAGCTGCACCGTCGGCCCGTCGCCGAGGCCGGGCATCCGCGCCGGCAGCAGCGGCCGGGCGTCGACGAAGTCGACCGGAACCCCGGAGCGACGGGCCGCCTCGGTCACCGTCACGTGCGTCTCCACCGTGTGCGGGGAGCAGGTCACGTAGGCGACCAGCCCGCCCGGGCGGGCCGCGCGCAGCGCCGCGGTGAGCAGCTCCCGCTGGAGCCGGGTCAGCGGCGGCAGGTCCGAGGGCTGGCGTCGCCAGCGCGACTCCGGCCGGCGGCGCAACGAACCCAGCCCGGTGCACGGCGCGTCGACCAGCACCCGGTCGAAGTGCGCCTCCGGCAGCTTCGGGTCCGCCCCGACGGTGCGGCCGTCGGTGTGCAGCACGGTCACCGGCAGGCCGCGGGTCGCCTGTTCGACCAGCCGGGCCCGGTGCTCCGAGACCTCGACGGCGGTCAGCCGCGCGTCGCGCTGGGCGGCGAGGGCGCCGAGCAGGCCGGACTTTCCGCCGGGGCCGGCGCAGAGATCCAGCCAGCGCCCGTCCGGGCCGTCGAGCGGGGCCACCGCCAGGGCGTTCGCCACCAGCTGGGAGCCCTCGTCCTGCACGTGCGCGCGCCCCTGCGCCACCGCCGGTAGGTCACCCGGCGCCCCTCCCGAGAGATAGACGGCGTACGGGGAGAAGGCCCCTGGCGCCCCGCCGGCCTCGTCGGCCAGCTCCCCGGGATCGGCCAGCCCCGGCCGGGCGCACAGGTGCACCGGCGGGCGCTCGTTGTCCTCGATGAGCAGCCGGGTCGTCTCGCCCAGGTCGCCGCCGAGCGCCTCGGCGAAGGACCGCACGATCCACTGCGGATGGCTGTACGCCAGGGCCAGGTGCCCGACCGGATCGCTCTGCATGGGCGGGGCGAGCTTGGCCACCCAGGCGTCGGCGTCCCGGCCGGCGACCTCGCGCAGCACCGCGTTGGCGAAGCCGGTGGCGCCGGGGCCGACCGCCCGGACCAGGTCGACGGTCGAGGAGACGGCGGCGTGCGCCGGCACCCGGGTGTGCAGGAGCTGGTACGCCCCGAGCCGCAGCGCGTCGCGCACCGGCGGGTCGATGCGCTGCACGTCCCGCCCGGCGGCGTCGCCGAGGATCGCGTCGAGGGTGCCGAGGTGCCGCAGCGTGCCGTAGGTCAGCTCGGTGGCGAAGGCGGCGTCCCGGCCGGTCAGCCCGGCGTCCCGCAGCAGCGACGGGAGCACCAGGTTCGCGTACGCGTCGTCCCGGTGCACCGCCGCGACCGCCTCGTAGGCCGCCTGGCGCGGGAGGTCCACCGTCGGCCGGGTCGGCCGCCGGCCGCCCTCGCGCCGGTCGCCGCCCCACTGGCCGCCCCGCGCCGGCCGCTCCCCGCGCGAGGGGCGCTCGCCGCGCTGCTCTCCCCGCGGGGGGCGCTCGCCGCCAGCGAAGTTCCCAGCGCCCGTCACGCGAGCTCCTCCCCCGCGGCGACCCGGGCGCCGCGCGCCCAGTCGGTCGCCGCCATGGCGCGCTTGCCGGCCGCCCGGACCTCGCCGAGCCGCACCGGGGCGGTGGCCGTGCCGGCCAGTACGCGGGACTTCTCCACCAGCAGCTCCCCCGGCTTCAGCTCGGGCCCGTCGGGGACCGGGGTGACCGGACCGAGCTTCACCCGCTCGCCCCGGAACGTCGTCCACGGGCCGGGCGCCGGGGTGCACGCCCGGACCCGACGGTCCACCGCGAAGGCCGGATCCGACCAGCGCACCCGGGCGTCCTCCACGGTCAGCTTCGGCGCCAGCGACACCCCGTCGGCGGGCTGCGGCTCGGCCCGGGCGGTGCCGTCGCCGATCGCGTCGAGGACGGCCACCAGCAGGCCGGCGCCGGAGTCGGCGAGCCGCTCCAGCAGGTCGCCGGAGGTGTCGGCCGGACGGATCTCGTCGGTCAGCGTGCCGTAGACCGGACCGGTGTCCAGCCCCTCCTCCAGCTGGAACACGCTGGCCCCGGTCAGCTCGTCGCCGTGCAGCACGGCGTGCTGCACGGGCGCGGCCCCGCGCCAGGCGGGCAGCAGCGAGAAGTGCAGGTTGATCCAGCCGTGGCGGGGGATCTCCAGGGCGGCCGGCGGCACCAGCGCGCCGTAGGCGACCACGGGTACGCACTCCGGGGCCAGCTCGCGCAGCCGGTCGAGGAACTCCGGCTCGCGGGGGCGGGCGGGGGTGAGCACCTCGATCCCGTGCTCGTCGGCCCACGCCCCCACCGGGGAGCGGACCAGGCCCCGGCCACGGCCGGCGGGCGCGTCCGGGCGGGTCACCACGGCGACCAACTCGTGACGGGAGTCGGCCACGGCGGCCAGGGCGGGTACGGCGACGGCCGGCGTGCCGGCGAAGATCACGCGCACGGGCTCACCGCCCCAGGCCGAAGGGGCTGCCGGAGGCGTGCGGGTTGAGCTTCACCGTCGGCGGGGTGGCCGGGTCGTACCACTCCGCCTGGCGGATCGCCTTCATCGCCTCCTTGCGCCCGGCCGGGTCGAGCCGGTCCAGGAAGAGCACCCCGTCGAGGTGGTCGGTCTCGTGCTGCACGCAGCGGGCCATCAGCCCGGTGCCGACGATCTGCATCGGGTCGCCGTAGCCGTTGAAGCCCTTGGCGATGACGTTCTGCCGGCGCTTGGTGTCGAAGTAGAGCCCGGGGATGGAGAGGCAGCCCTCGGGACCGTCCTGCTCCTCCTCGTCGGGAAACTCCAGCACCGGGTTGACCAGGTGGCCGACCACGTCGTCGACGTCGAAGGCGAACACGCGCAGGCCCACACCGAGCTGCGGCGCGGCGAGGCCGGCGCCGTTCTGCTCACGCATCGTGTCGGTCAGGTCGGCGATGAGCTTGCGCAGCTCGACGTCGAAGTCGACCACCGGATCGGCCGGCGTGCGCAGCACCGGATCCCCGAACAGACGGATGGGCTGGACGGTCACTCGACATGGCTCCTTCGGCGGGCGGACTGGTGCCGTACCAGTCTACGGAGTGCCGTCGGCCGCCCCGGCCCGCGTACCGGGACGCGGCCCGGCCCGCTGCGTGTCGGTGGTCACCACACGGGTCCGACGGCGGGCGGTGCGGGCGGCTCAGGCGCCGCTGCCCGGCTCCCCGGCCAGGACCGTGGCCCCGCCGAGCAGGGCGTGCTCGGGCAGCGGCAGCTCGATCTCGTGGGCGGCGGCCCAGTCGTGGATCAGACCGGGCCGGGCCTGGGCGGTGAAGTACTCCACCGCGCTCATCCCGCCGACCACCGGCTCGTCCACCTCGGCGACGAGCTGGGCCGGCACCAGGCGGAAGCCGCTCTGCAGGGCGGCGCTGAGCCGGCGGTGCCCGTCGACGACGAAGAAGTACTCCCCCGTGTAGCCGATCCGCAACGGCTCCAGCGCCTCGTCGCCGCCGGCGGCCACCTCGCCGACGAACTCCGAGTCCCACAGGTCGCGCAGGTGGGCGATGTCCTCCGTCGGGTAGACCCGGGCCGGGTCGAGCAGCAGCAGCGGCGGGGCGTCGCGCAGCACGTCGGCGCAGAGCCGACCCTCGTACGCGTCGACGATGTGCTCGATGACCTCGGCGGCCGGGGCGCGGGTGGTGTCGCAGACCAGGTCGTAGTTGCGCAGCCGGGCCTTGTCCACGCCGTAGCGGACGATGAACCGGCCCCGCTCGCTCTCGCTGCGCTCCCGCAGCTTGGCCTTGGCCTCCTCCGTCGAGGCGTAGCTCTCGGCGGGGCCGGAGGGGCGGGCGAGCACCCGACGGGCGGCCTCGCCCGGCTCGGTGATCATGTGCACCTTGAGCGCGTCGGTGAAGAAGTGCCAGGCCAGCCGGGAGTCCATGACCAACCGCTCGCCGGAGGCGGCGATGTCCCGCTGGAGCTGGTCGACGTAGCCGTCGACCGCCTGATCCAGCTCCGCGTGCAGGTTGAGCTGGAGCGCGGTCATCTGCCGCTCCTGCGCCATCTGGCGGTAGAGGTCGCCGACGCTGACCCGGCGCAGGCCGAGCCGCTCGGCGATCTCCACGGAGACGGTGCTCTTGCCGCTGCCGAGGTCACCATTGAAGACGATCGACTGACGAACGGTCACGACTGGTCCACCCCTGATCACCGGCTGTTTGACATCATCGAGATCGCGCCGAACCGGCGCGCTCCCGCCATCGTCGCGCGATCCCGCGACGACCCCGGCTCGGCGCGTCTCGCGCCGCGCCGCGACCAGGAGCCGTCGTACGCCCGGGCATGACGGGCGATGCTATCACCCGTCCGGCGACCGACCGCCGGACACGGCGTGCGCCGCCCGGGCGGTCCGGCGAACCCTCCGCCCGTCAGAAGAGGGTCAGCGGATCGACCTGGAGGCGCACCGGATCGGCCGCCTTGCGGGCGGTGCGCACCCCCGCCGCCGAGTGCAGCGCCGCGGCCATCGCGGCGGCCCGGGCCCGGGGCACCCGGACCAGCATCCGCTCCCGCTCCCCGTCGGCCGGCACCGGCCCGAGCAGCTCGGCCTCGGCCGGCAGCCGCGCCTCGGCCAGCAGGTCGGCCACGGCGGCCGGCGGGCCGGTCACGCTGGCCATCCGCACCGCCGGTGGGAAGCCCAGCTCCCGCCGCTCGGCCAGCTCCCGGGCGGCGAACCAGCCGGCGTCCCAGCGCAGCAGCGCCTGCACCGGGGCGAGGGCGCCGTCGGCGACCACCACCACCCGGCCGCCGGCGGAGGCGGGGCGGGCCAGCGCGGCGGCCGCCAGCCAGCGGCGCAGCGCCTCCTCCCCCGCCCGCAGGTCGGCCCGGGTGAGCAGGGCCCAGGAGTCGAGCAGCAGCACCGCACCGAAGCCGCCCTCGGCGACCGGTTCCGCGCCCGGGGTGGCGATGACCAGGCCGGCACCGCCGGGGACGCCGGCCAGCACCTCCTCGCGGCCGGAGGTGCGTACCGGCACGCCGGGGAAGGCCCGCCCCAGCTCCTCGGCGGTGCGCCGGGCACCGGTGACGGAGGCGCGCAGCCGCCGACCGCCGCACTCCGGGCAGGCGTACGCGGCGGCGACCCGCCCGCACCACCGACAGGCCGGTGTGCCCGCCGCCGAGGGCAGCGCCAGCGGCCCGGCGCAGTGCGGACAGCGGGCCGGGGTCCGACACTCGGCGCAGGCCACCGAGGGCAGGTAACCGCGGCGGGGCACCTGGACCAGGACCGGAAGGTCGGCCCGCAGCGCCTCCCTGGCGGTGGTCCAGGCGAGGCTGGGCAGCCGGGCGGTGGCCGCCCCGGGGTCCCGGGCCAGCTGCGGGTCGTCGCCGGTGGGTGCGATCGCCGGCATCCGCGCCCGGACGGTCGCCCGGTCGGCCAGCACCTCCCGGGCCCACCCGGTCTCCACCAGTAGCTGCGCCTCGGCGGTGCGGGTGTAGCCGCCGACCAGGGCCGCGGCGTCGGCGAGCTGGGCGCGGGTGAGCAGCACCTCCCGGGCGTGCGGGTAGGGCGCCCGCGGCTCGGCGTGCAGGTCGTCGCCGTCGTCCCAGATCGCCACCAGGCCGAGCCGGGCGACCGGGGCGAACATCGCGGCCCGGGTGCCCGCCACCACCGGCACGTCGCCGCGCCGGGCGGCGAGGAACGCCCGGTACCGCCGCGCGGGGCCGAGCGCGGCGGAGAGGCAGACGTGCCGCCCCGCGCCGAGGGCGTCGTGCAGCGCCGCGTCGAGCCGGTCGAGGTCGCGGTTGTCGGCGACCACCACCACCGCGCCCCGGCCGCCGGCCACCGTGGCGGCGACGGCCTCGGCGTAGCAGGCCGGCCAGTCCTCCCCCGGCAGCGCCGACCAGACCGCCCGGGGGGCCCGCCCGGCGGAGAGCGCCCGGAGCAGCGCCGGCCCGGTCGGGTAGTCCCGCCAGGCGTCCGGGGCGGGCGCGTCCACCGGGGCGGAGCCGACCCGGGCGCCCCCGTCGGGCGTGCCGGGACCACCTTCGGCCGGGTCGTGGGCGGCAGGACCGCCCCGCGTCGCGGCGGGGCCGGCGCCGGGCGCGGTGGGCCCGGCGTCCGGCGTGATGGCAGCGGCGGTGGGCCCGGCGTCCGGCGCGGCGGCAGGGACGTCGGGCGCGGCGGGACCGGTGCCCGGCGCGGCGACAGGGACGTCGGGCGCGGCGGTGGCTCCGGCCCGGACGTCCTTCTCGACCCGCGCGTGCCGGGGCGGTACGGCGAGGCGCAGCACGTCGGCGAGGCCGCCGGCGTAGCGGTCGGCGACCGCCCGGGCCAGCCGGGCGACCTCCGGCGCGAGCACGGGCTCCGGGGATACCACCTTCTCCAGGTAGGCCAGCCGGCCGGTGTGCCCCGAGTCGTCGGCCCGCTCCAGCAGCCAGCCGTCGACGAGCTGCCCCGCGAAGCGGACCTTCACCCGGACGCCGGGGACCGCGTCGGCGGCCAGTTCGGCCGGGACGAGGTAGTCGAACGGCCGGTCCAGGTGGGCCAGGGGCACGTCGACGCAGACACGAGCGACCGGCGACCCCTCGGCGGGTCGCCGGTCGCTGCGCCTGGTGCCGGTCAGGCTCCCGCGGCCGACTTGAGGTCGGCGGCCCGGTCGGTGCTCTCCCAGGTCAGATCCGGCAGCTCCCGGCCGAAGTGGCCGTACGCGGCGGTCTGCTGGTAGATCGGACGGAGCAGGTTGAGGTCCCGGATGATGGCGGCCGGGCGCAGGTCGAAGACCTCGGAGACGGCCTTCTCGATCGAGGCGACCGGCACGGTCTCGGTGCCGAACGTCTCGACGAAGAGGCTCACCGGGTGGGCCTTGCCGATCGCGTACGCGACCTGGACCTCGCACCGCTCGGCGAGGCCGGCGGCGACCACGTTCTTGGCCACCCAGCGCGTCGCGTACGCCGCCGAGCGGTCGACCTTCGACGGGTCCTTGCCGGAGAACGCGCCGCCACCGTGCCGGGCGTAGCCGCCGTAGGTGTCGACGATGATCTTGCGCCCGGTCAGGCCGGCGTCGCCCATCGGCCCGCCGATCTCGAACCGGCCGGTCGGGTTGACCAGCAGCCGGTAGCCCTCGGTGTCCAGGCCGAGGCTCTCCAGCTCCGGGGCGATGACGTGCTCGCGCACGTCCGGGGTGAGCAGCGACTCCAGGGAGATGTCCGCCGCGTGCTGGCTGGAGACGACCACGGTGTTGAGCCGGACGGGACGCAGCCCCTCGTACTCGATCGTGACCTGGGTCTTGCCGTCGGGGCGCAGGTAGGGGACGGTGCCGTCCTTGCGGACCTGGGAGAGCCGCCGGGCCAGCCGGTGCGCCAGGGCGATCGGCAGCGGCATCAGCTCCGGCGTCTCGGAGCAGGCGAAGCCGAACATCATGCCCTGGTCGCCCGCGCCCTGCGCGTCCAGCGCGCTCTCCGACGCCCCGGTACGCAGCTCGAAGGCGTTGTCGACGCCCTGCGCGATGTCCTCCGACTGCGCGCCGATCGAGACGCTGACGCCGCAGGAGGCGCCGTCGAAGCCCTTCTTCGACGAGTCGTAGCCGATGTCGAGGATGGTGCGGCGGACGATGGTGGGGATGTCGGCGTACGCCCTGGTGGTCACCTCGCCGGCGATGTGCACCTGACCGGTGGTGATGAGGGTTTCCACCGCGACACGGCTGCGCGGGTCCTCGGCGAGCAGTGCGTCGAGAATGCCATCGCTGATCTGGTCAGCGATCTTGTCCGGGTGGCCTTCCGTGACCGATTCGGAAGTGAAGAGGCGGCGTGTCACGGCACTCCTAAATTGTGGAAGTCGTTCCGCGGCAGTCTAATTGACCGCGCCAGCGCCGGGCTCCTCCGGTCGTGCGCGGTTCCAGCCGTCAGGAACGGCCGGACAACCGCGCGACCACGAGATCCCAGACGCCGTCGGCCAGGTCCTCTTTGGACCGTTCGGGCATCCGGCTGACCGAACCGTCCGCGCCGATGACGGTCGCCGCGTTGGTCTCGGCGCCGAAGACCTTGTCCGGCCCGACCTCGTTGATGACGATGAGGTCCGCCCGCTTGCGGGCGAGCTTGGCCCGGCCGTTGGCCTCGGCGTCGCCCGTCTCGGCGGCGAACACCACCAGCACCTGCTCCGGGCGGCGGCGCCGGCCCAGCTCGGCCGCGATGTCCGGGTTGGTGACCAGCTCGATGGTGGGCGCGCTGCCGTCGTCCGACTTCTTGATTTTGCCAGTCGCGTAGCTGGCGGGTCGGAAATCGGCCGGAGCCGCCGCCATCACCACCGCGTCGGCCTCGGCCGCCGCCGCCAGCGTGGCGTCGCGCAGCTCGCCGGTGGTGCCGACCCGGACCAGGTCGACGCCGGCGGGATCGGGCAGCGAGACGTTGGCCGCGATCAGGGTGACCCGGGCGCCCCGGGCGACGGCGCAGCGGGCGAAGGCGTAGCCCTGCTTGCCCGAGGAGCGGTTACCCAGGAAGCGGACCGGGTCGAGGGGCTCGCGGGTGCCGCCGGCCGTCACCACCACGTGCCGCCCGGCCAGGTCGGCCGGGGCCGCGACGCCCCGCGCGAGGGCCCGGCGGGCGACCGCGAAGATCTCCGCCGGGTCGGGCAGCCGGCCCTTGCCGGAGTCGGCGCCGGTGAGGCGGCCGACGGCGGGCTCGACGACCCGGACGCCCCGCGCGCGCAGCGTCGCGACGTTCGCGACGGTGGCCGGGTGCTCCCACATCTCGGTGTGCATGGCCGGGGCCAGCACCACCGGGCAGCGGGCCGTCAGCAGCGTGTTGGTCAGCAGGTCGTCGGCGAGGCCGTGGGCGGCCTTGGCCAGCAGGTCGGCGGTGGCCGGCGCGACGACGACGAGGTCGGCCTGCTGGCCGAGCCGGACGTGCGGCACCTCGTGCACGTCGGACCAGACGTCGTCGGCGACCGGCTGCCCGGAGAGCGCCGCCCAGGTCGGGGCCCCGACGAAGCGGAGCGCCGACGAGGTCGGCACGACCCGGACCTGGTGGCCCGACTCGGTGAGGAGTCGCAGCAGCTCACACGCCTTGTAGGCGGCGATGCCGCCGCCGACCCCGAGGACGATCCGGGGGGGCATCGGCGCGCGGCGGATTACGGCTGGTCGGTCGGCTCGGCGGTGAGCAGGCCCGCGTTGATCTCGCGCATGGCGATGGAGAGCGGCTTCTCCTGCGGCGTGGTCTCGACCAGCGGACCCACGTACTCCAGCAGGCCCTCACCGAGCTGGCTGTAGTAGGCGTTGACCTGGCGCGCGCGCTTCGCGGCGAAGATGACCAGCGCGTACTTCGAGGTCGTCTTCTCGAGGAGCTCGTCGATCGGCGGGTTGGTGATGCCTTCGGGGTTGGCGATGGATCCCACGAATTAACCTCTGCGTCTATCGCACCGCTGCGCGGTGCCGGCGGTCAACCGCGCGAATGCGGCGACGCCGGAGCCAGGAAAGAAGAACCGGACAAGCCTACCAGCTCGTCCACGACCCGCCCGGTGAGGTCGTGCGCCAGGGTGTGCGCGAAGGCGGCCAGGGCGGCCGGCGGGGGCGCGATCCCCGGCGGGTGCAGCAGCACCAGCCGGGCGTCGGGAAGCGCCGCCCGGACCAGCCGCGCGCCGGCGAGGTCGAGGCCGATCAGGACCGGCTGACCGGCGGCGAGCCGGGAGCGCAGTGGTTCGAGGGGGGTGCCGCGCCGGTGCGGCCCGGCACGGCTCCACTCCAGCAGCTCCCCGGCGGCGGCCATCCGGTCGAACTCGGCGGGGGTCAGGAAGATGCGGTCGACGCCGTCCAGTTCGCGCTCCCGACGGGGGCGCGTGGTGGCCGGCACCGGGATCCACACGGACGGAGAACGCGCCCGGACGCGCTCGACGACACTCTCCGTGCCGGAGCCCGAAGGCCCCGTCAGGACAGTGAGCCGAGCCGCCGGGCGCGCCTCGTCATCCGTGCTCACTGCTTGTTTCTACACGCAGCCAGCCTCAGTTGGCGGCGAACTCTCCAAGCAGTGCCTTGCGCTGCTGCTCGCCGAGGCCACGCAGGCGACGGCTGTCGGCGATCTTGAGCTTCTCCATGATCTGGGTGGCCCGGATCTTGCCGATACCCGGCATCGCCTGCAGCACGGCGGAGACCTTGAGCTTGCCGACGACGTCGTCGGACTCGGCACGCTCGAGGACGGCTCCGAGGGTGGTCTTGCCCTGCTTGAGCTGCTCCTTCAGCTCAGCACGGGCCTTGCGGATCTCCGCGGCCTTCTCCAGCGCGGCAGCGCGCTGTTCGGGGGTCAGTGACGGGAGCGGCACCAGTTCTCCTCAGGTCCCTATCGCGACGGGCGGGGCGCACCGCCGCATCTGTGAAACGTGGTGTCGCTGTGAACCAAGGGGTCCGTGGTTCCCAGCGCGGGGAAAACTAGCGGTCAACGGCGCATTCGGCAACGTGGACGCGCGATGATCATCCCAAAGTGACCGACCCGTCAGTCAGTCAGTGGGCGCCGAGTGCCGTCCGGCAGTCGGTCAGGGCCCGGTCGGCGGCGGCGCGCAGCGCCTCCGGGTCCGGCCCCGCCCCCAGCACCTCGCGGGAGTACGAGGGCAGCACCGAGGACAGGGCGGGGCCGAAGACGACGCGCAGATCCGCCGCGGTGGCGCCCTGCGCCCCGAGGCCCGGCGCGAGCAGCGGACCGTTCACGGCGGAGAGGTCGTGACCGGTGTCGCCGATGGTCGCGCCGACCACGAGCCCGAAGCTGCCGAGCGGCTGCGCACCCGCGTTGAGCTGCGAAATCTCGTCGATCACGGTCTGCGCGACGGTGCGCCCGTCGGCGGTGCGGGCCCGCTGCACGGCGGCGCCCTCGGGGTTGGAGGTGAGCGCCAGCACGAACACCCCGCCGCCGTGCTCGGCGGCCAGATCGAACATCGGCGCGAGGGCGCCGACGCCGAGATAGGGACTCGCGGTCACCGCGTCGACATGGATCGGGCTGGATGGGTCGAGGTACGCCGAGGCGTACGCGGCGACGGTCGAGCCGATGTCGCCGCGCTTGACGTCGAGGAGAACGAGCGAGCCCGCTTCGCGTAACTGTCGGATAGTTGACTCTAGAATCGCCGTACCTTTCGAGCCGAACCGCTCGAAAAAGGCCGACTGGGGCTTGACCACCGCGACCCGGTCACCGAGGGCCTCCGTGACCGTCCGGGCGAACCGCTCCAGCCCCCGGACGTCGTCGTCGAGCCCCCAGCGGGCCAGCAGCCCGGGGTGCGGGTCGATGCCGACACAGAGCGGTCCCCGCTCGGTGACGGCCCGGTGCAGGCGGACGCCGAAGCTCTCCATCCGGTGCTCTCCCTCTCCTCGGCGCCCGGGCGTCCACCGCCCGGACACGCTCGTCGGGCGGGCGGCGCGCGCCGCCCGCGTACTCCCGCCGGACCGTGCCGGCGGCTCAGCCCGCCCGCACCGCGGCGGCGACCCCGGCGGCGATCCGGGCCAGATCGGCGTCGTCGGTGACGTACGGCGGCATGGTGTAGACCAGGTCACGGAAGGGCCGCAGCCAGACCCCCTCGGCGACCGCGGCGGCGGTGGCGGCCGGCAGGTCCACCTCGTGGTCGAGCTGGACCACGCCGATCGCACCGAGCACCCGCACGTCGGTGACCCCCGGCGTCCCGCGCAACGGCTCCAGGCCGGCCCGCAGGCCCGAGCGCACCCTCGCCACCCGCCCCGCCCAGTCCCCGGCCCGCAGCAGGCCGAGGGAGGCGTTGGCGACCGCGCAGGCCAGCGGGTTGCCCATGAACGTCGGGCCGTGCGCCAGGACCCCGCCGCCGGCGGAGATGCCCCGGGCCAGCTCCGCCGTGCAGAGCGCGGCGGCGAGCGTCAGGTACCCGCCGGTGAGCGCCTTGCCCACGCACATCACGTCGGGCGCCACCCCGGCGTGCTCGGCCGCGAACATGGCGCCCGTGCGGCCGAAGCCGGTGGCGATCTCGTCGAAGATCAGCAGTACGCCGTGCGCCCGGGTCACCTCGCGCAGCACCCGCAGGTAGTGCGGGTGGTGGAAGCGCATCCCGCCGGCGCCCTGGACCACCGGCTCCACGATCACGGCGGCCAGCTCGTGGGCGTGCCGCTCGACCGCCTCCGTCAGCGCCGCCTCGTAGGCCGGGTCGGGCGGGCCGTCGAAGCCGTTGGGCGGCACGGGGGCGAAGACCTGCCGGGGCAGCACGTCGCCCCAGAGATGGTGCATGCCGCCCTCGGGGTCGCAGACGCTCATCGGGTGGAACGTGTCGCCGTGGTAGCCGCCCCGCCAGGTGCCCAGCCGGCGCCGCTGGGGCCGGCCGGCGGCCCGCTGGTACTGGAGGCACATCTTGACCGCCACCTCGACGGCGACCGAGCCGGAGTCGGCCAGGAAGACGTGCTCCAGCCCCTCCGGGGCGAGGTCGACCAGGGTCGTCGCCAGGCGCACCGCGGGCTCGTGGGTGAGCCCGCCGAACATCACGTGGCTCATCCGGCCGAGCTGGTCGGTCACCGCCGCGTCGAGCACCGGGTGCCGGTAGCCGTGGATCGCCGCCCACCACGACGACATGCCGTCGACCAGCTCCCGGCCGTCGGCCAGCCGCAGCCGTACGCCCTCGGCCCGCTCCACCACGTACGGCGGGCTGGCCGGCGGCAGCGCCCCGTACGGGTGCCAGACGTGCGCCCGGTCGGCGGCCAGGATCTCCTCGGGTGTCACGCGCGCGCTCCTTCGTCGTCGCTCCCCGCGATCTTGCACTTGTGGCCCCGTGTCCCGTCCGGTTCGCGGCATGTGCCGGGGCGGAAAGTGCAAGATCGCCGGGCGAGGGGGTTACCGGGGCGGCGCCGGGACGGCGGCCGCGGCGCGGGCGACGGCGCGGACCAGGGCCGGTCCCCGGTAGATGAAACCGGTGTAGAGCTGGACCAGGGCGGCGCCGGCGTCGAACATCCGGGCCGCGGCGTCCGGGTCCAGGATGCCCCCGACGCCGATCACCGGCAGCCGGCCGCCCGACTCGCGGTGCACGAAGGCGACCACCTCGCGGGCGCGCCCGGCGAGCGGTCGGCCGGAGAGGCCGCCGGTCTCGGCGCCGCGGGCCCGGTCGGCCGGGGCGAGCTTGTCGCGGCCGAGCGTGGTGTTGGTGGCGATCACCCCGGCCGCGCCCCGCTCCAGGCAGACCTCCAGCAGCTCGGCGATCGCCGGCTCGGTCAGATCCGGGGCGATCTTCACCAGCACCGGCTTCTCCCCCACCAGGGCCGCCAGGATGGCGTCCAGGTGCGCCCGGTCCTGCAACGAGCGCAGGCCGGGGGTGTTCGGCGAGGAGACGTTGACCGCGAAGTAGTCGCCGTGGTCGCGCAGCGCGCGGTACGAGGCCCGGTAGTCCTCCACCGCCTCCTCCAGCGGCGTCACCTTGGACTTGCCCAGCGAGACGCCCAGCGGCACCCCGATCGGGCGGGGCAGCGCCGCCAGACGGGCCGCGAGGGCCTCGGCGCCGGCATTGTTGAAGCCCATCCGGTTGACCACCGCCTCGCTGGCCGGCAGCCGGAACAGCCGGGGCCGGGGGTTGCCCGGCTGCGGGTGCGCGGTGACCGTACCGACCTCGACGAAGCCGAAGCCCAGCGCCGGCCAGGCGGGCAGGGCCACGCCGTCCTTGTCCATCCCGGCGGCGAGCCCGACCGGGTTGGGGAACCGGACGCCGAACACGGTGCGCGGCGCGCGCACGGCGTAGCGGGCCCGCAGCGCGGCCAGGGCCGCCGGGCGGCGGGAGAGTGCCGCCAGCCGGCGCAGCGTCCACTCGTGCGCGGCCTCGGCGTCCCCGCCGCCGATCCGGAACAGCCGCGGCCGGACGACCCGCTCGAACATCACGTCGCGCCGCCGGGGCTGGCGGCGGCCCGACCCGCGGTGGGCGCCGGGGGGCGGCCGGGGGCACTCACTCGGCCGCCCGCAGGGCGGCGTGCAGCTCCTGCAGGGGGCGGACCTGCATGTCGCCGCGGATGCGCGCCTCGATGCCCATCACCGCCGCCGCCGCGCCCGGCACCGTGGTGATGCACGGGATGTCCGCCGTGACGGCGGCGCTGCGGATCTCGTAGCCGTCCGAACGGGCGCTCGCACCCGAGCCCTGCGGGGTGTTTATCACCAGCGCCACGTCGCCGCCGAGGATCATCGACACCGCGTCCTCGCCCCCGCCGGACTCGTAGTGCTTGCGGATCTGGTCGCAGGCGATGCCGTGCCGGCGCAGCACCTCCGCCGTGCCGGTGGTGGCGACGATCTCGAACCCGAGGTCGGCCAGGCGCTTGATCGGGAAGATCATGCCGCGCTTGTCCCGGTTCGCGACCGAGACGAAGATCTTCCCGCCGGTCGGCAGCGAGCCGTACGCGGCCGACTGCGACTTGGCGAAGGCGTGCCCGAAGGACGTGTCGATGCCCATCACCTCGCCCGTGGACTTCATCTCCGGGCCGAGCAGCGAGTCCACGCCCTTGCCGGTGGGGGTGCGGAACCGCTTGAACGGCAGCACCGCCTCCTTGACCGCGATCGGGGCGCCGGCCGGCATCGAGCCGCCGTCCCCGGTCGCCGGGAGCAGCCCCTCGGCGCGCAGCTCGGCGATGGTGGCGCCCAGCGCGATCCGGGCCGCCGCCTTGGCCAGCGGCACCGCCGTCGCCTTGGACACGAACGGCACCGTCCGCGACGCGCGCGGGTTCGCCTCCAGCACGTAGAGCATGTCGTCCTTCAGCGCGTACTGCACGTTGAGCAGGCCGCGCACGCCGACGCCCCGGGCGATCGCCTCGGTGTAGCGGCGCACCTGGGCCACGTGCGAGCCGGCCAGCGTGATCGGCGGCAGGGCGCAGGACGAGTCGCCGGAGTGGATGCCGGCCTCCTCGATGTGCTCCATCACCCCGCCGAGGTAGACCTCGCCGTCGGCGTCGCAGAGCGCGTCCACGTCGATCTCGATGGCGTCGTCCAGGAAGCGGTCGACCAGCACCGGGTGGTCCGGGGAGATCGCGGTGGCCCGCCCGATGTAGTCACGCAGCGTGGCGTCGTCGTAGACGATCTCCATGCCCCGTCCGCCCAGCACGTACGACGGCCGGACCAGCACCGGGTAGCCGATCTCGTCGGCGATCGCCTTCGCCTCGTCGTACGAGGTGGCCATGCCGTGCGCCGGGGCACGCAGCCCGGCCCGCGCCAGCACCGCCCCGAACGCGCCGCGCTCCTCGGCCAGGTGGATCGACTCCGGGGAGGTGCCGACGACGGGCACGCCCGCGTCCTTCAGCCGCTGCGCCAGGCCCAGCGGCGTCTGGCCGCCGAGCTGCACGATCACCCCGACCACGCCCGGGCCGCCGGCCGCCCGGCCGGAGGAGTCCTCGGCGTGCCAGACCTCCAGCACGTCCTCGAAGGTGAGCGGCTCGAAGTAGAGCCGGTCGGCGGTGTCGTAGTCGGTGGAGACGGTCTCCGGGTTGCAGTTCACCATCACGGTCTCGTAGCCGGAGCCGGCCACCCCGCCCAGGGGCGCGGCCCGCAGCGCCTGGACCGCGTGCACGCAGGAGTAGTCGAACTCGATGCCCTGCCCGATCCGGTTCGGCCCGGAACCCAGGATGATCACCTTCGGCCGGGCCGACGGCACGACCTCCGTCTCCTGGTCGTACGTGGAGTAGTGGTAGGGCGTGGTCGCCTCGAACTCGGCGGCGCAGGTGTCCACCGTCTTGTAGACCGGGCGGACGCCGAGGCGGTGCCGCAGCGTGCGTACGCCGTCCTCGGCGGCCAGCTCCGGGCGCAGCGCGGCCAGCTGCCGGTCCGACAGGCCGGCCCGCTTGGCCCGGCGCAGCAGGTCGGCGTCGAGCACCGGGGCGTCCACGATCTCGGCGCGCAGCTCGACCAGGGCGGCGATCTGGTCCAGGAACCAGGGGTCGATCCCGCCGGACGCGGCGGCGACCTCGGCGATCGAGGCGCCCAACCGCAGCGCCCGCTCGACGGTGTAGAGCCGGCCGTCGTGCGGCATCCGCAGCGCGTCGAGGGTGTTCTCCTTCGTCACCTCCGCCGCACCGGCGCCCGTCGCGGCGGCGACGACCGGATCCGGCACGGTCCAGAACCCGGCGGCCTTGGTCTCCAGCGAGCGCATCGCCTTGTTCAGCGCCTCGCCGAAGTTGCGGCCCAGGCTCATCGCCTCGCCGACGGACTTCATGGTGGTGGTCAGTTCCGGGTCGGCGCCGGGGAACTTCTCGAACGCGAACCGGGGGATCTTCACCACCACGTAGTCCAGGGTCGGCTCGAACGCCGCCGGGGTCTTCAGGGTGATGTCGTTGGGGATCTCGTCGAGGGTGTAGCCGATGGCCAGCTTCGCGGCGATCTTGGCGATCGGGAAGCCGGTGGCCTTCGAGGCCAGCGCCGACGACCGGGACACCCGGGGATTCATCTCGATCACCACGATCCGGCCGTCGGCCGGGTTGACGGCGAACTGGATGTTGCAGCCGCCGGTGTCCACGCCGACCTCGCGCAGCACCGCGATGCCCAGGTCACGCAGGCGCTGGTACTCCCGGTCGGTGAGCGTCATGGCCGGGGCCACGGTGACGCTGTCGCCGGTGTGCACGCCCATCGGGTCGAGGTTCTCGATCGAGCAGACCACCACCACGTTGTCGTGCCGGTCACGCATCAGTTCGAGCTCGTACTCCTTCCAGCCGAGCACGCTCTCCTCGATGAGCACCTCGTGCACGGGGCTGGCGGTCAGCCCGTCGCCGGCGATGCGGGCCAGGTCCTCGGGGGTGTGCGCCATGCCGGAGCCGAGGCCGCCCATGGTGAACGACGGCCGGATCACCACCGGCAGGCCCAGCTCGGCGACCGTCTCCTCGACCTCCGCCATCGAGTGGCAGACCCGCGAGCGGGGCACCAGGCCCGCCGGGTCGTCGACACCCAGGCGTACGCCCGCCTTGGCGACGATGTCCTTGAACAGCTGCCGGTCCTCGCCGCGCCGGATCGCCTCGATGTTGGCGCCGATCAGCTCGACGCCGTACTTCTCCAGCACGCCCGCCTCGTGCAGGGCGACCGCGGTGTTCAGCGCGGTCTGCCCGCCGAGGGTCGGCAGCACCGCGTCGGGGCGCTCCTTGGCGATCACCAGCTCGACGAACTCCGGGGTGATCGGCTCGACGTAGGTGGCGTCGGCGAACTCGGGATCCGTCATGATCGTCGCCGGGTTCGAGTTGACCAGGCTGACCCGGATCCCCTCGCTGCGCAGTACCCGGCAGGCCTGGGTGCCGGAGTAGTCGAACTCGCAGGCCTGCCCGATCACGATCGGCCCGGAGCCGATGACCAGGATGTGCTTGAGATCGGTCCGCTTAGGCATGTGTGCGCCCCTCGCTCTGGATCCGGCCCTCGACGAGCTCGGCGAAGCGGTCGAAGAGGTAGTCCGCGTCGTGCGGGCCGGCCGCCGCCTCCGGGTGGTACTGGACGGTGAAGGCGGGCACGTCCTTGGCCCGCAGCCCCTCGACCACGTTGTCATTGAGGCAGACGTGCGACACCTGGACGCCGCCGAACTCGGTCTCGATCACCTGGTCGGGTACGACCGCGCCGTGGCGCGCGCCGGGAACCTCGACCGCGAAGCCGTGGTTGTGGCTGGTCACCTCGACCTTGCCGGTGACCCGGTCGAGCACCGGCTGGTTGATGCCGCGGTGGCCGTAGCCGAGCTTGTAGGTGCCGAAGCCGAGCGCCCGGCCGAGGATCTGGCTGCCGAAGCAGATGCCGAAGAGCGGGATCCGCCGGCTCAGCACCTCCCGGGCCAGCCCCACCGGGCCGTCGGCCGTGGCCGGGTCGCCCGGGCCCGGCGAGAGGAACACCGCGTCGGCACCCGTGGCGAGCAGGTCGTCGATGCTGGAGCCGGCCGGCAGCACGTGGGTGGTGACCCCGCGGGCGGCGAGCCGGCGCGGCACGTTGCGCTTGATGCCCAGGTCCAGCGCGGCGACCGTGAACCGGTGCGCGCCGTCGGCCGGCACCACGTACGGCTCCGCGGTGCTGACCTCGGCGGAGAGGTCCGCGCCGACCATCTCCGGGGACTGCCGCACCCGGGCCAGCAGGGCCCGGGGGTCGGTCTCGACGCTGGAGATGCCGACGCGCATCGCGCCGCGCTCGCGCAGGTGCCGGGTCAGCGCCCGGGTATCCACGCCGCTGACGCCCACCACGCCCTCGGCGGCCAGCCGGTCCTCCAGCCCGCCGGTGGCCCGCCAGTTCGAGCCGATCCGGGCCGGGTCGCGGACCACGTAGCCGGCGACCCAGATCCGGCCCGACTCGTCGTCCTCGCCGTTGACGCCGGTGTTGCCGATGTGCGGGGCGGTCTGCACCACCACCTGCCGGTGGTAGGAGGGGTCGGTCAGGGTCTCCTGGTAGCCCGTCATACCGGTGTTGAAGACCGCCTCGCCGAAGGTCTCCCCGACGCTGCCGTACGCCTCCCCGTGGAACGTGCGCCCGTCCTCGAGTACGAGGATCGCGGGCCTCCGCTTGGTCATAGAACCGCCTTTCCGTCCAGGACCGTCGGCTCGCCGCGCAGGAAGGTCGCCACGATGCGACCCGGCAGCGTCATGCGGGCGTACGGGGTGTTGCGGCTGCGACTGGCCAGCTCCGCCGGTTCGATGGTGCGGCGGGCGGCCGGGTCGACCAGGGTCAGGTTGGCCGGCACGCCGGGCGCGGGGTCGAGGCCGTGCCCGTCGAGCCCGGCGATGCGGGCCGGGGCCCGCGACATCCGCTCGGCGATGAGGTCCCACTGCGGGCCGAGCACGTCGAGGGCGATCGAGAGCGCCGTCTCCAGGCCGAGCATGCCCGGCCGGGCGTACGCCCACTCGCACTCCTTGTCCTCCACCGCGTGCGGGGCGTGGTCGGTGGCGACGACGTCGAGCACCCCCTCGACCAGGGCGGCCCGCAGCGCGGCGATGTCGGCCGCGGTGCGCAGCGGCGGATTGACCTTGTAGACCGGGTCGTACGCCCCGGCCGGGCTCCAGTTCTCCGCGAGCGCGGGGCTGCCGAGCTCGCCCCTGCCGCCGACCAGCTCGTCGGTGAGCAGCAGGTGGTGCGGGGTCACCTCGGCGGTGACCCGTACGCCCCGGGCCTTGGCCTGGCGCAGCACCTCGACGCTGCCGGCCGTGGAGACGTGGCAGACGTGCAGCCGGCTGCCGACGTGCTCGGCGAGCAGCACGTCCCGGGCGATGATCGCCTCCTCGGCGACCGCCGGCCAGCCGGTCAGCCCGAGGCGGGTCGACACCTCGCCCTCGTGCATCTGCGCGCCCTCGGTGAGCCGGGGCTCCTCGGCGTGCTGGGCGATGATCCCGTCGAACGCCTTCACGTACTCCAGCGCCCGGCGCATCAGCCTCGGGTCGGCCACGCAGTGCCCGTCGTCGGAGAAGATCCGCACCCGCGCCGCCGAGTCGGCCATCGCGCCCAGCTCGGCGAGGTGCTCGCCGGCCAGGCCGACGGTGACCGCCCCGATCGGCTGCACGTCGACCAGCCCGGCCTCCCGGCCGAGGCGCCAGACCTGCTCGACCACGCCGGCGGTGTCGGCCACCGGCGAGGTGTTGGCCATCGCGCAGACCGCGGTGTAGCCGCCCAGCGCCGCCGCCCGGGATCCGGACTCGACCGTCTCGGCGTCCTCCCGGCCGGGCTCGCGCAGGTGGGTGTGCAGGTCTACCAGGCCGGGCAGGGCGACCAGCCCGGTGCCGTCGACGACGGTGGCCTCCGGCGCGTCCAGCCCGGCGCCGACGGCCGCGACGACGCCGTCGCGGATCAGCAGGTCGGTCGGCGCGGCGCCGACGACGCTGACGTTGGAGATCAGGTACGAGCTCACCGGTTGTTCCCCCCGAGCAGCAGGTAGAGGACGGCCATCCGCACGGAGACCCCGTTGGCGACCTGTTCGACGATGGTGGAGCGGGGCGAGTCGGCCACCTCCGGCGTGATCTCCATCCCCCGGTTCATCGGGCCGGGGTGCATGACGATCGCGTGCTCGGGCAGCCGGCGCATCCGCGGGCCGTCCAGGCCGTAGCGGCGGGCGTACTCGCGGGCGGACGGGAAGTAGGAGTCGTTCATCCGCTCGCGCTGCACCCGCAGCATCATCACCACGTCCGAGTGCGGCAGCACCGAGTCCAGGTCGTAGCAGACGTCGGTGCCGGGCGCGAGGGCCTGCGCGATGTGGACGGGGATGAGCGTCGGCGGCCCGACCAGGGTCACCTTGGCGCCGAGGGTGGAGAGCAGCAGCACGTTCGAGCGGGCCACCCGGCTGTGCAGCACGTCCCCGACCACCGCGACCGACAGGCCGGCCAGCCGCCCCAGCCGGGACCGCATCGTGTACGCGTCGAGCAGCGCCTGGGTGGGGTGCTCGTGGGTGCCGTCGCCGGCGTTGACCACCGAGCCGTCCACCCAGTCGGCGAGGCGGTGCGGGGCGCCGGAGGCGGGGTGCCGGACGACCACCGCGTCGGCCCCCATCGCCTGGAGGGTCAGCGCGGTGTCCTTCAGGCTCTCGCCCTTGGCCACGCTGGAACCCTTGGCCGAAAAGTTGATCACGTCGGCGCTGAGCCGCTTCGCCGCCGCCTCGAAGGAGATCCGGGTCCGGGTGGAGTCCTCGTAGAAGAGGTTGACCACGGTGCGCCCGCGCAGCGCCGGGAGCTTCTTGACCTCCCGCACGGAGACGGTGGCCATCTCGGCGGCCGTGTCCAGGATCTGGGTGGCGGAGGCGGCGTCCAGGTCCGCGCCGGAGAGCAGATGCCTGATCACGAGGGGGTACCCCCGTACAACTTGACCTCGTCGACACCGTCGGTCTCCGCGAGGGTGACCTTCACGCTCTCCGTCAGGGAGGTCGGGATGTTCTTGCCGACGTAGTCGGCGCGGATCGGCAGCTCGCGGTGGCCGCGGTCGACCAGGACGGCGAGCTGCACCGACGCCGGCCGCCCGACGTCGTTGAGCGCGTCGAGCGCGGCCCGCACCGTGCGGCCGGAGAAGAGCACGTCGTCGACGAGGACGACCCGTTTGCCGTCGATGCCGCCGGGCGGCACCTGCGTCGGTCCGACCGCGCGGGTGGCGTGCCGGCGCAGGTCGTCGCGGTAGAGGGTGATGTCGAGCACGCCGACGGGGACGGTCACGTCCTCGAAGGTGCTGATCCGGGCGGCGAGCCGCTTCGCGAGGGGGACGCCCCGGGTGGGGATGCCGAGCAGCACGGTGTCCTCGGCGCCCTGGGTCTTCTCCAGGATCTGGTGGGCGATGCGGTCGACCACGCGCTGGACGTCGGCGCTGGCGAGGATCACCTTCACCGAGGGTTGTCGCGGCGGTGACGGGCGGGCAGCCGGTGGGTAGGCCACGGCGGACCTCCTTCCCCGCCTCACGGGACGGGTCGTTAAAGGACGTCGGGTGCCGGCACCGGACCGCGAGCGGCCCGGACCGGGGCTTCCCGCCACGTTACCAGTGGTCACCGCGTTGCCCGCCGCCGGCCACTGACCCTCCGGTCAGCCCGGTGAAATACGGACAACTCCACCGGTGATCCCAACGGTAAGGTCACGACCACTTGACCAGTTGTGCCAATCCCCGTACCGTCACGCTCCGTAGCGATCGCTGGGAGAACCCCGAGCAGCACTGGGAGTGTCCGAATGCCCTCTGAATACGCCAAGTCTCTGGGCGCCCGCCTGCGCTCCATCCGCCAGCAGCAGGGCCTCTCCCTGCAGGGCGTGGAGGAGAAGTCGAACGGGCGGTGGAAGGCGGTGGTGGTCGGCTCGTACGAGCGCGGCGACCGCGCCGTCACGGTGTCGCGCCTGGCTGAGCTGGCCGACTTCTACCGAGTTCCCGTCTCGGAGTTGCTGCCCGACGGCAGCGGGGTGCGCCACGAGCCCACCAGCAAGATCGTCCTGGACCTGGAGCGGCTCTACGACGAGGCCTCCGAGGACCTGGCCTACGTCGCCCGCTACGCGCGCGCCATCCAGCAGCAGCGCGGTGACTACAACGGCCGGGTGCTCTCCATCCGCGCCGACGACCTGCGCGCGCTCGCGATCGTCTACGACGCCTCGCCGTCCGGCCTGATCGAGCGGCTCACCGAGCACGGTGTGCTGGTCGCCGACCCGCGGGCGTTCTTCGCCAGCTGACCGCAGAACGACGCAGGGCCCGTGCCGGACGGCACGGGCCCTGCGTCGTTCTGCGGATCACGGCGCCCAGGTGTGACGCACGTCCGGTGTGACGTGCGCCCTCTCAGCGGGTGGCGTACTCCGCGATGCGGCCGAGGATGCCGTTGAGGAAGCGCGGCGAGTCGTCGGTCGACATCTGCCGGGCCAGCTCGACGGCCTCGCTGATGGCCACCGCGTCGTCGATCTCGTCGACGTAGAGCAACTCGTAGACCGCGATCCGGGCGAGGTTGCGGTCCACCGCCGGCATCCGGTCGAGCGTCCACCCCTCGGCGTAGCTGGCGATCACCTCGTCGATCCGGCCGAGATGGGCGGCGACCCCCTCGACCAGGCTCACCGCGTATCCCAGGTGCTCGGGGCGGGGCTTCTCGATCCGCTCGATGTAGCCGGCGAGCACCTCCACCGGCGGACGGTCCCGCAGGTCTGCCTCGAAGAGCACGTCCAGCGCCCGCTTGCGCGCCTTGCGGCGCGCCGGCATCTGCTGCTTGGGCCCCTCGGCCATCAGGCGCGGCCGAGGTAACGGCCGTCGCGGGTGTCGACCTTGATCTTCTCGCCGGTGGTGATGAAGAGCGGCACCTGCACGGTCGCGCCGGTCTCGACGGTGGCCGGCTTGTTGCCGCCGGTCGACCGGTCGCCCTGCAGACCCGGCTCGGTGTAGGTGACCTCCAGCACGACGCTGGTCGGCAGCTCGATGTAGAGCGGGACCGCCTCGTGGGTGGCCACGGTCGCCTCGGCCTCGGGCAGCAGGTAGTTCGCCGCCTCGCCGACGGTGCCGCCCGGCACGGTGATCTGGTCGAAGGTCTCCAGATCCATGAAGACGTAGTCCTCGCCGTCGGCGTAGAGGTACTGCATGGTGCGCTTGTCCACGGTCGCGGTCTCGACCTTGGTGCCCGCGTTGAAGGTCTTGTCGACCACCTTGCCGGACAGCACGTTCTTCAGGGTGGTGCGCACGAACGCACCGCCCTTACCGGGCTTGACGTGCTGGAACTCGACGACGGCCCACAGCTCTCCGTCGAGGTTGAGTACCAGGCCGTTCTTCAGGTCGTTGGTGGTGGCCATTTCCTGCCTTGATCATCAATTGGCGGACAGACCTGGCAAGTCTACTAGCTACGTCGAGCGCTGGCGCCCGGCGCTGTCCGCCCCGGTCCGCCCACGGCGTTCCGCGTCGCCGTGGCCCGCCTCCCCCACCCCCGCCCCACCCCGCCCTGGCCACCGACCGGAAGCTCGCGAGGTTCCGGGCGACATCGCGCGCCGGAAGGTGACCCTGCGCGCACGGCCGCCCGCCCCACCGCCACCCCTCGCGCCCCCCTTTGCTCTGCAGCCGCGGATGCACCAAGCACCCTGGGTCACGTCACTCGTACCGGCGACGATTCGCGGTTGGCAAGAGAACCGCAGATCAGCGCGCTGGTGCGAATCCGGCTGCAGAGCAAAGCGGCCGAGAGGCGCGGGGCGGGTGTCCTGCGCCCGGTGACCCGGAGTGACGGCAGCAAGTCGTGACTCAGCGTGACTGGATTCAGTTGCGCCACGGACGGATCTGCCAGGGGCCGGCTACTCATGAGTCCCGGCCCGACCTTCCCGGCCGCCCGCGCACCGCGCACCGCGCGACCGGGACCGGAACCGGCGGGGCGTCAGCGGCCGAGGTTCGCCAGATGGTGCAGGGCCAGGCGGTAGCCGTCGACGCCGAGGCCGCAGATCACCCCGGTCGCCACCGCCGAGACCACGGAGTGGTGCCGGAACTCCTCGCGGGCGTGGATGTTGGAGAGGTGCACCTCGACCAGTGGCCCGCGCAGCATGGCGCAGGCATCGCGGACCGCGTACGAGTAGTGCGACCAGGCGGCGGGGTTCAGCACCACGGCCGCGCCCTCGTCGGCCGCGGCGTACAGCCAGCCGAGCAGCTCGTGCTCGGCGTCGGTCTGCCGGACAGTCACGTCCAGGCCGAGTTCCCGTCCGGTCGACTCGCAGAGCGTCACCAGGTCCGCGTAGCTCGTCGCGCCGTAGACCTCCGGCTGCCGGGTGCCGAGCCGGCCGAGGTTGGGGCCGTTGAGCACGTGGACCCTCACGCGGCCACCTCGCGGTAGGCCGCCTCCAGCAGTTCGTCGTCCGGACCCTCGAGGATCGCGGGCCGGGCCAGCCCGTCGAGCACCACGAAGCGCAGTTGGCTGCCCCGGGTCTTCTTGTCCACCCGCATCGTGGCCAGCAGTCCCGGCCAGGCCTCGGCGTGGTAGCGGGTCGGCAGGCCGAGCGCCGCCATGACCGTCCGGTGCCGCTCGGCGGTGGGGGCGTCCAGTCGGCCGGCCAGCCGGGCCAGCTCACCGGCGTAGACGATGCCGACCGCCACCGCGTGTCCGTGCCGCCAGCGGTAGCCCTCCGCCTTCTCGATGGCGTGGGCGAGGGTGTGACCGTAGTTCAGCACCTCCCGCACGCCCGACTCCCGCAGGTCGCCGGAGACCACGTCCGACTTCACGCGGATGGCCCGTTCGATCAGCTCGCGGGTGACCGGGGCGGCCGGTTCGGTGACCGCCTCCGGGTCCCGTTCCACCAGTTCGAGGATCACCGGGTCGGCGATGAACCCGCACTTGACCACCTCGGCCAGACCGGCGACGAGGTCGGCCCGGGGAAGGTTGTCCAGGGTCGCCAGGTCGGCGAGGACACCCACCGGCGGGTGGAAGGCCCCGACCAGGTTCTTGCCGGCGGCGGTGTTGATCCCGGTCTTGCCGCCCACGGCGGCGTCGACCATGCCCAGCAGCGAGGTCGCCACCGGCACCCAGCGCACCCCGCGCAGCCAGCTCGCCGCGACGAAGCCGGCCAGGTCGGTCACCGCGCCGCCGCCGACGCCCACCACCGCGTCGGTACGGGTGAATCCCGCCTCGCCCAGCCGGTCCCAGCAGGTCGCGGCGACGTCGATGTGCTTGCCTGCCTCGGCGTCCGGCACCTCGATGGGCAGCAGCGTGACGCCCGCCGATCGCAGCCGCCCGCCGATCGCGTCGGCCAGTTCCTTGAGCGGGGGCGCGTGCAGCACCGCCACGCGGTTCGCGTCCGGCAGCAGCCCCGGCAGCGCGTCGAGCAGGTCACGTCCCACCAGCACGTCGTACGGGCGCTCGCCGCCGACCGGGATCCGGGTCACCTCGTCCATCGCGGGCAGCCTAGTCCAGCCGCCCCGTCCGGGACGCGAACTGTCCACTTCGTGGCCGTCCCGCCCCGTTCCGCCCCCGTCGACGGGGCACCCGGTTCCCGCCGCGGACGAGGACGCCCGGGTCACGCCGTCGGCGGCCGGTTCACCCGGGCTCCCGCGCGGCCCAACCGGCCAACCGGCGGGCGTGCGCGGCCACCGCCTCCCGCAGGGCGTCGGGCCGCCGGACGGTGAACGGCCAGCCGAGCCCGGCGAGCAGCTGGGCCATCCCGTCCAGGTTCTCCGCGCGGGCGCGCAGCAGGACGCCGTCCGCGCTGGCGCTCAGCTCGGCCACGCTCGGCGGGAGACGGCGTCGGGCGGCGGCCAGGTCGGTCTCCAGCAGCACCTCGACGTCGTGGGCGTACGGCACGCGGGCCAGCGAGCGGGTCACGTGGGCCACCGGGTCGAAGCCGTCGGGAACGGCGAAGCTCTCCTCCCCCGCCTCCACCGCGCCGATCCGGTCCAGCCGGAACGTCCGCACGGCCCCGCGCAGGTGGTCGTGGCCGGTGACGTACCAGCGGCCGGCATGGAAGACCAGCCCGTACGGGTCGAGTTCCCGGCGCGTCGCCGCGCCGGAGAAGGAGCGGTGGTCGAGCCGTACCCGACGGCGGTGCCGGGCGGCGGTGGCGAGGGTGAGCAGCGTCGCCGTCGCCGGTCGGGCCTCCGGCGCGAAACGGCGCAGGGTGAAGCCGAGATGCTCCCGCACGGCGGCGAGGCGCTCGCCCAGCGTGGGCGGGAGCACCCGGCGGATCTTGGCCAGCGCCGTCGCGGTCGCGGGCTCCTGCGTGCCCAGCCCGAGCCGCTCCGCGGCGATCAGCCCGAGCAGCACGGCGACCGCCTCGTCGTCGGTGAGCATCAGCGGCGGCAGCTTGTAGCCGGGGCGGAGCCGGTAGCCGCCGTGGCGACCCCGCTCGGCGGTCACCGGGATGCCCAGCTCGGCCAGGGTCACGGCGTAGCGGCGCACGGTGCGCCCGTCCACCCCCAGCCGGCGGGCCAGCTCCGCCCCCGTGAGCCGGTGGTGGCTCTGGAGCAGTTCGAGCATGCCGAGGACCCGGGCCGCGGGATGTGACACGGGCCACTCCTGTAAAGCGGGCGGAAGACGTCCGGATTCGATCGTACGGTTCCCGGGACGACGAGAGAGGGAGGTCGCGGATGGCGACGTTCGTGCTGGTACCGGGATTCTGGCTGGGCGGTTGGGCGTGGCGCGCGGTGACCGCCGAGCTACGCGGGCGGGGCCACGAGGTGCACCCCGTGACGCTGACCGGGGTGGCCGAGCGCGCCCACCTGGCCGGCCCGGAGGTCGGCCTGGAGACGCACACCGCCGACATCGTCCGGTTGATCGAGGTGGAGGAGCTGCACGACGTGCTGCTGGTGGGGCACTCCGGCGGCGGGCTGCCGGTGGCCCAGGCGGCGGACCGCGTACCGGAGCGGGTCGCCCGGGTGGTCTACGTGGAGAGCGGGCCGCTGCCGGACGGCATGTCGCAGTTCGACAGCAACCCGCCGGAGGAGCGGTCGCGGCTGCGCGCCCAGATCGGCGACGGGCACCTGCTGCCGCCGCCGGCGTTCGACCCGGCGGCGGACCCGGAGAACCTGGCCGGGCTCGATCCCGCCACGCTGGCGCTGCTGCGGCGGCGCGCCACCGCCCACCCGCTGCGGGCCGCGACGGACCCGCTGCGGCGCACCGGTGGACGCGCGGTGCCGACGGCGCTGGTGGCCAGCACCATTCCGCTGGAGGTGGTCGAGGACATGATCGCGCAGGGCCACCCGTTCTTCGCCGGCCTGGCCGGCGGCCGGCTGCACGCGCTGCCCACCGGGCACTGGCCGATGCTCAGCGAGCCGACCGCGCTGGCCGACGTGCTCGACCGCATCGCCCGCGACTGACCGGCGACGGAGGGCTCAGCGCTTCAGGAGCGCGGCGATCTCGGCGGCGATCTCCTCCGGGGCCCGCCCGTCGGTCACCACGGTCGCGGTGGCCACCTCGGCGTAGAGCGGGCGGCGCTGGTCCAGCAGGTGCTTCAGCGTCGCGCGCGGGTTGATCGCCAGGAGCGGGCGACCGGCGCCGAGCCCTACCCGCTTCACCGCGTCGGACAGCTCCACGGAGAGGTGCACCACGGAGTGCCCGACCAGGGCGGCGCGGTTCTCCTCGGCGAGGACCGCGCCGCCGCCGAGGGCGAGCACGCCCCCGCACGAGGCCAGCCCCGCCGCCACCGCGGCCCGTTCGAGGGTACGGAAGTGCTCCTCGCCCTCGTCGATGAAGATCTCCGGGATCGGCTTGCCGGCGAGCCGCGCGATGTCCAGGTCGGTGTCGCGGAACTCGACCCCGAGCAGCTCCGCCAGCGCCAGCCCGACCGTGGTCTTGCCGGAGCCGGGCGCCCCGACCAGCACGCAGACCGGCGCCATCAGCGGCACCGCCGGCCGGCCACGCGCCCCGCCCGTCGGCCCGCGCTCACCGGATCACCAGCGCGTCGAGGTAGCCGGTGAGGTTGCGGCGGATCTCGGCGACGGAGTCGCCGCCGAACTTCTCGGTGGCGGCCTCGGCCAGCACCAGCGCCACCATCGCCTCGGCGACGACGGCGGCGGCGGGCACGGCGCAGACGTCCGAGCGCTGGTTGATCGCGGTGGCCGGCTCGCCGGTCGTGACGTCCACGGTGGCCAGGGCGCGGTTCAGCGACGAGATCGGCTTCATCGCGGCCCGCACCCGCAGCGGTTCGCCGGTGGTGATGCCACCCTCCAGCCCGCCGGCCCGGTCGGTGACCCGACGTACGCCGGTGGCGCTGGGAATGATCTCGTCGTGCGCCTCGGAACCGCGGGAGCGCGCCTGCTGCCAGCCGTCGCCGATCTCCACGCCCTTGATCGCCTGGATGGACATCAGCGCGGTGGCGAGGCGGGCGTCGAGCTTGCGGTCCCACTGCACGTGGCTGCCCAGGCCGGGCGGGACGCCGTACGCCAGCACCTCGACCACGCCACCCAGCGTGTCGGCGGCCTTCTTCGCGGCGTCGACCTCGGCGACCATCCGGGCGCTGGCCTCGGGGTCGAGGCAGCGCAGTGGGTCGGCGTCGATGCGGGCGGCGTCGGAGGGCGCGGGGCGCAGCCCCGGCTTGGTGGCCACCGGGCCCAGCTCCACCACGTGGGAGACGATCTCGATGCCGAGGGCCTGCCGGAGCAGCGCCTTGGCGACCGTGCCGACGGCGACGCGGGCGGCGGTCTCCCGCGCGCTGGCCCGCTCCAGGATCGGGCGGGCGTCGGTGTGGCCGTACTTCTGCATGCCGGCCAGATCGGCGTGGCCCGGACGGGGGCGGGTCAGCGGCGCGTTGCGGGCCTGGCTGGCCAGCGCCTGCGGGTCGACCGGGTCGGCGGCCATGACGGTGCGCCACTTGGGCCACTCGGAGTTGCCGACCCGGATCGCGACCGGGCTGCCGAGGGTCACCCCGTGCCGCAGCCCGCCGACGACCTCGACCTCGTCCTGCTCGAACGACATCCGCGCGCCCCGGCCGTAGCCGAGCCGGCGCCGGGCCAGCTCACCGGCGATCTCCCCGGTGGTCACCTCGATGCCGGCGGGCACGCCCTCCAGCATCGCGACGAGGGCGGGCCCGTGCGATTCCCCTGCAGTCAACCAGCGCAACACAGCGGCCAGTCTGTCACGCCCGGTGGCCGCCGCCGTGCGCCGCCCGCCGTGTCCCGCCCTGCGGACGCCACGCTCGGGCGGAACGTAGGATCAGCCACGGTGCGCCGGGAAGTCTGGTCGGCAGTGACTTCGTCGACCCCGATTTCTGGGAGCCCCGGTGCTGCTCTTCGCGTTCGCCGCCGCCCTGCTGCTGGCGGTCCTACTCTCCAGTCTGGCCCACCGCACGATCCTCTCCACCGCCGTGCTCTTCCTGGTCGCCGGTTTCGTGCTGGGCCCGGAGACCACCGGCGTGCTGGACATCACCGCTGACTCGCCGATCGTGGCGACGTTGGCCGAACTGGCCCTGTTCACCGTCCTCTTCACCGACGGCATGCGGGTGGGCTGGGCGGACCTGCGCTCGGCGTGGCGGCTGCCCGGCCGGGCGCTGGGTTGGGGCCTGCCGCTGACGCTGCTGATCACCGCGCTGCTGGCCCACTACGTGGTGGGGTTGGACTGGCCGGAGTCGCTGCTGCTCGGTGCGGTCCTCGCACCCACGGACCCGGTGTTCGCCTCGGCGCTGGTCGGCAACGACCGGGTGCCCGGCCGGCTGCGGCACCTGCTCAACGTCGAGTCCGGGATCAACGACGGCCTGGCGCTGCCCTTCGTCATCCTGTTCCTGGCCGTCGCGGCCGGCTCGGACGACCTGCACCTGGACGAGTTGGGCCTGGAACTGCTTCTGGGGGTGGTGATCGGGGTCGGGGTGCCATGGTTGGCGCTGCGTCTGGAGAAGACCCGCTTCTTCTCCGCCTCGACCCAGTACGAGCCGCTCAACGGCGTGGCGATCGGCCTGCTGGTGCTGGCCCTGGGCCAGGTCACCCACGCCAACCTGTTCCTCGCGGCGTTCGCCGCCGGCATCACCGTGGCCACCTTCGGCGAGCGGCAGCGGGAGAGCTTCGAGCACTTCGGCGAGTTGATCGCCGAGGTGTTCAAGCTGGCCGCGCTGCTGGTCTTCGGCGCGCTGATCTCGATCGAGTTCCTCGGCGATATCTCCTGGCCGGGCTGGCTGTTCGCGGTGCTCGCCATCGTGGTGGCGCGTCCGGTGGCGCTGGCCGTCTCGTTCCTCGGCTCCCGGCTGAGCCGCACGGAGCAGTTCGCCGCGATGTGGTTCGGGCCGAAGGGCTTCGCCTCGGTGGTCTACGGCCTGTTGGTGCTCCAGGCCGGCATTCCGGCCGGTGACGAGATATTCCACCTGGTGGCGCTGACCATCGTGCTGTCGATCCTGGCGCACTCCTCCACCGACATCGTGATCGCCCGGATCTTCGACCCGGCCACCACCCCGGCCTGGTACGAGAGGCTGCGACAGGCCTCGGCCGATCGCCGGGGGCGCCGGCGCGACCGCCGGGTGGACCGCGGTCCCGACACGGACCGCCGCTAGGGTTGCCGCGCCCCGGTCGGCCCGTCAGGGCCTGCGGATCGCGATGATCGATTTCGTCAGACCCAGCAGGCGCTCGTTACGGATGACGGCGTCCGGGAACAGGTAACGAAACTCGGCACGACCGATGAGTTCGGTCGTCAGGACCTGCCTCATCGCCGCCTCGTAGGACTTTCCCGGGGTGTAGGCGAGCGGCCACTTGCGGGCCACCGCCACCCGCGCCGACACCGGCAGGAACTGCATGCCCGGCGCCACCCAGTGCGGCTCGATCGGGAAGTACCGGTACGGCGTCTGCACCCAGTACGCGCGCCCCAACTCCCGGACGGCCTCCGCCATCCGCTGACGACGCTCGTGCCCGCCGACGTGCTCCAGAACGCTGTTGCTGAAGACAAGATCGTAGCGTCGGCTCAGGATGCTCTTCGGAAGCTCGCAGGCGTCGGCGTGGTCCGCCTCGGCCCAGTCCGGCAGTTCCGTGGGCAACGGCTCCAGGTTGACCACGTGCACGTGCGCCGGCCGGACGGGGACCCGGGCCCAGCTCTCCACCCGTCCGCCCAGGTCGAGAACGCTCATCTCAGCCAGGTCCGGGAACGTGTCCGACAGCCAGGCCGCACGCCGCGCCCGCCTCCTGGCGCCGAGCGAGGTCGGCGAGTCTACGAGACGGAACCGGAGGGAGTGCAGCGCCATGGAGTGGGGTCCTTCGATCGTCGATGGTGTCGTTCAGGGGAGGTGCGACATGGCTGGCGTGCTCAGATGCCCCGGCCGCGCTTGTGCAGGGTGCGCAGCACCGCGTCGGCGCGGACCACCCGCCCGGCCACGGCGAGGGCCAGGTACGCCCGCGGCTCGCGGGGGTTGCGCCGCAGGGTGTGCCGGGCCCAGCGCAGCGCGCCCCGCCGGTCGCCGGACGCGGCCCGGGCGAAGGCGATCTGCCCGGCGACCCGTGCCTCGCCGGCCGGCTGGGTGCCGAACTCGGGGTATCGCCGCAGCAGCCACTGCAACGCCTCCGAGATGGTGTCCCAGCGCTGCGCGAAGTAGGACCGCTTGTGCCAGCGCACCAGCACGTACGGCGTGCGCAGGTTGACCAGCGGCGCGCTGCGGGCGGCCCGGAGCAGGAACTCGTAGTCCTCCGCGTAGCTGCCCGGGATCTCCTCGTCGACCAGCCCGAACCCGTCGCGCAGGGCGGCGGCGCGGATCAGGAAGGTCGACGGGTGCAGCTCCGTCATCCGGTCCCGCAGCAGGTCGGCCAGGGTGACCGAGTCCTTCGGCAGCGCCCGGTCGACGGTGTGCCCGTCGTAGCTGACCCGGATGCCGCAGCTGACGAACTCGGCGTCGGGGTGGGCGGCGAGGGCCTCGACCTGGGCGCGCAGCTTGCCGGGCAGCCACTCGTCGTCGTCGTCGCAGAACGCCACGAGCTCGCCGGTGGCGGCCAGGATGCCGCTGTTGCGGGCCCCGGCCAGGCCGGGGGCGCGCTCGTTGCGGACGACCCGGACCAGCCGGTCGGGGCGGGACAGTTCGGCCAGCGAAGTGTCCGGTTCGGACTGGTCGTGTACCACCACCACCTCGACCGGGCCGGGATGGTCCTGGTCGAGGATGGCCCGCACCGCAGCCCGGAGCAGCTCCGGGCGGTCCCGGGTGGGCACCACCGCGCTGACGCTCGGATGTTCGGTCATCGCCGTTCTCCGTTCCGGCCCGACCGCGCCCACGGCCGCCACCTCGCGCGCTGCCGCCGGCCGACCGACGCCGCCACCAGTTCCTCCACGACCCGGCCCACCCGCTCGACCGCCGCCCGGCGCGCCTCGGACGCCTGCGGGTCGGCCGCGACGGCGTACCGCGACGGGTCGGCGAGGCCGGCGGTGAGCGCGTCGAACAGCGCCTCCCGGGTCTCGGTCAGCGCCACCATGCCGGCCGCGCCGAGGCGGCGGGCGAAGAGCAGCTGGTGGTCGTCGACGTGCTCGCCCCGCGCCGGGTCCCGGGGGACGACGATCGGCAGGTGGCCGTGCCGGCGGGCCTCCAGGATCGTGGCCGGCCCGCCGTGGCAGACCACCAGGTCGGCCTCGGCCATCGCGCTCTGGAGGTCGTCGTGGCCGAGGAAGGCCACCGCCCCGGGCATCGCGGGCGCACGGGTGTGCCCGTGCTGGACGGTCGGCCCGACGTCGTCGGCGACGGCGCGGTGCCACTCCTCCAGCCAGCCGACCAGGCGCTCGAAGGGATGCTTGTCGGTGCCGACGGCGACCAGCAGCCGGGCCCGGGCGAGGTCGCCGGAGCCGCGTTGCCGGGGCACCCGCGCGGGGGACGCCGTCCGGGGGCGCCCGGGGGCGACCCGGTGCGCGGGTGCGGTTCCGGTGCTCTCGGCGCTCACAGCAGGGTCCCCACGACGGTGGCCTCCGGGTACTGCCGGCGCTGCTCGTCCCACTGCACGAGCATCGCGGAGAGGAACGGCCGGCAGAGCCGGGCGGTCAGGGTCGGGGTGTCGATGCGGTCGTACACCTCGATGTAGACGGTAGGGACGCGCCGGAGCCGGGCCAGCACCACGAACGGTACGGCCACCCCCGCGCCGGTGGTGACCACGGCGGCGACCCGGCGCGACCGCAGCACCCGCCACGCCAGTACGGCGTTGCGCAGCAGGTTCGGCACGTTGCGGGTGGTCGGGTGGTGCGCCGGGACCAGGTCCTCGCCGGCGAGCAGCGAGACCGCCTCGGGCGTGTCGAAGGTGACCCAGCAGCGCCGCCAGCGTTCGTACCACGGGCGCAGGGCGAGCAGCTGGGCCAGGTGGCCGCCGCTGGAGCCCACCAGGAGCAGGACGCCGGGCTCGCCGGCTTCCTCGGTTGTCGTTTCCACGCGACTCCCCACAAGTTCGCTTGGACCTACGGTGGCCGCCACGCGACAGCAGATCACAGGTTCCCGGGCCGGTTGAATAGGGCGACCGGACGACCTGCGAGCTCCGCGGGTGGCGGGTCGGGCGTGCCGCGCCGAGCGTCGCCATCGACGTTCGTCACGACCTGGAGTTTTCTCGTCACCGTCCGGAGCGGAGGGCGGAACGCCGCACCAGGCGTTTCGGGTGGATCAGCCGCTATGTCGTTTCTCGACGACGTCCAGCAGGGCGGGATGCAGCGCGGCGTTCCAACCCGCCCCGGCGTCAGCGAGACGCCAGGTGCGCAGCCACATCTCCAGCAGGTAGGCGTCGGCCACCAGCCGCCGGGCCGCCGGCGCGAGTCCCAGGTCGGCGCCGTACCGGTCGAGGTGGGCGTCGACGGCGCGCGCCGCCGCCGACGCCGGCTCGCCGCGCAGCACCAGAGCCCGCTGGAACGCGTCGTGTGCGAGGTCGAAGCCGAGCGGCACGTCCGGCCCGCTGTGCTCCCAGTCCCACGCCACCAGGCGGCCGGCGTGCACGCCGAGGTTCCAGGGCACCCAGTCGCCGTGCCAGTGCCCGAACTCCACCGCCGTGTCGCCGTGGCGGGCCGTCAGCGCGGCCACGGCGGCGACCGCCCGGGCCCCGTCCGCCCCGCCGCCGGCGGCGCGGTCGGCCTCGGCGGCGAGCCGGCCCGCGAACGCCGAGCCGGTCAGCGGCCGC